>DAYW01000051.1:2546-3376 GCA_002507085.1 archaeon UBA168 | reverse complement strand
CTTATGCAAAGCGTTAGTTCTGAGAGGCCGAGCGAGCCCTCCCTGGAGGTTTATCACAGGAGCAAAGAGGAGCTCGAAAAGATGCCGGTGCTCGGCAAGACAAAAACGGTATGCCCTGTCTGCAAGAGGATAATCGATGGGGTGATTTACAGGGATGGAGATTACGTTATGATAAGGAAGGAATGCCCCGAGCACGGCCTTTTTATTGAGAAGTACTGGGAGGACTACTACCTCTACGACAAGATGAGCAAACTGCAGTACAACGGGAGGGGGCTTGAGAACCCCAACTACATCCCTGACACGCTTGGCGCAAACTGTCCCTTTGATTGCGGGCTTTGTCAGAGGCACCTTTCCCATACGGCCCTTGCGAACGTGGTCGTCACAAACAGGTGCCACCTAAACTGCTGGTACTGCTTCTTCTACGCCAAGGAAGGAGAGCCGATTTACGAGCCCACCCTTGATGAGTTCAAGAAGCTCTTTGCGAACCTGAGAGCGCAGCGCCCAATCCCTCCCAATGCCATTCAGCTCACCGGAGGCGAGCCCACCATGCATCCGCAGATAGTCGAGATAGTTAAGGCGGCCAGGGAGGCCGGCTTTGAGCAAGTACAGCTTAACACCACGGGCATAAACCTTGGCCTAAACCCCGACCTTGCCGTGAGGCTGAGGTATGCGGGCGTCAACACGCTGTATCTCAGCTTTGACGGGGTCAGCATGAGGGCTAACCCCAAGAATCACTGGGAGATACCCTTCATTTTGGATGCTGCCAGAAAGGCCGAGCTAGGGATAGTGTTCGTGCCCACGGTGATAAGGGGCATAAATGATCAGGAGCT
>DAYW01000051.1:0-2518 GCA_002507085.1 archaeon UBA168 | reverse complement strand
GTCTCGCTGGTCGGAAGGATGCCCGATAAGGCGAGGGAAAGCATGAGGATCACGATTCCCGGCATGATAAAGGAGCTTGAGGAACAAACCCACGGAGTCATAAACAAGGACGATTGGTACAGCGTTCCCTACACGGGAGCGTTCGACAAGTTCCTAGAGGCCGCCACAGGCCGCTACATGTACGACATGTCCATTCACTTCGCCTGTGGCATGGGGACCTACGTCATACTTGACGATGACAAGAGGATAATACCCATACCCGAGTTCATCGACGTTATAGGCCTCAACGAGTACCTCAACGAGGAATACGAGGAGATAAAGGACGACAACCGGCTGAGCAAGAAGCTGAAGGCCGCCAAGGTGCTTCTGGGCATAAGGAGGTTCATAGATGAGAAGAAGCAACCGAAGTCCGTCAACTTCCTTAAGCTGCTGACCAACTTCTTGGTCAACAAGGACTTCAACTCGCTTGGCGCTATACACCACAGGACGCTTTTCTTGGGCAGCATGCACTTCCAAGACGAGTACAACTACGATATAGCCAGGGTAGAGAGGTGCGACATACACTACGCCATGCCCGACGGTGAAGTGCTTCCCTTCTGTACCTTCAACGTCTTTCCGGAGATATATCGCGACAAGATACAGAGGCAGTACAGCATACCCGCGGACGTTTGGAAGAAACAGCACCCGGACTGGAGCTACGACGCGGACAAGTACAAGAGGGACGTCAAGAGGCTTCAGGAGAGCGAGCTGTACAGGAAGGTTTATGGCGGCATAGTGGACTACTTCGCGCTGCCAGTGAACGGAGGGAAGCCGGTCCCCTTTGCGAGGCCCGAGCTTCCATCGGTGGGAGACTCGGCGGCGAACAGCGAAAAGTTCGGGGTTAAAGTGAAGAGGTGATGCATGATGTCTGAAGTGCAGGGCTCGGAGAAGAAAAAGCAGGCGGAGTCGCCCGATGAGGGGATTGAAGAGACTTCGAAAGTAGGGATAAGGATAAATGCCCGCGCCGTGGGAAAGCACAAGGAAGCATCATCCTTTTCCGAGGCCGGAGTCTCTTACGAAGACGAACTGATCGAGGAGCTGGGCAAGAAGTACCACGTTCCTTACAGGGTCGTTAAGGAGGCAGCCATAGCCGTGAAAAGGGCTGATCTAGGAGATCAGGGAANNTACGAAGACGAACTGATCGAGGAACTGGGCAAGAAGTACCACGTTCCCTACAGGATCATTAAGGAGGCGGTAATAGCCGTGAAGAGGGCTGATCTGGGAGATCAGGGAAGGGCGGCCATGCTGCAGTACAAGCTCATGACTGATGACGCCATAATAAAGGCCAGCGTTAACTACATAACCGGCAAGATAACCATCATATATAACCCAAAGGGAGCCAAAAACCTCAGGCCGAAGACCGATCTCGATACCATAATTGAAAAGCTTCAGTCGGAAGGCGTGAATCCGCTCAGCGTCGAGGAGCACGACTACGATTATTACCGCGACTTTTACTCCTATGCTTTTAACCCTCCAAAGATAAGGGACAGGCCTCCGTACGGATATGACCCCGAGAAGTGGAAGAAGATCAGAGATGAGTATGAAAGGGAAAGGCAGAAGCACGAAGAGGAGAAGAGGAGGAAGTTTAGAGAGTGGCAGCAGGAATACTACGAAAGGCATCGCGACGTTCTGGATAAATACCCGAACGAGCTGGTATGATGCCCGCGTTTTTGGCGAAGCTGCGCGCCGCCTTCAAGGTCCTTGGCGCATCGCCTACCTGCCTCCCTTGGGAAAGGCAAGCCTTTCAAAGGAACTTGTGGCGAAAGGCGGTTAGGACGTAAAGCAGGTTTCTTTCCGAGTTGTAAGTTATCCTTCCCGAGTAGCAGAGCTCAATTACCCACTCGTAGAAGTCCTTTCCCATGTACTTCCTCGAAGGATTTAGGTAGAGCTGCTTTAATTCGTCAGAGAAGTTTTTTTCCGCGTTTACGTCGTCAAGAGAGGACAGCGTTTCCTCCCAAGCGTAGTCGAAGCCCAGCCTAAGCCTCATCAAAGCCCTGGCTATGTCGGAATCATATATGGGACCTAGCTCCTCGAGGGCCCTGAGCGCGTCAACTGCCTTGGGAGAAAGGTTTGGAAGGGCGTCCGCGAGGGATAGGGGCTTCATGGAGCCCAAGTAAATGGTGCTGCTCACGGTCGCTTCCGGTGTGCTTGAAACGCTTCTTGCTATCCACTGGGAGGCCTCTGGCATCAGCTGCGAAAGCGTCCACTTCTGCTGGTCGGGAACCTTTTCGATCGTCCTTATCCCCTTTTCCTTTGCGTACGCGTAGGCCGTGAACATGGCATTAAGCGTGGCCTCGTCCTCCAGCACTGAAGTCCCCCACTTGGCGAGGTAGAGACCCAAGGCGGGGTCGTACGACTTTACCCTGTCGACGAGTTCGGCAAGCGCGTCAACGTCGTCTCCTCCCGCATCTAAGTAGGCCTTGTAAACCGGTTCCCCTTCTTCAGCTGACAGCCCAGTTAGCCTCAAAAACCTCCTGAA
>DAYW01000017.1:9887-10050 GCA_002507085.1 archaeon UBA168 | reverse complement strand
GTGCCAACTCTATCCACCTTCGGCGATGCGTCTTACATACTGCTCGTGGGGCCGCCTTCCTATCCATCTTGGCCCACAAAAGAAGTGCATGGTAGCTCGGCCCTATCTATTCCCTCTGACTGCAGCGAGGACTTTCGCCGTCGCTTCCAAGAAAGCCAAGGAG
>DAYW01000017.1:0-9873 GCA_002507085.1 archaeon UBA168 | reverse complement strand
TTGAACCCGCGACCTCTCGGATGCGAACCGAGCGCTCTCTGGCCGCTAGGCGGTCTTCCAGGCTGAGCTACCAGCCCATATTAGATCTGTACATCGCTTTAAAGTTTAATGCCGAGTTAATCCCGAGCGTTGGTTGCCCTAGTGATGTGTGGTCATAAACGAGCGCCGCATCAAACCGTTTTACACAAGCCTTGACTCGAGCTTCCTGTAAAGACCTGAGAAGGAAAAGGGCTTCACGCGTATGAACTTTGCCCTTTCCTTTGATAGCCTAACAGACACCTCGCGCGCTCCACATGCGATCCTTTCGCCGTCTATGACGAGGGCTATGCTCTCGTGAGCAATCACGCTTACCTCAGAATCCCCTATTACGAACGGGCGGATGCCCCAGAAGAAGGGAGCCACAGGTACCACTACCATGGCAGTCAAAGAGGGATCAACCAGCGGACCGCCTGCTGAAAACGCGTAGGCCGAAGAACCCGTTGGAGTTGCCACGATTATCCCGTCTCCCCTGGCCTTGAACAGGTAATGTCCTCCTACCCTTAGCGTTATCAGGGCGCTTTTGCCTATTTCAGATGACTTCACTAGGACCTCGTTAAGCGCAGTCCTGTTTTCGGTTTCCAAAAGCGCTCTTTCCTCGACCATGAAATCTCCTTTCAAGATCTTTGGCAACCATTCATCAAGCTCTTCTGGCTCCAGTTCGGAAAGGGCACCGAGGCCGCCGTAGTTCACTGAAAGAAAGGGCACCGAGGCGTTGCCAACCTTAGCCCTCGCCCGCAAAAGGGTTCCGTCCCCTCCCAGCGATATTATTATGGAGGGCTTTCTGCCGGTCCCATCCACCCTCTCTATTTCAGATAGCCTAACGACCTCTATGCCCATGCTTTCGGCCTGCGAAGCGACCTTGTTTTCAGCTTCCTGCGCTGCCCTGCTTCCAGGCCTGTGGGATAAGTATAAAACTTCCACGCCGCTACTCCACCTAGCGTAGTTCTCCATACTCAGAACACGTTGAGCTTAAAAAACGCTTTCTGGCCAGCGTTAAGGCAGGAGCCCTGTCCCGCGCCTCGGCTGCCAGCGGTTGGCCGCACGGAAGGTCAGCGTGGGATGGGCCTTCTCGAGTAGCGGACAAACAACCTGAAGTTGTCCTTGCCCTGCATTTCCTCGATTATCCTTTTCTTTATGGCCTGCGCCACGTTCCTCACGCCAACCCTCTTCTCGAAGTCCTCGAAGGACTGGAAGGGGGCTATCTTGCGCTCATCCAGCGCCTTCCACATGATCTTCTTCCCTATTCCCGGAATAAGCTCGAGTTGATGAAGCCTGGTGGTTATTGGCGAGGAGCTATTGAGGAAGTTGACGAAGTCTTTTTCCCTCTGCTTGATCAAGTTGTCAAGAGCCTCGTCGAGCGTTTTCTTCGCCGCTGGAGTGAGGTCGTCGTAAGATATTATGTCTTCTACCCTTATGTAGTTGTAGCTCACGTCCGGTCCAACGTATATCCTCTCGCCCGGCTTGACTTGCCCCAACGCCGGCCCAGGGGCCGCCTCGAACAACGTGAAGTAAAATTCGCCCATGGCCTGTATTATGGGCGTAGGCGATTGGCGATTAGAGTAGGGGTTGCCATATGGCAAGTAGTCCAACACTATGGCATACTCTTCGTTTATCCTTATGTGCCCCCTCCTTCCCCTATCTCTTTCGCTCAATCGCTCTTCCTCCTGGGTCATCCGTTTGCCGGCGCCTGCTTGGGGGGCAAGTACTTCTCGACCACAGAAAAGATCTCTCCAAGCTTTTCCAGCGGGCTTATGGCCTGTTCGTGGGCCAAAAACGGGAGCAGCTCNNCAGCTCGTCCCTTGTGCTGGGCATCGAGTTGGCTATGGACACAGCCGTCGGAACGCTGACTCCCTTGCTCACCAGCTCATCAACCAGCTCCCTTGACTTTTCGGCCGGAAGCTTTGAGAACTTGCTGAGATACTCTTGCACTATGGCGTCTTCGTAGTTCGTGGTTACCGCTATCCTGCCATAGTACTGGCTGGCCTCAGCTATGGTTATTTCCTTCTTCTCCAATATCTTCAAAAGAACCACCTACGCGGCCGGCCTTATGTGAACTGGTGAAACGGTCAGCTTCGCGCTCCTCTTGTCAAGGGGGATAGCAACCACGTAGCACCTGCCCCTCTTCTCGAGCACCTGTCCCACTTTTCCCTGGTACCTAGCGTGGGGCATTCCCTCGTAAACTCCAGGCCATATGTCGATTATGACCTTCTGTCCCTCCTCGTAAGTGGCAAGCCACCTTCTAAGGGGAGGAAAGCCGGCCTTCTCTCCATTCCTTCCCAGCGCGCTTCTACCCTTTCTCCTATATCCCTTGGCTTTCAAATGGGCCCTCTACCTCCATAACATCTAATAACTTACATTTAAGCGATTTTCCTATTTTACTCGACAAGCTCGGCAAAGTCCTACCGCCGTCGCCGCTTATTAACTCCTTTATGTACGTGCCTCCTTCCGCTTTCACGACGAACTTAAGCGTTTTTGAGTCAACTCTTTCTACTTTGAGCTCGTAAATGGTCTTCTTTCTAACTAGGTCGGCCCTTCTCCTGCTCACCCTGGTGGGTGTGCGCTGGGTTATCTCTACCCCATTAAAGGCCGAGTTCAGAACGGATATGTCGTCATCGGTTACGTCCTCGGCGCTCTCGATCACCCCTTCGTAGGTCTTCTTGCTCTTTTCCTCTCCCTTAACCACGCTCACCGCTTCCTTTCCCACGAGCTTTAACCCTCTGACCTCCACCTTGCCTCCTGAGTGCTCCCTTATGGCCTCCTCTGCCGAGCTCAGGTCAATCTGTCTTATCTTTGGGCTGAGAAGCTCCATGACGAAAGGCCTTCCGCTGCCCAACATCCTCGCGTCCACGTCTTCCCTGCCAGCGGCGTGTATTTTCTCGCCCTCCGCCTTAGCCAGCGGGACAAGCACGGCCGCGATCTCTTCCTCCACGGAGGTGGGGTACTTCTTCCCGGTGAAGTTGCAATGCGGGCATCCCTTCCCATGGCAGTAGCTGCAAAGCCATCTGGATTGAGGAATTCCCCTTTCCAGCTTCAGGTACCGCCCGTAAACGTAGACCGGAGAGATGTTCAGCGAGACCGTCATGGAAAGCGGATGTACTTCCACGATCACGTCAGGGTTCTTGAGCTCAACCTCTTTTCCCGTAGCTGCGGATATGGCCTTTCCAACTTCCCTGTTGATCTCCCACTTCACCGACTCGTATCCCTCGAGGCCGTTGTTCACGGCCAGCGCCTCTTCTTTTTTCATTATGGGCTCGGCGCCAACCGTTGCCACCAGGAAGGTGCTCCACTGGATCTCCGAGAGCTGAGACAGGGCATCCCTTACGGCATCGCCCAGCTTATCCATAACGCCACCGCAGACCTCGCAGCTCTTAGGCTGCTCGCTGACCTCCCGCCCCTCGAACACCAAGGCCTTCATAGCTGGCTCGTAAGCGCCGTTAGTCCACAAGACCCTTAGCGTCTCCTCTCCTCCGCTGGATATCTCCTTATGCGCTTCCATGGTCAGCGCGGCCTTTATGGCGGCCCCCCTCTCCTCGTTCTTCAGGCCTCTGCCGTACCGTGCGAACATGCGGCCGAGGCAGTGATCGCAAAGAGGGTGCTCTTTCAGGAGCTGCAACGATTTGTCCAGTATCTCCATCACTTAACCACCCAAAAGGTTGGCAAGGCGCTTGTTTCTCCTCACGTTTTTCATGGTCTTCTTCAAAAGCTCGTACTGCCTGATCATGTCCTTGACGTCCTCGGGGCGCGTGCCCGAGCCCTTGGCTATCCTCCTTATGCGCGAAGAGTCTAAAATCGAGGGATCGCTTCTCTCCTTCTTGTTCATGGATTGAATTATGACCTCCCACTTTTTCATGCGCTCCTCACCCTGTTCCTCGGTCAGCTGGTCAATTTTCAGCCCTCCGCCGATCGGGAGCTTTTCCAAAACGCTGCTTAGAGGCCCCATCTTTCTAAAGGCCCTTATCTGGCTGAGCATGTCATCAAGGGTCATGCGCCCGCTGGCCATGCGCTCCAGCGACTCCTCTTGCTCTTTTTCTGCTGCCTGCATGGCCATTATAAGGGATCTCAGGTCTCCCATGCCGAGCAGCCTGCTTACGAAGCTCGAAGCATCGAACTCCTCTATGTCGTCTAAGCCCTCGCCGACGCCTATGAAGGAGACTGGCACCTTTAAGTAGGCGACGGCTGAAAGAGCCCCTCCCCCCTTTCCAGATCCGTCGAGCTTTGTTATGACGACGGACCCGACCTTGACCTTGGATGAGAAAGCCGCTGCTTGCGATGAGGCGCTTTGCCCCAAGTTCGCGTCGATAACCAGCATCACGTGATCGGGGTGAATGAAGTTGTTCAGCTCTCCCATCTCCTGCATGAGGCCTTCCTCGTCCTTGTGCCTGCCCGCGGTGTCTATTATGATAAGCTTCGCGCCGCGCTCCCTCAGCTGCTTCAGGCCCTCTTCAAAGGCCTTCCTTGTGGGTGATGATGGATCTGCGTAAAATGGCACGCCGACCTTGTCGGCCAGCTGCCTGAGCTGCTCCGCGGCGCCAAGCCTGTAGTTGTCAAGTGAGATCAGGCCAACGGAGTAGCCCGCCTTCTTGTAGTAAAGGGCGAGCTTGCCTGCAGTTGTGGTCTTGCCGCTTCCCTCTATTCCGATCAGCATTACCTTGTGCTCCTGGTTCTTGTCGGGCTTTGGGATGCGAGGAGAGCTTCCTCCCAGTAGGTTCACGAGCTCGTCGTAAATCAGCTTCAAAACCACGTCCTTTTTTGTGTATCCCGGCGGGGCTTCCTCGGTCTTGGCCTTTTCCCTTATCTGAGATGACAGAGAGGCTACAAGAGGAAGTGAGACGTCGGCAAGAAGGAGGGCCTTCTCTATCTGTTTGACGGTCTCGTCGATCAGCTTGTCGTTGACCGCGGCTGCCCCTCTGAGCTTGTCGAGCGCCGCCTGCAGGGAACCCTTAAGGGAGTCCAACATCGGCGTTTCACCCCTCTCCACTCATAAGGCTCTTCATAAAATTCAGCCAGCTTTTCGATCATAGGGGCTTTCATTCACTTCGTCCTTATGACCTTTGGCCTTCCCATTATAAGCCAATACTCAACTTCCACGCCAGGCTGGAGCCTAGCGGCAAGGTCTGGCTCTATGCCCTCGCTTACGTCAAACGTGTGAAAATCTTCAAGATCCATGAGCTGGAAAGTGTTTCCGGCCTTCGAGATTATCTGCGCGCTGCGCCTCTCAACTATTGGCACCTGCACTGAGGCATCGACTGGCGCCACCAGGGTGCGCTTGTTTTGGGTGAAGAGGCCTATGCCGACGACTCTGGCCTTTGCGCCTCCGTGTTTTCCCGGCTTGCTGTGCTCGACCTCAACTATTCTGCACGGTTCATCGTCTAATATTATGTAATTTCCCTCTTTTAGAGTGCCTAATTCCACTGGCTTGCTCATTTCGTGAGATTTACGTAATCGCTTATAAATCTATTTTGAGCGATAGCATATCTTATCCTTTGCTGGTTCAGCGCGCAAAGGATCAAGGGATGCTCGTAAGCGATAACCCTATATGTTGTGTAAGGAGTTAATCGATTAGAATTGGGAATAAGGCCGGCAAAATGCTATAGGGCTTTCATCACGCCGCCCTATACGAGAAAGGAGTACATAAAGGGAGTGCCAGCTCCAAAGATAACCAAGTTCACAATGGGCAATCCCAACGGCGACTTTGACACCGTCTTCAAGCTCGTGGTTAAGGAGGGAGGGCAGATAAGGCACAACGCGCTGGAGGCGGCCAGAAACGCCGCGCACAAGATCCTAGCCGATGCCCTTACCGAGCAGGGCTTTGACCTGAGGATAACAAAGTATCCCCACCACGTGATAAGGGAGAACAAGATGATGGCCTTCGCAGGAGCTGACAGGCTGCAGGACGGGATGAGGCTTTCGTTTGGAAAGCCAGCCGGCTTGGCTGTGAGGGTCAACTCGGGCGATTACGTGCTTCTGGTAAGGGCAAATCAGAGCGCAGCCGAGACCGTTAAGAAGGCGTTGCGCCTTGCCGGAAAGAAGCTACCCCTTAGCACGACGGTGCAGCAGGAGAAGGCAGAGAAGGTCGTTGAATGATTACGATTTTGAAATAGACAGGGTTTTGAGCTGGCTGAAGGATGAGGGAGCTAAAAGGGTTCTCGTAGAGGCTCCAGAGGGGCTTAAGCAAAAGGTCGTCACGGAGGTTCTGCCTGCGCTTAGCTCCTACACGGTTTTTATGTCATCTAAGCCGTTTCATGGCGCTTGCGAGGTGGGCGATGAAGAGGCAGAGTCGCTTGGAGTGGACCACGTGGTTCACTTCGGCCACCTTCAAATGGTGGCCAGAAGGCTTCCCACGCTTTACGTGCCAGCCTATTATGACTTTGACCCATCGCCATCCTTTGCAGAGCTCGATGCCCTGCTGGATAAAGGCGGAAAGAACATCGCAGTGGCGGCAAGCGTGCAGTATCTCAGGGCTCTCAAACCCATATCAGAGCACCTTGCAGAAAAGGGCTTCAACGTCATAGTAGGAAACGGAAGGAGGACCAGGGCGCCCGCGCAGATCCTTGGCTGTGACTACCTCGCTCTCACGTCGCTGCTGGGAAGGGCAGATCAATTTCTAGTAGTTGCGGCGGGCGACTTCCACGCCTTAGGCGCCGTTTTTGCGCTTAACAGAGATCTGCTTCAGCTGGATCCCTACTCACTGACCTGGAAAAAGCTTGACCCGGAGGCGCTTAGATCCTGGGTGATCGGCGAAAGCTATGCCTGGACGAAGCTGGAGGATGCCGCAAGGGTGGGAGTGATCGTAGGCACTGAGCCTGGGCAAAGGTTCCTGTGGGAGGCCGAGCAGGCGGCCGCGGCGCTGAGGAGGTCCGGCAAGCGCGTGGACCTCATATCGGCTTCAAACCTTGACCCCGTTCAGCTTTCCGCGCTCCCGTATGATGTGCTGGTGCTGGCGGCCTGCCCGAGACTCCCGTACGATGATGCCGATGCCTTCCCCAAGCCCGTGGTGTCGGTGTTCAGCGTGCTCTTTGGAAGTCCCTTGGGCTTGAGGGATTGGCTCAATGGAAAAGACACGAGCGTGAAGTCCAAACAGAGCTCAGGTGTAGTCGAGCAGGGTTTTTCTGTGAAGCGAGTCGAAAAGTATCCTGCTGTGCGAGATCCAGTCTCTCAAGCTAACTGTTCCCCTGTTCCCTATAGCTTCAAGCGCTTCTCCAAGCGTGGAGAACTTCATGGGCTGACCCGAAAGGGCCCTTCTCACGTTTTCCCTTACGTGCCAGACGCCCACGGGCAGTATGTAACCCTCTCTAGCCTCCCTCAATATCACAACCCTGGCCTGCCTGCGAAGCCTCATGAGCGCCTCGACCACCGCAAGCCTTCCCGCGTAGTAACAGCCCCCTATCTCGGCGTAGGTCTTTCTTCCTTGATAGGCCTCATACGATGAGTAAATTTCCACGGAGCTGCCGAACGCGTTCCAAGTGCTACCCGGATACCAAGCCTCCACCAGCTCGTACTCCCACTTGCCCGGCATGAGAAGCACCATGTAAGTGTTGTCCATGCTCTCGCTCACGTAAAGGCTGTATTCGGAGACCTCTGGAAACTCCTTGGCCCGCTCGAGCAAGGCCTTTGAGGTCGTGTCGTCAACTGCAGTTATGGCCCACCTGGTTGGCACAAGCTTCCTGTCCTTCTTCACCCCAAGAAGACCCGCGCTCAATATTTTCTGTATCCTGTAGACGCTCAGCCCCCTCGAGTAAAGCTCCAGCATGCCGTGCGTGGCATCTAGGTCCGTATCAGAGGTCACCGCTTCTGCTGTCCTGTCTCCCTTAACCCCGTAAACCTTAAGGTCCTTGAGCTCAGCGCTGGGCCCCATGGGCTGGACGTCCTCATCAAGCGCTATCGTTCCTCTCGGCTCCTTTTCGAATACGGCCTCAACCTCTGCGGGAACAGGGGCTAGAGCAAGCTCTTGGATGTAGTCCACCATCCTCCCCTCGGGCCGCCTTACCGAAACCGGATACTTTCCCCTTATCAGCGAGGAGCGCATAGCTATGAGGTCGAAGATGCTTATGTTTTGCCAGAGGTCCGGTGAGTCGTAGACGGCAGCGTCTTGACGAGGGGGAAGGAGGAGGGGGCCGGCGTAAACCTTTGGATAGCCATATCTTCCGACAAAGAGGCTCGGAGGGGTAAGCCCGTCGAGGTTTAAACCCGTCACGGCTTCAACGGATTTGGCTAAGGCAGAGCTTCTGGCCAGTATGGGGCAATATGAGCGCCCGCAAAGCATCTTCGTTCCCCTGCACAGCAGGCATTGGGAAGACGCCTTGTAGGGCGTGAATACCAGCTCTGCCATAAGCCTTGCCGATTTAATATCGCATTCGGCTTTATAAAAGGAGCGGTTAAAACCGACGCAAACCGCAGAGCATAAAAGCTTACAACGCACTATTGCATGCGGGAGTGCCCGAGGGGACAAAGGGGGCGGGCATTTTTGGCCCAGACTTAAGATCCGCTGCGGATAGCTACGTGGGTTCGAACCCCACCTCCCGCATGCCAGTTAAGCGCAAAAAGGTTATAAGCCATTTAACTGGTTTTTTATGCCACAGTTTAACGTAAAGATCAAGAGGAATGAAGAGCAGAACCTTGAATTCGACCTCGAGGACAGCGACCAGACCATGGCAAACATGCTGGTGGACAAGCTCAGAGAGGACCCGCACGTCACCTTCGCAGCTTATAGGGTCGCTCATCCTTTGCTTGGCGTGCCGACCATAAGGGTTTCTACAGATGGAGAGGAAACACCCGTTGAGGCCGTAAGGAAGGCCGTCGAAGCTTTGAGCGAGATCCTTTCAAAGCTCATGGAAGACGCGAAGAAGATAGACCGAAATAGATAAGCTTAATTTATGAGGGGGATCTTTCTCTCTGATAGGTTCTGTAGGTGAGCGCATAAAATGAAGTTTTGCCCTAAGGATGGAACTCTCATGCAGATAAAGAGGGTAGAAGGGAAAACCGTATGGTATTGTCCTTCCTGCGGCTACACCGAGGAGATAAAGGAGGCCGCGCAGACAAAGGAAAAGGTGTCCATAAAGCACAAAGAGAAGATGATAGAGATCAATCCAAACGAGCAAAAGAACCTTCCAAAGATAAAGACCGTTTGCCCGAAGTGCGGAAAGGAGGTAGAGGCGTATTACTGGATGGAGCAGACCAGGGCAGGGGACGAACCCATGACGCGTTTCTACAAGTGCACTGTATGCGGATACGTTTGGAGGGAGTACAGCTGAACCCGAAAGGTTAATATGCTCCAAAATCATTTTTTTGTGCCGCGGTGGTGTAGCCCGGTCGAGCATGGGGGCCTGTCACGCCCCAGACCCGAGTTCAAATCCCGGCCGCGGCGCTTTTTCTAAGTGTGAGTTCTGAACAACATTTATATTTCATTGCGCGATTCTATATAGATTGTCCAAGATCTATGTGAAGGGGCAATGGCTCGATGAGGATGAGATTTTATCCCTTTATAACAAAAGAAAGCCCGTGGACACCTCCCTAATACTCCAGAAGCTGGTAGAGAAGGGCACGCCTCTCTCTTTAGATAGCCTGTCGATGGAGCTAAACGTCGACAGGAAAAACCTCAATATGGCTTTGAGGAAGCTCGAAAGGAAAGGGCTCGTGTGGAAGCTGAGAAAAGGGCCTGCCGTAGGCATAACGGAGCTCGGCTATAAAACGATAGTAGGAGAGAAGACGGCCACGGCTACCAACTGATCGTTATTTTTTTATTTTTACTTTCGCGTTGCGCTGAGCAAAGTTTATATCCTATTAATTTAGTAATCCGAGCAAAATGAGCTCCTACATGAAGGTAAGGCTGGCTTT
>DAYW01000012.1 GCA_002507085.1 archaeon UBA168 | reverse complement strand
TTTACCTCGCTCACCTTGCTCACCTCGGTAGTGGCCTAGAACTTCGTCCACATAGCGTGCGAGCTTCGAGTCGCCTGAGAAGGATATCAGCTCCTTGAGCCTGCGCAGCTCCGCAGGGATTATGTTGGCCCTCGCGCTTAGCCTTTCCGCGGCGAGGGAAGGGGCGATGCCCTTCTGCATCATCTCCTCGATCATCTGTCTGAGGGTTTCGTAAACGTTCCAGGGGTATATGATCCACGCATCGGTCTTTTGCGCGTAGAAGTCGGGCCTGTGGGAGCTCCAAGGCTTAACGTGGAGGACGGCGGACATTACCTTGAGAGCTCCTGCCTCGTAGCAGGCGCTGACGGCCTCGCTGAGCGTTGTCCCGGTGTCGGCAACGTCATCAACTACCAGTACCGACTTTCCCTTGACTTCTTCGGCTGGGACATGGGATATCCTTAGCCCTTTGGCTCCTTCTTTCCCTACGCCGAAGTACCTCTCGGCGCTAACCACCACGTATGGCACCTTTCTTCCTGCGCAAACGTAGTAGTCTTGAAGCGCGCGGAGCGCGAATAGGCCGCCTCTTCCAAGTGCCACGTCAACTTCCTCGGAGTAGCCAGACGACCTTATCTTTAAGAACAGCTCATATGCCAAATCCCTGACCTCATCATAGCTTGGCTTTATGAAGATGCTCTGAAAGCCTTCCATGGGTCGTTCAAAACTCGGGATTTAAGCGTGCCTGCGGGGCGCGACATAAGATTGTTAAAAAATCCTTATATCTGTTTGATTCGATTACNNATTACATATGTTTGTATATGAAGGGCGCCGCAAAGGCGCATCCTCGAGGTGGCCGATGTGAGCTCGGACGTTGACCGCTCGGACAAAAAGTACGTGAGGAGCTTCCTGTTTTCCATGAAGCTGGGGACGCCCGTGGAGAAGTTGCACGTGCTGACAAAGCTCGCGCTCATATTTGTGCTTTCGGCGGTGTCCATCTTCATGTTTGATCTTTCGCCGTCTAAAGGGGGGCCTGACATTGTGGGGCTTTCCCTCCTGCTTGCGGCCGTCGTGGGCTTGCTTGCGATGGCCGGCACCACCAAGTACCTCTTCTCGTCGTATCTGGTTATGGCGATCCCGGTCCTTGCGGGGGAGTTCCTCTGGTGGGCGGTCTTCAATCCCTCGCTTCCGGGTGCGAGGGCAGAGCTGCTGGGTGTCGTGCTTCCTATCTCCGTTACCTCCCTGGAGGTGGCGGTGTCAAAGGCGCTTGGCTACGCGGTCATGATATACTCCGCATTCCTGTTTCTTTTGACCACCCGCGATTCCGAGATCATGGGGGCGTTGCTTCAGCTGGGCTTCAAGTTCAAGCAGGCCTTCTTCCTGGCCTTAACGCTCAGGAACCTGAACACGATGATGAACGACTATGAAAGCATAAGGATGGCGCAGGAGGCAAGATCAGGCATCGCAAAGCGGGGCGTTTTCCACAGGCTCATAGACTTGGGCTACACGTCCGTTCCCCTCATAGCATCCATGATAAGGAGGTCAACTGAGATGGGAGTTGCGCTGCAGGCCCGCGGCTTTGAAGAGGCCTCTGAGATGACCAACTTCAGGGAAACGCGCCCCTTTTCCCTCGCCGACTACGCGATGTTAGCCCTGCTGGTCGGGCTCTGCGTGTACACTTTGGTGCTTGGGCACAGTTTCACCGCCCTTTTTGGGGTGCGCTTGGGTTGAACGCCATCGAGGTAAAGGACCTTTGGTGGCGCTATCCCTCATACGAGGGGCTCGAGAACGACTACGTGCTCAGGGGGATTTCCTTTTCCGTCGACCAAGGCGAGTTCTTCGCGGTGGTTGGGCCGTCAGGCGCTGGCAAGACAACGCTGTGCTACGCGCTCACAGGCATAATTCCAACCATATTCAAAATTCCCCAGGAGCAGCTGCNNAAGCCACATGAAGGGGCACGTGAGCGTGATGGGAGAGGACCCTTCGCGCAGGCGCAGGGCGAGGATTGGCTTACTTCTCCAAGACCCCGAGAACCAGTTCCTTCGCATGGATCTTCTACATGAGGTTACCTTCGGCATGCAGATGATGGGCTTGCCCCAAGAAGAGATAGAGAAAAGGGCCAAGGAAGCGCTCGAGGTCGTGGGCTTGGGCTCGCTCTGGCACATCGCCGATAAGGTGCACCCTCCCGAGCTTTCAGGAGGACAGAAGCAGAGGGTGGCCATAGCCTCTTTCTTGGCCATGACGCCCGACGTTCTCATACTTGACGAGCCGACCTCCGACTTAGACCCGGCTGGCAAGCTCAGCGTTATACAGGCCATAGATGATGTTCACAGAGAGCACGACCTCACCCTCCTCCTCGTAGAGCACAACCCCGACGTGGTGATGAAGTTCGCCGATAGGGTTCTCGTGCTAGATGAGGGAAGGCAGGTCATGATCGGCTCTGTTGCGGATGTTTACTCGAAGGTGGACGAGCTGGGCAAGCACGGCGTTTACCTCCCAGAGGTAAGCCGCATGGCTTGGGCTGCAGGCGTGACCTACAGGGGAAGGGTGCCCTTTACGGTACATGAGATGGAAAGGGCCTTGGCCGACGCGAAGCTTGAGCCAGAGCTTGAGCCAGAGCTACCTTCCATGGGGGAAGCTGTTGGTTATGAGCCTGCAATTCAGATCAGAGATCTCCACTTCTGGTACGAAGACGGCACTCATGCCCTCAGAGGGATCGACCTCAACGTGAATAAGGGCGCTTTCGCGGCGATCATAGGCCAAAACGGCTCCGGAAAGACGACGCTTGCACGCGTGGTGGCTGGGATTTACAAGAAGTACAGGGGAACGCTGCGCGTCATGGGAGGCGACCTCAGCGATAAGCGCTTTCGCAGGCTAATCCACGGGCTGGTTGGCTACGTTTTCCAAAACCCAGATAGCCAGATATTCACGCGCAGCGTTCACGATGAGGTCGCGTATGGGCTCAGGAACATGGGGCTGGAAGAGGAAGAGGTGGAGGAGAGGATAAAAGAGTCGCTTTCGGATGTGGGGCTTCTTGATAAGATAGACGAGGATCCCATGTTCCTCGGAAAGGGAGAGAAGAGGAGGCTGGGGCTGGCTTCCGTTATGGCCATGCGTCCTCCCATGATCATAGTCGACGAGCCCACGACGGGTCAGGACTTCCGCATGTCGCAGGACATAATGCGCCTCTTGTCCCTTCTTAACGCTAGGGGCACGACCGTGATCGCCATAACTCATGACATGACCCTAGTTGCGGAATACGCCAAGCAGGTCATCGCCATGGCGGGAGGAAAGGTCATCTACTCGGGAAGCACCAGGGACTTCTTTTCAGATCCAGTTAACGTATCCCGTGCCGGTGTTATGGCTCCCGGTTCGGTGCAGCTGAGCTACGCCATGAGGAAGCAGAACCCGCGCTTTCCCTTGCTCATGAACGTGGCGGAATGGGTGGCCGCGCTTGAAGGCGATAAGGTGCTAGCTGGCGAAGGCGGGCTG
>DAYW01000042.1:7237-12277 GCA_002507085.1 archaeon UBA168 | reverse complement strand
GAGACGTAGATTCCCCCATAGGCTGCCAGCGAGGGAGCCACAGCGTTTTTGTACATAACTCCTATGAAGTAGTAGGAGAAAACCGGCAGAAGCCAGCCCAAGACCGTGAACACCACCTGTGTCTTGTAGCTTATCCAAACATCAAATCCTCTTATGACCACGAAGACGTACAGCTTTTGGAAAACCGCCCTGAAGTTTACCATCTTAATCACTCCCTTCTCCTGCCAAACACCGGCCTGCGAACTGGCCCCTCCACCTGAACCTGTGAGCCAGCCAGCTTCACGAAGACGTCATAAAGCGACGGCTCCTCCATCTTCACCTCAACTATCTTTACGCCAGAATCTATAAGCGACTTTATGAGCTCAGGCACCTCGTTATCGCTTTCCACCACCACCCTTAGGGTTCCCTTTCCGGTTGGATCCCCGCTCTCGCTGCTCCACCATGCCTTCTGAAGGCCCAACTTGTCCACGACCCAAGGACCGCCGTTCTCAAGCCTTATGACAACCGCGTTCTCCTGCTTCATCTTGTCCTTCAGCTCCGATGGCGAACCAACTGCCACGAGCTTTCCCCTGCTCATGAATCCCACCCTGTCGCAGAGCTGCTCTGCCTCCTCCATGTAATGCGTGGTGAGCACAACAGTCTTCCCCATCTTCCTTTGTACGTGCTCCTTCAAGAACTCCCTGACCTGCCTTGCTGAGATGGGATCCAATCCTATGCTTGGCTCGTCGAGCAGAAGTATGGGCGCGTCGGTAAGCAGCGCGCGCACGATGGCAAGCTTCCTCTGCATTCCAGTGCTGTAGTTCATGTACCTCGTGTCAGCGAACTGGTAAAGCCCAACCATCTTAAGCAGCTCCTCTGCCCTGCTTTCAGCCTCTTTCAGCGGTATGTTGTAAAGCGATGAGAAGAAGAGCAGGTTCTGCATGCCGGTAAGCCTCCAGTAGAAGATCCTCTCCCCCACCCCAACCAGCCCAATCGAGTTGCGGACCTCTCTCTCCTGCTTGATTATGTCGTAGCCGTTGACAAGCGCGGTTCCCGACGTGGGAATAGTGAGCGTGCTTATGATCTTTATGAGCGTTGTCTTGCCTGCTCCGTTGGGGCCCAGAAGGCCGAAGAACTCCCCCCTTTCAACCGTCAAGTTGACCGAGTCAACGGCCTTGAACTCCGTCTTCTGAAACAGCCCACTCTTGAATATCTTGGTGAGGTCTTTGGTTATGATGGCTGGGCCTTCGCTCTTAATCAATTCTTGATCTTTATTTAAGGGGGATATACGGCTTTCGAGAAGCCTATATCTTTCGATTTGCGGTCCCCTTATATGTCGAGGTCGCTCATATCTCATGAAGGCTCTCATGATTCAAGGAACCTCTTCCGGCGCGGGAAAGAGCACCATCGTCGCCGCCCTCTGCTCGCTGCTAAGGCACGAGGGCTACTCAGTTACTCCATTCAAGACCCAAAACATGTCACTTAACTCCTACGTGGCGAGGAGAGGAGGACCAAATGACGAAGGCGGCGAGATGGCCGTTGCGCAAGCGATTCAGGCCATAGCCGCAGGAGAGGAGCCCTCGGTGGATATGAATCCCATACTGCTGAAGCCCAGGGGCAACTTGACGTCATCCCTCATAATAAACGGAAAATGGGTTGGCGACTTCTCCGTGAACGCCTATTACAAAAACGTTGTAAGCCAAGGCCTCTCCATCGCCTCTCAGGCCATGAGAAGGCTCTCAAATCACGACTTCATGATAATCGAGGGAGCCGGATCGCCTGCCGAGATAAATCTCTACGATCGCGACATAGCAAACATGAGGACGGCGGAGCTCGCTGATGCCCCTGTTATAATCGTGGGAGATATCGAAAGGGGAGGCGTTTTTGCTTCCCTCTACGGGACTTACTTCTTGCTCCCGGAAAAATGGAGGACCAGGGTGAAGGGCTTCATCATAAACAAGATGGGAGGGGATCCATCGCTTCTGGGAGACGGTCCATTGCAGATCGAGAAGCTCACAGGGGTACCGGTGCTCGGCGTGATCCCGTATGAGAGCGGCGTTTCCTCGTGGTCTGAGGACTCGCTCGACGTGAAGAACTGGGGAAATGGACCCGTAAAAGTTGCCGTTGTGAGATATCCAGGAG
Source organism: archaeon UBA168 (assembly GCA_002507085.1). Lineage (GTDB taxonomy): Archaea > Thermoproteota > Thermoprotei_A > Marsarchaeales > UBA168 > UBA168. Next base: position 10,156 of record DAYW01000042.1, on the reverse strand, counting down.
CTTCCATACTCACTGATGTTGAACCCCTCAGGTACGTGCCCGATGTGTCGCTGTTGTACGCCACAACCCCTGAGGACGTAAACAACGCCGATGTGGTTGTGCTGCCCGGATCGAAGTCCACCCGTTCCGATTTGCGGTGGATGAGAGAAAAGGGCATTGATGAAGCCGTCAGGCAGGCCCATCGGGAGGGCAAGCCCATAGTGGCCATATGCGGCGGAGCTCAAATTATCGGCTCAAAGCTCGTTGACCCGCTGGTACTTGAAGGAGAAGGGGCAGGAGAAGACGAGGGACTGTCGCTTCTCCCGCACGCCACGATCTTCAACGACGAAAAAGTGGTGAGGAAGAACGCGGCCATCGACGACCTGGGTGGAAGGGTTGAAGGCTTCGAAATTCACAAGGGAAGGATAAACTGGGAAGCGGACTGGCAAGAAGGCGGAAAACCACTCTTCAAAACGGATTATGGATGGGAGGGCTGCCATAAGGCAAACGTCTATGCCACGCTAATTCACCATGCCGTCTTCTACGACACCGTTCTCGCCAATCGCCTTCTTAAAAACGCGAGAGAGAAGAAGGCTTTGCCCGAACCAAATGAAAAGGCCGACCCGCTGTCATCGGTTATGAGCTCCGTTGCAAAGGCGGAAGAGTTGCTCAAGAAAAGCGTGGACGTGAACAAGATAATGGAGATGTTGGGGGTGCGCTGATTGGCGAACTGGAAGTCCGCGCTTGCCTTCCTAACCATAATACCCGTAAAGTCCGAGGGACTGGACTTTTCGTCGTTTTACCTCTATCCGCTGATAGAGGGCGGCATCGGACTAGCATCAGCGATTTTTTTCCTTCCATGGCTTGGCCTGCCGCGCCTTGTAAGTGCCGTTCTCTCGCTGGCCACCGCAGAGGTCATCGAGGGATTCAATCATCTCGATGGGCTCATAGATGCAGGCGATGCGTGGATGGTAAGGGCAACAAGGGACCCTAAGAGGATGCTCGAAATCATGAAAGATAAGTTCACTGGGACGGGGGCTTTGGCCTTCCTGACCTTCACGCTGGCCATAACGCTGGCCTCGCTCTCATATGCGCCAAGCGCGGCACTGGCCATGTCATCGGCTTTGGCATCGTACGGCATGCTGGAGGCGGCCCTCATAGGGACCCCGCTCAACGATTCAGGCTTGGGAGATCAGTTCCTTAAGGCCGTCAAATCGAAGAGGTCGATGATGTGGCTCGCTCTNNGGACTGGCCCTAGTCCCCTGTGTTCCGCTCTTCGTTCAAACCCACATCGGCCTCATGGCTTTTTTCATCGGCATCCTGATCTTCCCCGGCGTGGCCGCCTATTTCAACGAGACCTTTCAGTTCACTAACGGCGACGTCCTTGGCGCCACGTACGAGATAGACAGGGCGCTGGCCCTGATAATCCTCTTGATAGTTATGCGGGGCTGGCGACGGAGCGGCGACGAGGCCAACAAAGAGGCCGGCGACGCGAGAAGCCCATTGGCGCATCACACCCTTATCCCATAAAAGAGAAACGCGTATATGACCAAGCAGTTCAGCGCCGTGAGGGGCAGGCCGTAAAGCGCAAATCTCCAAAAATCCATGCTGGATTTCCCCCTATGTCTTTCCTCTTCCTGAACTATTATCAGATTACTCGCCGCCCCCATAAGCGTTAGATTTCCGGCAAGTGTGCTCCCGGCAGCCAGCGCCGCCCACGCCCTATATGAGGTGGGGCCAAAACCGGCCTCCCTCATAAGGGGCATGTAAAGGGCGACCATCGGAACGTTGCTTATGATCTGACTTAAGATCACGGAGGGCAATAATATAAGGGCAAGGCTGCCGCCAGGAGTGGGAGGGGGCATAATGCTAGCGATCGCCCCCACCAGTCCAGAATCCCACATTCCCTGAGTTACCACGAACAACCCAGCAAACATGACCAGCACACCCCAATCAACGTCGTATAGAAGCTCCCGCTCCTTTCCCCCAAGGCCTAGCACTATGGCGCTTCCGAGGAGCGCTACACCGCTTATGTCGAGAGGAGGGTTGTAACCCAAGAGCTGCAGCCAGTTCACGACGAAGAGGCCTATCACAGTTACCGCTACTGCCGCTATGACGACCCTCCGGAGCCTCGCGTCCGTCGATGCTGGGAGTTCCATTGGGGGGTCGCCTCCGAGCCTTGAGCGCCTGTAAGCCACTCTCAGCACGACCAACGCCAGCGCCAAGTTAACCACAGTGGGTAGAAGAAGCCACCGAGTCATCTCTATCATGGGAGCGCGCATGCCGCTCTCCACCGCCACCAGGAGGTTTTGAGGATTTCCCATGGGCGTCATCTCGCTGCCCGTGGTCACGGCAAACGCAAGTGCCAGCAGGAAGGGAAATGCCTCTACCCCGGCAACGCCCGAAAGGTAAAGGGCGACAGACGTCCCTATTATGGCTAACGGATCGTTCATTAGAAAGGCGGACGCCAAGGAAAATATGAGGAAGAACAGGACAAGGGAGAGCCATCCGCGCGATCTTTTGCTTATAAGCGCTCCAACCTCTCCGAGCAAACCGGACATCTTGAGCGCTGAAGCTATTACGAACATGGAAAAGAGAAATATTATGACCTGGAGGTCTATGGATTGATATGCTTCCTGCGGCGTCAGCACTCCGAGCGCCACGGTGGCCAGCGCACCTATGAGGAAGAAAAGCCATATGGGCTGCTTCAGCCTCAGCACGTTTCTGAATGCCACACCTCCGAACACGAAAACGAATATGGCAAGCGACTCGATCTCAGCTATGGACATGGCCCTCCACGGTGCACAGATTATGGGCCCTTTTAAGCACCTCCGGGTACGAACCCCTTAGCTGTTCCGCTGAAGAGGCAGCGCTCACGCGGTTTCCCGATGAGACATAGTACGCTTTCTTTCCATCCCTGATGACGACTCCCAGAGCCTG
>DAYW01000042.1:0-7144 GCA_002507085.1 archaeon UBA168 | reverse complement strand
CAGAAGCACGGCGTCCATGTCCTCAAACATGGACTTCACGTCCTTCCCAAGCCCGCGGGCCATCTTTTCCAAGACCATGTAAATCAGAGGGGCCTCGCGAAGGTGAAAGTAAGTGGGCACGTAGGGACTGGTAACGACGCCGCTTGCGGTTACCTGCGTCAGCTCCTCTCCGCACTTCATGATCGCGGCGGCGACGCCGCGCTCGTAGCCGATGGTGGGGCCGTCATAAGATGCGTCAACTCCTATCTCACAGCCGAACGTCCTGTCCTCCGTAGTCACCTTTTTTCCCATCTCCTCTTGCTCCCTCGCGACGGTCTTCAAAGGGCCATCACCACCAGGAAAAGAGCGCCAAAAAGCGCGCTCGTCGATGACCTTCTCATCTGCAATCTGTACCCCTTCACTTATGAGAAGCTCCCTCTTCTTTTCCCTGCCGAGCGCATATCCTCCAAGCTCGCCATTGCTCATTATGACCCTGTGGCAGGGCACCTGGGGGACGTAAGGGTTTCTGGAAAGCGCCACGCCAACGGCCCTCGCCGACCTTACGTCGCCCAGAGCCCTAGCCACGTCCCCGTAAGTGCTCACCTTTCCCATGGGTATGTTCGAGGCGAGCCACCACACGTAGCCGTAGATGTCTCCTCCCCTTGAAAAGGGAGGGATGGGGTCATCGCGAGGCTTGCGAAAGGGANNCAGAGAGATCAATCCAGCAGTGCCCACTTCGCCATGCCCATGGCATAGGGCAAAAGCGCCCTCAGAGAGGAGAAGGTGGAGGTCTCGGCGTGAAGGTAGAGGGGGCAGTTTAGCTTGCACTGTCTCATCCTCTCCCTGCCCAGCTTGGCCTCTTTTTTCGCCATGAGCTCGTTCAATGGCGTTTCAGCGAGGCTTCCTATGCTCTTACCTATAAACGGACAGGGGTAAACCAGATCTCCGTTGGGCTCCACCATTATGGAAAGGGAACGGCAAACCCTTCCACGCACAAGAGTTTCTATTACGGCTGGGCCGTTGTTAAGCGTGTCACCGTACTTCTTCTTGAGATCCACTAGGACGTCGTGAAGCTTCACCGGGTCAGGCCTCAGATCTGGCAAGCCGGGGTAGTAGACCACGGGCATCGCGAGTATCTTGGCTCCGGCCTCGTGAGCCTTTTGTACTTTGTACTCGAGCTTGTCGATGTTGTTCTTGGTGACCACGGTCTGGACGTTGACCTTGTACTTCTTTCTGAGGTCCTTCAGCCTATCTAAGAGGTATGTGTTCCTGTGCTCTTCGTCAATGGAAAGGTGGAGGAAATCGAAGTACTCGGCGTACTCATCCATGGGTACCTTATCCAAGAGCAAGCCGTTAGTCGTCAGCATCACGTAGAATGATCTATCCTTGGCGTACTTGAGGAGCTCCTTGAGGTCTGGCCTCAGCGTGGGTTCGCCCCCCTCGAAGCTCAGCACCGTCACGCTTCCCTTTGATATGTTGTCGATTATCTTCTTCAACGTCTCAGTGCTCTCCTCCGGCACCTGGTTCATCCAAAAATCGCAGAAGTCGCACCTGTCGTTGCAGTTGTTGCTCACCTTCAAGGTGGCGTATAGTGGGTGATCGTTGTCGCCGAAGTAGTCATGCAGAAATCCCGATACCAACCTCAGGTTTCTGTTCACGTGCTACTCCCGCGACACCGTATATATCCGTTTCGGGAAGAACACGAGCGCCTTAAATTTCACGGCCGCATATGTATTGGGTAAAGTTGTTATCCCAAGAGGTTAAGGCTGAAGCCGAAAATCCCTACGAGGTAGCCCTAAAGCAACTGAAGCTGGCGTCGGAAATAGCAAACATAGATCAGTGGATATTGGACATGCTTTCAGTTCCAAAGAAGATCATACAGGTCTCGGTACCCGTGAAGATGGATGATGGAAGGCTGGAGGTCTTCACGGGCTACAGGGTGCAGCACAACGACGCCAGGGGCCCGTACAAAGGAGGCATAAGGTACCACCAGATGGTCACGCTGGATGAGGTAAAGGCCCTCGCCATGTGGATGACTTGGAAGACGGCAGTTGCAGACCTTCCCTACGGTGGGGCGAAGGGAGGGATCGTGGTGGATCCCAAGAAGCTGAGCGCCGGGGAGGTGGAAAGGCTAACGCGCCGCTACGCTGCCATGATAGCAGACGAGATAGGGCCCTACAAGGACATACCTGCCCCAGATGTGAACACCGGCCCGCAGACCATGGCTTGGATAATGGACACCTACTCTGCCATAAAGGGGTACAGCGTCCCCGAGGTGGTGACCGGAAAGCCCCTGTCCGTTGGGGGAAGCTACGGCAGGACCGAGGCCACTGGAAGGGGAGTATCCATATGCACGAGAGAGGCGGCCCGCATCAAGGGGCTGAAGCTGCAGGGCGCCACAGTGGCCGTGCAGGGCTTCGGAAACGTTGGCTATTACGCCGCCCACATATTGAGCAAGGAAATGGGCGCCAAGATAGTTGCGGTCAGCGACAGCAGCACGACGCTCTACTCGCCTCAGGGGATTGACCCAGATAAAGCTCTTGAGCACAAGGAGAAGCACGGGGAGCTCAAGGGATACGAAGGAGGAGAAGTCATAGAGCCAGCTGAGCTCTTCTCCCTCCCGGTCGACGTGATAATCCCCGCTGCCGTTGAGGGGCAGATAAACAAGAGGGTCGCCGATGGCATTCAGGCGAAGATAATAGTGGAGGGCGCGAATGGCCCCACGGATACTGATGCGGACGAAGTCCTAAGGGAAAAGAACGTGCTGGTCGTGCCGGACATACTTGCCAATTCAGGAGGGGTGATCGTGAGCTACTTCGAGTGGTTGCAGAACCTGCACAGGGAGAGCTGGGACCTCTCGCTAGTCAACTCCAAGCTTGAGGAGAAGATGGTCGGGGCTTTCAATGAGGTGCTAAAGACCAGCCAGAGGCACAGCACCACCATGAGGCTTGGAGCCCTTGTGCTTGGGGTGGGCAAGGTGGCGGATACCATAAAGACCTTAGGGCTGTTCCCGTGAATTTTTTTCGGCTTTTTCTTCAAGAAGGCTCTTAACTGGAAATATCTCATCAGCTTCGTTTCCAAGCGCGTGAGACCAAGCCATATTCAGGGCCGAGAGCAACCAAATCATGAGCAAAGGATCGGGATAGCTTCCCAAAGGCCTGACCTCAATCCATCCCCTGGCTTGGACATAGGGCATAACGGCAACATGAAACTGTCCCGACGCGGACCTGAGCGGAGGATACTCGAAAAGCCTTTCAACGAACTTCCTGTCGCTTTCCCAGCAGTAAACCCCCTCTGGAAGACCCTTGACGCCTTCATCACTTCCCATTATGAAGACCCTCCCCTGATCGTTGTTTTTCAGCTTTGCTCCGTAAAACAGCGCTGGCACTACCACCCTTGTCCAGTCGGCCACGCCCGCCTCCGACCTGTAAGTGATTCCGGCGACGGCTTCCTCAAACGCTCCATTCTTATAAGTTATCCTCACGCCCATGTCGTCAGCGTCAACGCTTGAGATGTAGCTCAGCCCCCACTGAACCACCGATTGCTTTATATCCAAAAAACGCCCTAAAAGGCTCATCCGCCAATCCTCGTTTAGCCTTCTTTGGAGGCATCACGTAAAGGTATATCTGATGGGTAAACGGCGAGTCCTTTACCTCAACAACCTTGTCTGGTATCCAGCCCGGGAACGGGAAGTCGTGCGAGACTATTTTTGCGCCCGGCTTCAGCTCGCTCTCGAACTTTGGCTCGAGCCTCTGATCAACGCTTGTGAGAAGGTAAAGCGCCAACACGTCTGCCTTTGACACATCTACCTTGAAAAAGTCGCCCCTTATGAGCGTAACCTTATCCTTCAAATTTTCCTCTTCTATTCTCTTTTCTATGAGCTCTGCCCTTCCAGGATGGGCCTCAACACCCACGGCCGTTGCCCCGAACTCCTTGGCAGCCATTATTATTATCCTTCCATCTCCAGCGCCAAGGTCGTAAACGACCGTGCCCTTTGTGACGCCGGCCAGCTCGAGCATCTTTCTCACGACCGGCTCAGGAGTTGGAACAAAAGGAACATCAAGTCCGAAAGACATTTTTATTCAATAAAAAATGAAATTCAGTAATTAAAGCTACCGCATCACCAAATCGGCTTTTCTGAGGCGCTGCAAACCAACGACAAGGCCTTAGCGGTTTGCACAAGAGAGTCCCGCATACAAGAAGTAGCCGCCATGGCAAAGAGCGGCGTTTCATCCGCAGGTTTTTAAGCGCTCGCGGTTCTTGCACGTATGGCCTCTTCCACAGCAGGCAAGCCGGTAAGCACGAGAACCACGGGCATTTGGTACATGGACTATCAGCCAGCTGTATCCGAAATAGTGGGAAACGAAAGGGCAAAGCGCGGCTTTCTGTCCTGGCTGAGCTTCAGGTTTAACCCACAGCAAAAAAGCGAAAGGCAGAGAGACCTCAAGAACTGCGCTTTGCTGTACGGCCCTCCTGGCGTAGGAAAAAGCGCCCTGGTAAAGGCCGCGGCCAAAGAAATGGGCGCCTTGCTCATCCAGCTAGACGCATCCGAGCTGAGATCGAGGGAAGACGTGAAGAGGCTTTTGGACGGCCTTTCTAGCCGGTCTACGCTCTTTGGGGAAACGAAAAAGCTGCTCCTCATAGATGATGCGGATGCGCTGTACGATGACGCGATAGGTTACATGATACTCGACATGGTTAAGCAGTCGGCGTCTCCCGTGGTGCTCACCGCCATTTCCAAGTACGCGAGAAGCCTCCGCTTCTTAAGGGGCATGTGCGCCGAGTTCTCTTTCTCTAGGCTTGAGGCCGACGAAGTGCTCAAGGTGCTGAAAAACGCGTGCTCCAAGCTCGGCCTTTACGCCGAAGACAGCGAGCTGAACGAGCTCGCGAGGACGTCGAACGGGGACGCGAGGGCAGCGCTGAACGACTTACAAAGCTGGTCTTTTGCACCAGGAAGCGCACGGGATGTCGAAAACGAGGTCAAGCAGGCTGTGGAACAAGCCCTGCTATCGGATTCATGCACAAAGGCGCTGTCAAACATCAACACCGCCCTTTCCTCCGTTGATCCCGACACTGTTATGCTTTGGATTGAGGAAAACCTTCCTTACTACACTCAGGAGGGGGTGGATCGCGCCTACGAGTGGCTCAGCAGGGGGGAGAGCATGATGGGGCTAGGAGAGAGGAAGCTCCTCTTTAACCTGCAGAGAAGAGGTCTCGAGGTAGCAATGTGCGGCATCAGCTCAAGGGATATAAGACAGGCAGAGGAGGCCCAGATACCTTGGCGCCTCTTCAGGGGAAGGGAAAGCATAGAGGCGGGAAAGCGCAGGCTCGAGACGATTTCAACGCTGGCGTCCTCCCTGCACTCCAGCATAAGAAAAACCGCGTCTGATCAAACCCTTTCGCTTTTAGTGCGCGTTGATGAAAAAGAGCGAGAGCCCTAGCCGTACTTCATGGCAGGGGGTATGAACACAACCGCAGCTATTACTGACCCGTAGTTATCCATGGGCACCGTAAGCGTTTCTGCCCTTATCTTCTTTTCAGTTATGCTTATTCCCCTGAGCCTTGCCATCTCGCTCAGCTTCCACTCCAATATCTCTGTTATGGCCTCGCGGCTCATGTAGCCATGAGCTTCGGCAACCATGCCAAACCTGTGCTTGGCCTCCCACGTCCAAGCAACTCCAGCGGCTATCTCCTCACCCTCGTCGCCATCCATCCTCGCCAAAACCACAAAAGTGACGCTTCCAGGGTGTATGGGCACCCTTTGGACCTCCTCGGCCTCCGGGGGGAGAATCGAACTCACCGAGACCAAGTTGCATTCGGAGATCTTGGCATCCACAAGTGCGGCGTCAAAGGCGTTGAGGCTGGATATGGGGTCTGTGGCCTTTCCGCTTGTGACGAAGAACTTCGTGGGGATCACTGCAAAGCACCTCCTGACGATCTCATTACCGACTGTGTAATCATTCTGCGAACCTCAAGCATGCCGAAGCTTTTAAGCGTGCTCTCTTAAAAGGCTATCAGTTATAAGATATAGATCGATGCGCTTATTAGCGTCGATTCCCCGTTCAGCTAGCGCCTTGGACAATCCGTTCATAACAGTGATCGTGGTCGACTCGTTCAGAAAAGACTTCATAGAGGACGCCGTGAGGTCAGCTTTCAATCAGACCCTCCCGAGATCTAATTACGAGGTCATTGTGATTAAGAACTTTTCTGATCCCGTTCTTGATCAGAGGCTCTCTTCTATGGGTGCTAAGCTCCTTCTTTCAAGCGGCTTAAGCCCTGGTGAAAAGGTGTCAGAAGCCATTTCAATGGCCAAGGGAGAAGTCTTGTGCTTTCTGGATGATGATGACATGTTTGAGCCGACCAAGCTACAACGGGTGTACGAGCTCTTCAATGCCGGCGCGGACTACTACCACAATGGGCAAAAGGTCATAACAGATGAAGGAAAGACCCTGAGCCAAGACCAGGGCGGAGACCTCATCCGTGTAACTGAAAAGGAGAAGTCAACTCGCTTCATGTTACTGTCAGGGATTAACAGCAGCTGCATATCCATTAGAAAATCGATCCTTCTTTCAGAGCTTCATAACTTGAGACGCGCCAAGTATTCCGTGGATTCCTTTTACCTTGCTGCGGCCCTCTTGCATGGAAAAGTACTGGTGCAGGACAGAGAACCACTAACTACGTACAGGAGGCACTCTAACCAAAGCGACGTAGACCTCTCGAGCCCATACGGTTTCGTGGAAAGAAGAAAAAGAGCTTACTCAAGAAGGCTTCAGGCGGCTGTGGTTATAGACGAACTGCTTGCGGGCACACCATACCAGGCCGTAGGGCGGCGCACGTTGATCGGGGCGAAGCTTCGTTACGCCAGGTACGTTTCCATCAAGGAGGCTGGACTTAAACTCTCTGACGTTCTTTATGCCGTAAGGCTTAACGTTCAAACTCTTGTGGCGACTAGGTCCTTCACTCCGCCCTCGATATTGCGCGTGCTATATTCTTCGCTCATACCTTTTCTCCCATCAAGCGCCAAGCAGGTAGAGGCACTGAGGGAATACAAGCGCTACTCGATCTCGCTGTATCCGCCGAAGATCTATCACATGCTGAGCCTTCCTTCACGCGCCACCCTTGCATTTACCATCGCCCTCGGCATCTTTTTGACGGTTGCAGCCAT
>DAYW01000058.1 GCA_002507085.1 archaeon UBA168 | reverse complement strand
GGGAAACTGAGGGAGGAAGCCAAGCTCTCAAGCCTTCACTGCCCGCGAGCGCAAGCCAGATCTACGGGCTAAACACCTTCGCCAACCACCGCATATCCTCTGGTACTACCCTGTTGGCTTTAACGGCTTCCTTGAGTGGGACGGCAACTATCTTCTCTCCCTGAAGGCTCACCATTTTGCCAAAGTCGCCGTTCTTTATGAGATCGGCCGCGGCGATCCCAAACCTCGTCGCCAATACCCTGTCATAAGCCGTGGGGCTGCCTCCCCTCTGCACATGCCCAAGGACTACTGACCTGGTCTCCACGCCTGTGCGCTTCTCGATCTCCTTCTCGAGCCATTCACCTATTCCTCCCNNATTCGCCTATTCCTCCCAGCCTCTCATGGCCGAAAGCGTCTTTTTGCGAACTCCTGGTAAAGAAGTCCTCAATTCCCTTTGGCACCGCTCCTTCAGCAACCACTACCACAGCAAACTTGCGGCCCTGTTCGTACCTCCTTTTAACCATGGTACACACCTCGTCTATGTCAAAGGGCTCCTCCGGCAACAATATGACGTCAGCGCCGCCAGCCAAGCCTGAGTACAGCGCTATCCATCCCGCATGACGACCCATGACCTCAACAACTATGGTGCGCTGATGTGATTCGGCAGTGGTGTGTATTCTGTCTATGGCCTCGGTGGCAATGGCAACGGCCGTGTCAAAGCCAAAAGTACGATCGGTCCCGGACAAGTCGTTGTCAATGGTCTTGGGTATGCCTACGACCTTATAGCCCAAGTCGCTGAGCTTCGCGGCAACGCTTTGGGTATCGTCTCCGCCGATGGCAACTATGGCATCAAGGCCAAGCTCCTTTATGTTCTGCAGCAGCTTGTTCTTGTCCTCCTCCTTTGCGAAGGGGTTTGTCCTGGAGGTACCGAGAATAGTTCCGCCCTTCGGCAGGATACCAGATACCGCATCCCTGTCTAGTTTCACCACGTCTTTTTCAAGTAGACCTGCCCATCCCCGCCTTATACCTATCACCTCATATCCGTAGCTTAGGGCACGCCTCGTAACACCCCTTATGGCAGCGTTAAGGCCCGGCGCATCACCACCGCCAGTAAGTACGCCAATCTTCATTTGCGAAAACCCTTGTCGTCAATTTTAAGTTTTCCGTCCCAGTTTCGCTGCCCTAAACGGGGAGTAGGTGCTCATTTTTGTAGACGAGTTTTTACGCGCTGACTCACGAAAACCCCATGGAAAGACGCAGGGAAGCCTACAAGCGCTCTCTCTTTCAGCTCAGGCTTGGACTTGCCCGCGCCGAATACGACATAGAGCATAAGGAACTAGCAGTTAATGATCCGGTTCAACTTTACAAGGACATATTGCAAATCAAGATATCCATCAAGGAGCTTGAAGATAGGCTAGATACATCAAAAACCGATGAAGACCTTGATAGGTGGAAAGAGATCGCAAAAGCGGTTTTCGCCTCTTTTTCGGAAAAGAAAACGCTGCCCATCTTCTTAAGCGAGGCATTCAAGTCAATTGCCGATCAATTCCGAGTTCCTGCAACAAAACCCAGAATACCCGTCTCATAAAATTTAAACACGAAACGTTAGGTTTTTATCCTAGTGCTTGATTAAGGGCAGGTGAGGCTCTTGCCTAAGAAAGCGAAGAAAGAAGAGAAAAAGGAAGAGCAGCCGAAGAAATAAAGCTTAGCTTCTTCGCGTTGACACATATTAATTTTTTATCATTTGCGTAGGTTACCTTTTTATCCCACCTACAATATCAGCCCATGACCGAGAGAAAGGGAATCGCTCAATATTTGAGTTCATTCTTCGACGAATGCTTCACTCTAGGTGATGACGGGATCCCGCAGTTCAAGATGCTAATAGGCGGGGAATGGGTTGAGTCAACAGGAGGGCTCCAGGTCGTGGATTCCCCTAACGATGGCTCAATCGTTGCGCGCGTCCAGACTGGCACTCTCGAGGACGTAGAGAAGGCTATGCAGTGGGTTTCCGGGGAAGGCAAGAAGATAAGGGACATCCCGGCCATAGATAGGATACTGATATTCCAGAAAGCACGGGACCTTTTAAAGGAACACAAGGAGGAAATCGCACGTGCCTTGGTTCTTGAAGGAGGCAAGACCATAAGGGCCGCCAGAGGGGAAGTTGATGCAACGGCGCAAAGGCTGATGCTGACCATGGAAGAGGCTAGGAAGATCTACGGAGACTACATACCTGGCGACTGGTCTGAAGATACCGTCGGAAAGATGGGACTGGCCATAAGGGAGCCTGAGGGAGCCGTCGCCGCCATCTCACCATTTAACTATCCTCTGTACATAGCATCAGCGAAGATAATCCCGGCCCTGTTATCGGGCAATTCGGTTATCGCAAAGCCTGCAAGCGACGACCCGGTAGCGCTCTTGCTTTTTGCTCGCATCCTTCAGGAAGCCGGCATACCAGCTGGCTCGCTTAACGTGATCACGGGCCCAGGAGGAAAGCTCGGCGATGCCATTGTTTCCGATGAAAGAATAAATATGGTCACATTCACCGGTAGCACAGACGTAGGTATACATGTCAACAACGTCATGGGAATGAAGAAGAGACACCTTGAGCTGGGAGGAAAGGGCATAGCCATCGTCTTAAAAGACGCTGACCTAGATTTAGCCGCCAGAAAAGTGGTCGAAGGAAATCTCAGCAATGCTGGACAAAGATGCGATGCAATTGCCACGGTCCTGGTCGAAAGCGAAGTAGCTGATGAGCTGATCTCGAAGATAGTTGAAAACGAGAAGAAGTGGGTAGTTGGTGATCCCATGGACCAAAAAACCGACATGGGGCCGCTCATCAATGAGTCAGCCGCCAAGAGGGTAGAGGAGCTGGTCCGCGACGCGCTTCAAAGAGGGGCAAAGCTGGCTCTGGGCGGTCACAGAAACGGGTGCTACTTCGAACCAACGGTATTGGTAGACGTCCCTCTCGACGCGAGAATAGTTAACGAAGAAACGTTTGGCCCCGTGCTCGTGNNTGGTCCCGTTCTAGTCATCATAAGGGTAAAGGACGAGAAAGAGGCATTGGAAATAGCAAAGAAGCCAAAATACGGGCTCGACTCGTGCGTCTTCACAAACAACTTTTACAGCATGTGGCGCGTGGCCAAGAGCCTCGATGTAGGAGAGGTAACCATCAACGACAACCCAAAGCATGGCGTCGGTTACTTCCCCTTCGGAGGCAAAAAGCTCTCAGGACTGGGAAGGGAGGGCATAGGCTACAGCATAGACGAAATGACCCACCTAAAGACCATAGTGTTCAGTCTGGAGCCCGGAGGCCTTGGCAAGCGCAGGGTTTTCCAGGGATAAGGGCCTTCTCGCCCGCAGACCTCGGCCGACATCTTAAGTTCTTTTTTAACGCATTTTTCAAGTTCCTTCCTGATGAGCGGATGAAAGGGTTAAATCCAAGCAACGCACCTCAATCAGAGGTACCGGCTGTCGCGCGCAAGCACCTTTAAGGGAGGTGAAGGCACGCCGCGAAGGCCTCTGGAAGTTCCAAGCCCGGCCTGCAGCGACGGGGACATCTCACGGAATAGGTTTATATGCAGCGAGCATTGCTAACTAAATAGAATGGAAGATACGGAAATCATGAAAAAATACGGTGGTCGCTTCGTGGCCATAAACAAGGGCAAGGTCGTCGCATCCTCCGTGACGTTAAAGGAAGTTTACAACAAGGTAATAAGATCGCAAGATCAAGAGGACCTCTATTTTGCCTATATTCCGGGAAACGACATCTTAATCCTATAAGGATGACTCAGATGTCCGGCAAACCAACTTTTTCGTTTCCATATCAGCAGGAGATTTCTGGCACACTTGGAAAATCTCTTAGGCCTAGGCTTCCCCTTCAGCTGAAAACCAAGTCTGGAAAATGGGTAACGGTCTCGTTTTACGTCGACACCGGCGCTGACATATCTATGCTGCCCAGAAGCACTTCAGACATACTTGGTATTAACCTGAAGTCCGGCAACGAAGTCATAGTCGTAGGCCTCGCAGGGGAGCTGATACGCGCCTACTTACATGACCTGGAGTGCAAAATAGAGGGGTTAGATCAATTTACCATGAAGTTCGCAATATCGGAAAAGGAAAGCGTAGTGCCCATACTTGGAAGGGAGGGCATCTTTCAGCGCTTTAACATTCGCTTTAACAACGTTGCGTCCCAAGTAGAACTTGATCCTCTGTAAAAATTAGGATTTTTATTCCATATATAAGTAATAAACGAATTGATTATTAAGTCAAAAATCCTTTTAAGTGCGTACAAATAGCTTCTAGGCAGGTCGGAAGCTCATGCAGCAGTTTGTGTGGTCAGGATTTCCACTCCTCACGGTTCTCTACGCCGCCCTCATAGTTGTCGCTTGTGCGCTGGCCATATGGATAATAAACCATTCGCTAAACAAGGCTCTGACAAAGATCCCCTCTTCCATCATAAGGGATCTGGAGATAGCTGCTGATCTCTTCATAGTGATTATAGGAATCGCCGCCATATACTCACTTCTTGGCGTTACGCTTAACGTCTTCTTGATATTGGTTTTCTTGATACTCATAGCGGGATTCATAGCAGCCAGAGATGCCATGTCATCCTACATATCGACATATGTGATTAGGAGCTCGAACGCGATAAAACCAGGAGACTGGATCGAAACGCAGGGAATAAAGGGCACAGCAGTTCGCATAGATAACTTTTACACGGTGATCCAGAGAGCCGACGGGCTGATAACTTACATAAACAACGCCAACTTGTTCAAGGAAGGATTTGCCGCTTTTTCGCCGTTAGCGACCAAATACGTTGAGGTAAGCCTTGAGGTTCCCCTTTCTAAGTTTAATCCCAAAGTTTATGAAAAAGTAAAGGAGCTGGCGGAGGAAGCCTCAAAGGCGTCAGGAAAGGGAGAGGCAGCAGAAGTGCTCATATCCGAGCTGACCTCTGATGCCGTAAGGCTCAAGCTGAGAATACCCGTTACCAATCCAAGAAGAGAAGACGCGGTAAAAAGCGACGTATTGGAAAAAGCCCTGAGCGCCGTATATGGTCAAACTCAGTAAGCCTTGCTAACGTATGCTCTGTAGCGCGCAGGCCTCCCGCAAACTATGCACTTTCCCTCAGCGCTTTCTTCTACGCAACGCACCGTAGCCCCTGTGGTGTCGTATATCTTGTCCTCGCACTCCCTATCTCCGCATAGGTTCACAACGCTGAAACCCTTCCTGCTCTTCACCGCTTCAGATAGCTCGTCAAGCGTACTGACCTCGTTTATCATAGAGCTGAGCTTCTGCTTTGCCTTTTCGTAAAGGCTCTTTTGTATGCTGGACAGCGCGTCCTTGACGGCAGCGACGGCGTCAGCCATGTTGGCTACGCTTTTTTCTCCGGTATCGCGCCTCGCTAAAACCATTGTTCCGCGCTCCACGTCCCTTGGCCCTATTTCTATCCTGAGGGGAACTCCCCTCATCTCCCACTCGTTATACTTGTATCCCGGGGTCTTGTCGTTCCTTTCGTCAACGTAGGCCCTGATACCGGCAAGCTCCAGCTCATGAGCAAGCTCGCGAGCGCGAGGCGTGGGATCCGGTTTGCCCTTGTATATGATGGGTACCAACACGACCTGAAGGGGTGCGACCTCAGGAGGTATCACCAGGCCTTTGCTGTCCCCATGTAGCATGATCATGGCCCCGATTACCCTCCACGACAGTCCCCAAGACGTCTGCCAGACGTAGTGCTTGTTCCCCTTGTCGTCAACGTAAGCTATCTCAAAGGGTACGGAAAAGTTCTGACCCAACATGTGCGACGTGGCCATCTGTATGGCCTTACCGTCGGGCATCATCGCCTCAAGGGTATACGTGAACACTGCTCCCTTGAACTTTTCCTTTTCCGTCTTTCTTCCCTTTATCACCGGTATGGCTAGAAGGTCCTTGAGTACCCTCTCGTAAAGGTCCAGCGCGTCCTGCGCTTGCTTTAGCGCCTCATCCTCTGTGGCGTGGGCCGTGTGAGCTTCCTGCCAAAGGAACTCCTTAGTCCTTATGAAGGGCCTTGTTGAAGACGTTTCCCATCTAACGACGCTGTTCCACTGGTTTAGCTTAAGCGGAAGGTCGCTCGTTCCGTGAATCCACTTCGAGTACATGGTGTACATTATGGTCTCGCTTGTGGGCCTGACTGCAAGCCTTTCATCAAGCTTTTGATCGCCTGCCTCCGTCACCCACGCGACTTCGGGCGTGAAGCCGGCGAAGTGCTCGCTCTCCTTCTTCAGAAGGCTCTCCGGTATTAAAAGGGGGAAGTAGGAGTTCTTAACCCCCATTTTTTCCATTTCTCTGTTCATGTACTCCCTGATCCTTTCCCATATGAAGGCCGCTGGGGGAAGAAGCACTATGAATCCACCAACAGGGGAAAAATCTATGAACCCGCTTTTGATCAGTATCTCCGAGTACCAGTCAGATAAATCCTCCTTGCTGCTCTGAAGACCTCTTTCGTTGGATTGGGCCATCTCGAGATCCACATGATAGGCGTTATAGGTTTTTTGTAAGCGTCCGCTGGTAGGAAAGTTTCTTAAGTTCGCGCCTAACAAAGTCAAATGAGAGAAATAAGGCTTGATCCCCGCAGAAATGAGTGGATAGTTATATCGTCGCAGAGGGCATCACGCCCAATGACGGTTGTGGAAAAGCGGTCGTGCCCTTTTTGCAGGGATTCCCCAGAGGCCAAGGGAAAGGAAGCCCCCTACTGGCTTCCCAACGCTTTTCCAATGCTTTCTCCAGATGAACAAGGGACCCCAGCGCTCACCGGGGCTTATCAAAGGATGCCCGGAAAGGGCTACTGCGAAGTCGTTGTGGAGTCATTTGATCACTCAGCCGATCTCTGTGACTTAACGCCCGACGAGCTGGAAAGCGCCATGAAGCTGTATAGGGACCGCTACGTTGAGCTCTCAGCCAAGGAGGGCGTTAATGCGGTGCTCATATTCAGGAACATGGGAAAGCTCATAGGCGTAAGCATAGAACATCCCCACTCACAGATATACGCCATACCTTACGTCCCACCCATAATCCAAGAAGAGATCAACGCATCGAGCGAGACTTGCCCAATCTGCGAAGAGACAAGGGTCGAAGAGAGAACCGTGTTCAGCTACAACTCTGTGAAAGTCGTTTTCCCTTACGCGCCGCGGTGGCCCTACGAAACCGTCGTGATTCCCATCAGGCACATAACCTCTCTGGCGGAAGCCACCGATAAAGAGCTAAGGGAAATCGGCATGTCTCTTGGAAGGGTCGTCGGATGCTATCATCGCCTCTTTGGCGTTAAGATGCCCTATGTCCTTGCGTTCCACCAATCTCCTGTCCTTAACTCCAAAGGGCGGCTTCACCTTCACGTCGAGCTTTACCCAGCGCTAAGGGCTCCTGATAAGCTCAAGCACTGGAGCGGTGCCGAACTGGGATTTGGCGTTTATACGTACGATTTTTGGCCTGAAGACAAGGCAAAAGAGCTAGCTTCAATCTGCGAAAAGAACGAAATCCTTCCCATAAGCTCTAAGGGTTTGCCCGAGCCTAACGCCATATGAGTGTCGGTTGGGAGCAGAGGGATTGGCAAGCTCTTGGGTTGCCTTAAGCCTGCCCTCGATGTACATTTGAGCCGCAATGGCCGCAAGCGCCCCTTCTCCTGCGCTGATTATGGCCTGTTTGGTGAGTG
Source organism: archaeon UBA168 (assembly GCA_002507085.1). GTDB lineage: Archaea > Thermoproteota > Thermoprotei_A > Marsarchaeales > UBA168 > UBA168. The sequence goes on along the minus strand of DAYW01000058.1, from coordinate 9,329 downwards.
AGTGCCTGCAGTCGCCGGCAGCAAATATGCCGGGCTTAGATGTCTGCATGTTTTCGTCAGTTATTATATACCCGTGGTCGTCCTTCCTGACGTCGACAAAGCCGGTTTGCGGGACCTCTCCTATGTATATGAAGACCGCAGAAACCTTCAGTTCTTTCTCCTCTCCTGTAAGCAAGTTCTTAACGATAACGCCGTTTACCTTCTTGTCGCCCTCTATCTTGGTGACAACGCTATTCCACACAAACTCCACGTTGCTAAGAGACATAAAGCGCTGCTGAAGTATCGGCTCAGCTCTTAGCCTGTCCCTTCTATGTATGAGATAAATCTTATTCACAAGCCTGGCCAAGTAGAGGCCCTCGCTCACAGCTGAGTCTCCACCGCCGACGACAGCTACGTCTTTTTTAGCAAAGAAAGGACCGTCGCAGGTAGCGCATGTGGACACGCCTCTTCCAAAGTACTCAGACTCACCGGGAACCCCAAGCTTCTTTGGCGCCGCTCCTGACGCAACTATAACCGTCTTCGTAGTGAAGTTGCCAGCATCGGTTTGAACCTCATAGCCGCCATCCACATCTTTGACGAGCTTGACCTCTGCCTGGATCATGTCTGGGTTGTACTTCATGGCATGCTCTTGGATGGCCTTCCCAAAGTCAGCTCCGCTTATGGCCGGAAAGCCGAGATAGTTCTCTATCAGGTCCGTAGTCGTAATTATCCCTCCGAACGTCAGCTTCTCTATTACCGCGGTCTTTAAGTTGGCCCTGCGAGCATAGACGGCCGCAGACAGGCCTGCCGGCCCGCCACCCACAATTATGACGTCGTAATCCATGAGAACGTTTCTCCCAACGCAAATAAGGATAACGCCTAGCTAGCGAGGCGGTCGAAAAACTTCGACAAACAAAGGGCCCAGCTTCAGTTAACTCATTGCGAGGAAAACACGTTTATATGCCATTGCCCAAATATAACGGGGTAAAAATGTCAACTATCCCGTCTTTTAAGAGATACGAACTGCCTCCATTACCATACAAGCTGGATGCCCTTGAGCCCTACATAAGCGGTCAGGTGATAGACGTCCACTATAATGGCCACCACAAGGGATACGTCACGAACTCGAACGCGACCCTTGACAAGCTGGAAAAAGTGATCAAGGGGGAAGTGACTGGCTACGATATCCAGGGCATCATAAGGAACTTGATCTTCAACGTTAATGGCCACAAGCTGCACTCGCTTTACTGGCAGAACATGGCTCCCAGCGGAAAGGGAGGGGGGAAGCCGGGCGGAAAGCTTGCCGACCTCATAGATAAGCAGTACGGCAGCTTCGACAAGTTCAAGCAGATATTCACTGAAGCGATGAGATCGCTACCTGGAACGGGCTGGACGGTGCTGTACTACGACGTCGAAACCGGTAACCTTGAGTTCACCACATTCGAGAACCACTTTATGAATCACNNCGAGTTTGAACATGCCTATTACCTTCAGTACAAGAATAACAGGAACTCATATATAGATGCCTGGTGGAACGTAGCTAACTGGGATGATGCTGAGAAAAGACTTGAAAAATACGTGAAGTAAAAAGTGCCTTTTAACCTATTTTTTTAGTATTTTTTCCTCTGCTTTCTCTATGGCCTCTTCTTCGTGTTTGACATACTGCGACAAGATCTTCTTCAGCTCTTCCTTTCTTGTCGTGTACAGCTTTACGGCGTATGGAAGCGCAACCGACTTGCTTTTTTCGCCCTCGATCCTTATGCAGTTCTCGCCAACGTCCTCGATCTTGTAAATTGGGAACTTCAATATTACTGTCATGCCGTTATTGTCATAAACGACGCCGTTAGGTGTTACGACGTAAGAAGCCGGCGTGGCGGCCGGCGTCATCTGGGTCAGCGTCTTCCACTTCCACTGGAATATGAAGGAAACGACCACGGAAGCCGCAACACCTACTGCATAGGCATACCAGCTCCTATACCAGCCCTGCTTTGCCCACGCTAAAATGTTCGCGGCCTCATCAGTCCCATACATACCACCCAGAAACACGCCCAGCGTAACCAGCATCATGTAAAGGGACCTCTTCATGAGCTCCTCCTGTTCGTTATCCCTCTTCCCTCCCATGGCCTTCTTGACGTCATCGGCAAGAGCCCTGAAAAGCACGGGACCTTTCTTCTTGCTGCTGGCGGCAAGCTTAGCGTTTTCCATAAGTAATGGCTGTCCTTTTGCAGCCACGTAGATCGAGTATCCAAGGAATCCCACGAAATATATGATCATCACTGGCAAGAGCAGATAAGTTAAGTTAAAGGCGAAAAGCGCCACGAAGACTATGGGTATTCCCACCATCATGGCGTACCTAATTAAGTTTGTACCTGCCAAATCACTTAACAGAAAACACAGCTAAAAAGCATAACGGATTTAGGTATGAAAAGACGGATCCTTCTCAAAAATTCTATGCTCGCTTAGAACGAGATCCATATCAATATTGAGACGATCAGCCCATATATGGCCAGCGCCTCGCCCAAAGTTACTATTATGAAGCCCCGGGTGAAGGTCTCGGGCTTCTCGACGGTAGCGCTAACCGTTGAAGCTCCTACTGCCGCAATGGCATAACCCGCGCCAATGCCAGCAAGGCCAACAGCCAAGCCCATGCCTATCGCCATATAGCCTTTCACAAGTGCCGTGTTNNCCACTCCCGCAATTGCAAAGCCAGCACCAATACCTGCAAGACCGACGGCCAAGCCCATGCCTATGGCCATGTAGCCTTTCATTAAAGCGGCGCTGGCGGTAGAATTTGTAGCCTGCGCAAAAGAACCAGGAACCAGTGCCGCAAGCGCAAACGCCAATAGAACCAAAGCCAGGACGACCTTGGAGTACTTCTTCCTTATCTCCTGCTTCATGGTTGAGACCATGTCCTCCAGCTCTTTTACGGCGCCTTTGTACGAGCTTTCCAAGCGAGTCTCCTCTTCTGGCATTCCATGCTACACCTGCTTGTATACTAATATGGGTATCGGTGAAAAGTCGACCAGCCTAGCAGTGTGCTCGCCGGCCGCTATCCTCTCCAAGCTAACCTTCTTTCTTGTGGCTATAACTAAAAGGCCATAGCCTCCCCTTATGGCCGTGTCAATTATGGTCTGAACTATATCCCCGGTGGCAACAACCTGATCACACTGAACTCCCATCTCTTTAGCTATTTTTGCCGCCTCTTCCGTGAAGTTCTTCATCTCCCTTTCCATCGCCGCTTCGGCCGCAGCGCGCTTTACAAGTCCCAGCTTTTCCACGCTCTCAAGGCTTTGGGCATCAACGACGCCCAAGAAGGTGACGGTGCTTCCGATCTTGGAAGCCAGTTTAACCGCATACCGGGCAGCCTCTAGGGCAGCAGCCGACCCATCCACGCCGACCAGTATCTTTCTCGGTAGTTCGACCAACGCACAATTGGCAAGCTGCGCTTTTTACGTTTAACCATCACGGCATGAAAGACCAAGAGAATAAGGTTATATTGCGTCCGAACACTGTTTTTATGAAACCAGTACGCGACATCAGGATTAGCCCGCAGATGACCGCCAACGACATCATGAGGGCATTTGAAAACGCTGGAGGATTCACGGCAAGAAAACTGGCGGTGGCAACTAACATCGTAGAGGATATGATGACCGATGAAGATTGTTACACATTTCTCTCGTTCCCAGCCGACATAATAGCTACGGGAGTAAGGGGAGTTATCGCCGGCATGATTAGGGATAGGCTAGTGGACGCCGTCATAACCACGTGTGGAACGCTTGATCACGACATAGCCAGGATATGGGAGGATTACTATCACGGAGACTTCCTTGCCGACGACGCCAGGCTAAGGAAAAAGGGGATCAATAGGCTCGGCAACGTCTTCGTTCCGAATGAAAGCTACGGGATAATATTGGAGAAGAGGCTACAACCAATATTTTCCTCCATATATGAGGAAAAGAAGGAGCTCTCAACAAGGGAGCTTATATGGAAGGTTGGCGAAAAACTTTCAAATGAAGTTGAAAGAGAGAACTCCATAGTTTATCAAGCTTACAAGAACAAGATCCCAATATACGTGCCCGGCCCGTTCGACGGTGCCTTTGGATACCAGCTTTGGGCTTTTTGGCAGACCCATAAGGACTTAAAGCTCAATCTGTTTCTAGATGAACAGGAGCTTTCCGACATCGTCTTCACGCACAAGAAAACCGGCGCTCTGATATTGGGAGGCGGTATATCTAAACATCACACCATATGGTGGAACCAGTTCAAAGAAGGACTTAACTTCGCAGTGTACATCACGACCGCGCCTGAATGGGATGGATCGCTTTCTGGGGCCAGACTCAGGGAAGCGATATCGTGGGGAAAGGTAAACGAGAAGGCCAAGCACGAGACCGTTGAAGGTGACATAACAGTTCTTCTGCCTTTAATGATGGGGGCCGTATACGAAAGAATATACTCAAAAAAGAACAGCAAGCCCGTACAGGTTCAGCGACACATAAAGTTGGTTACCGCAGATTTTTAAGCTAACGGAGTTGCCGTCCAGCATGTGCACTCCAGCGCAAAATCCGGCCTCTGCACCGTAACGATAAAGCCCATTCCGCCTTTTATGGGCAATCGCGCTGTTGGATCTCTTCAGATAGAACATACAACGGCAATTGACCATTACCAAAAGGCAGCTACAAAAAGAAAGGAAAGCGCGTATGCCAGCAGCAGTGCGGCGTCGCAGAACTTTAACAAGATAAGGGCAAAGCCAAATACGGCCAAGAAGCAAAGCGCCGCAACCATGACAAGGGCTTTTCCTAGTGCGCTAGGACGGTCCCTAACTTTTTTCGTGCGCACAAAACCGTACCGCTTCCGGAATAGCCCTTCGACAAAAAATGAGGCGATGAACGTCGAGTAAGCGAAAGATGCAAGATAGGAGTAAAAGTACTTTCTATATGCCGACGCAATCAAAAGAACAGCGGCAGGCAATAGAGAGAAGAAGTAGAACCACGAGTTTCCACTTGTGCCTAAGTTAATCAGAACCGCGGCGAGTATTAGCACGTAAGATATAGAGAAAAAGTAGTTAAACAGATAGGAAAAGGAGATAATCGTGTCGGTTTTTCTCGCTGCTTTAAGCAACTTACCTCCGTAGCGCAACATGCATTGAGCATTACCGATCACCCACCGCTTCAGCTGCTTGAATAGGGAGGAAAAGCTCGGGGTAGCAAGTCCGATACCTCCAACAAGGGGTATATAGGTTCCTTTTTTTCCAGAAAGTGCGAATCTCAGCGTGAGATCGAGATCCTCCGTTACCGTGTCCGCATTCCATCCTCCGACATCCAAAAGATCTTTGCTGTTTACGAGAACGCAGCTGCCATTGATCTTCACTGGTAATCCCCGCGAAACGGCTCTCTCCTGCTCCTCTTTCAAATGGTACTCAAGCATGGATTGCTGCAGCCTCGCCACTGGGCCACTGCCTTCAAGAGACCACGCCAACTGGCAATAAGAGACTCCAGTGCTTTCGCATGCCCAAACAGCGCTGGATAGGGCATCGGGACTCAGCCTAAAGTCGCAGTCAAGCAGGAAGGTGTAAGGCGTCTTGACCTTTGGCTGTGCCTCCCTTAGAAAGCCGGCTTTACCGCCAACTCTGGTTTTCCTCCTTTCCACGGATGCCCTGTATCCCTTAGCTCTGAGCTGCGCTACTGCGTCTTCAACGCACCTCACAGACTCCGGGTCATCGCTGTCATCCAGCACCAAAACGTCGATGAGCTCCTTGGGATAGTTCAGATCTAGAACCGACCCAATAGAGCGAGCGGCCACCTTTCCCTCGTTATAAACCGGTATCAGGAGCGTCACCGGTTTGTACTCAGCTCCTAAGTCGCGACGCGGCTTCTTAGGCAGCACAAGAATGAGCGATGAAAGGATGAAAAGGGCATAGGCCGCGGCCAACAAGAAAAACTCGACCGCAAGGAGGGGCAAGGAGGCAGCGCTGCTCAAGCTGCGAAATAACCGATAGGGCTTAAAGGGTTAACCGGAACCTTACAAAGTATCATTGAGATAGAACCAGGCCTGAAAGGGAAAAGCTTAAATATCATGTATATAAATCTTTAGTTGGTGTTCTCGATGGAAGATCGTGATGAGGAATTAGGATCTAGGATCAAAGTAAAAAACGCCGTTTGCCCCGTATGCGGTAGCACAAACATAATATTTGACCCTGAGAGAGGAGAAACTATATGCGCCGACTGCGGAACCGTCATAAGCGACAAAGCAATGGACAGCGGCCAGGAGTGGAGAGCGTTCACAAAGGAAGAAAGAGATCAGAGAAGCAGGGTCGGTGAACCAACTATTCCTGGCATAGGAGCGGCGCAGTTGTCTACGACCATTGACACAAAAGACATATATAACCTTGGAGGCAAGATGGGAGTTAAGAAAAGAATTGAGCTCCAGAGGATAAGAAAGTGGCAAGTGCGTTCAAGACTTCAGGGTAGCCACGATAGAAACCTGATACAGGCGCTTAACGAGCTTGACAGAATAGTCTCTCAGCTTGGGCTTCCAACTTCCATAAGAAATGAGGCAGCCGTAATCTACAACAGGGCAGCCACCAGTGGGATGGTAAGGGGAAGGAGCATAGAGTCGGTGATAGCGGCAGCGATCTACGCCGCGTGCAGGAAGCTCCGCAACCCGGTTTCCCTTGACGAGATAAGCAGCTATACGCAAGCCAGCAGAAAAGACGTGGCGCGCTGTTATAGGTTGCTCTTAAGGGAGAATAGCGTCAGCGTCCCAGTTCCAGATGCCGTAGATTACGTGGCCAAGATAGCTAGCCCTCTTCACCTGAGCGCGGAGACCCAAAAGAAGGCAGCCGAAGTCATAAAGAAGGCCCAGGAAAGCGGGATAACTGCAGGCAAAGACCCAGCAGGTCTGGCTGCAGCGGGGATCTACATCGCAAGCCTCCTAACTAAGACCCGCCGCACGCAAAAGGAGATCGCCATGGCCGCTCAGGTCACAGAGGTAACCGTCAGGAACAGGTACAAGGAAATGCTTTCAAGGCTCAACATAACCGGTTTAGGCGACGAAGAGGAATCAGAAGAGAAAACTCAGTAATGATCAATCCTAAAAACAAAAAATTTTCAAATGTAATTTTTTAAGGCGTCACAACAATGTTTGACTCTTGATATCCTTCAGCAACAAGGATCTCCTTGACCCTATTTGCGTGGTTGCCCTGCAAAGTTATCTCATCGTTCTTATAAGTACCACCGCATGCCAGTTTAGTTTTGAGGAGGCTGGCAATCCGCTTCGCCTCAGCGGGATCAGTAAACCCGGTGATAACCGTGATCTCCTTCTTGTACTTGCTCTTCTCAACGCGTACTTCGATCTTCTGTTGCTCCTTGAGGAGGTCTTCCCATATTCCTATTTCGTCGGAGGCACCTATTATCTTGGAACCCTCGTCCATATTGCTGTTCAAGCCCAGTATAGTTACATGAAAGCCTTAATAAGGGTTTCTAATTTATCTTATGTCGGAGTCTCAATACCCGATTTATCAATGCATAAAATGCGGTTATATCTTGACTGACGAGGACTGGAAGGCATCTGGGCTTCTGATATCCAAGTTTAAGTGCCCGCGTTGTGGCGGGCGGGTTTTCATAAAGCTAACCAANNTCGCCTGACGTGAAGCGATAAGCGCTTCCCTAACTGCTGGCCAAGCGCGGAGCAATAAACTTTCAATCGCGAGCGTGCCCGATGCGCCCTTCTTGAAGCATAAAGCTCCATGATCAGCTTAGCCGCCAGAGCCGAGCTAGAATATGAGGGATCGCGAGGCGGGCAGAGCTCCATCACGTCAAAACCGACCAGATTTGCACCTGAAATCGCATCAAAAACCCTTAGTACGTCAAGAGGAGTAAGGCCAAATCGCTCAGGGGTACCAACTCCCGGAGCGTAGCTAGGATCAAAGGCATCCATGTCAACGGAGAGGTAAAGGGAACGCGACTCGTTTACGAATTGGGTCAGCGATTTCATAAAGGACTCGGAGTGAAGCTGAAACGGAGAGAACTGAACTATTCCCTTCTCCTTACAGTAATCACGCTCCTCTCTAGAAGTGGCCCTAACACCTATCTGAAAAGTGCGCTTGCCCCCGGAATCCACCCATATTCTAGTGGCGCACGCATGAGATAACGGGTTTCCAAGGTAGTCCTTCCTGCAATCGGCGTGCGCATCAAACACTATAAGAGAATCTGCGTTGGCCGCCAAAGCCGCAAAGGGAGTGAAGGTATGCTCTCCTCCTATCATTATCGGGATTTTGCCGAGCGAGACAATCCTCTGGACGGCGCGTTTGAGCGCGCTCGCGGTGGCCGCTGCATCGCCGTGGCTAACGGCTAGATCCCCAGCGTCGTAAACGCGCATATCTTCGAGGTCAACGCCGAAGTACTCGGACCATAATTCCATTCCCTGGATTACCTCCCTTACCGCCTTAGGGCCATAGCGAGATCCAGGAAACGCCGATGAACTGGAGTCAAAAGGAACGCCAAAGAAAACGTACTCAGAGGAATCAAGAGTTGTTTCGAGGCCAGGAAACGTAAGACCAACACGAGATAGATACATGCTTAATTCGTCATCCATAATTCATAGTCACACGAGGTGCTTTTTAACCTTAAGCTCGATAACCAGCTCTAAAAAAGCCGTCGCGAAACTCCCAATAGAGCGCGGCAAACAGCGAAGACAGCAACTAAAATTCAACGAAAGGCGAGTCGAAAAATCAAGTCTTTGAGACCGACCTCATTTTTTTAACGACGTAAGCAAGCCCCGCTAACAATCCAATGGTCACGATAACTTTCGCATAAAGCACGTAGCCGGCACCTGGATACGTTGGTATTATTATGATCATATGCAACCTCTGCGTGGCTATTTCAGCTTTATCCCCCTTTATCGGCAAGCCTGCAAGCGATTAACTCTGCAAGTAAAACCACGGATCTGCGGCTCGCAAGGCCATCTACTCCCGGTCTTACCAATAAGCACCCCAAGCTTTTTTCCGAACCTCCCCATTAAATACGGAATTGGTAACGGAGGAAGACGTCCTGAGGAGCATAGAAGATGTTGTAGATCCCGAGGTTCAGGTAGGGATCGTCGAGATGAACCTTGTGGACGAGGTAGATATAAGCAGCGATAACGACGTCAGAATAAGGTTTCACTTGACCACTCCCATTTGCCCAGCCCAGTTCGCTTTTGCCATTGCACTGCAAATAAAGGATAGAGTATCTGCTCTACCAGGAGTGAAAAAAGTTGTTGTTGAAGTAAAAGATCACTTCCTCGCCAAAGAAATAAACGAAGCGGTTAATGGCGCTTACGACAACGAAGGCGCTCAAAATTCGTGAGTACCT
>DAYW01000065.1:2575-3686 GCA_002507085.1 archaeon UBA168 | reverse complement strand
TGACGGAAAGGTCCTCACGCTGGACGAGCAGAAGATAGCGGAAGAGGTCGAAGAGGTTTACCCTGAAGTCCAGGAAAGGCTTAGGAAGTACGCGGCCAGGCGAAAGAAAGCGAGACACGATCATGTAAAAGCAAGCTTAAATATTTGCCAAAATCTTACATATGGGTGTAAAATCCTATCCTTGGTTGAAGTACGGGCTCAGCTGGAAGCCAAGGCCCATAAGCACTGTCCAATACACGCTCTTCGCAACTCAGGTTGGCGTGCTGGCCATACTGAGCTACCTGAGCGTGGCCCTTCTCGGCCCGTTGGCCTACGCAGGCGTTTCGTTCTTCTACTTCGCTTATGCCTTTTACATAGTATTCGCGCTGTGGTGGGGGCTCTACGGCATAATGGCCTCCTACCTCGGCAGCGTCATAGCCGGGTTCCTGCTTGGAACCGGGCTGGTGCCCAACCTCCTGGGGAGCCTGCCCAACCTCATAGGTCCTCTGGCCGCCTTCCTGATATGGAGAGGCGTGCTCGCCAAGAGGGGGCTCGATCCCCTCATGAGGGACCTGGCGGATAAGAAGGTGCAGGGCGTCCCCGCTAAGAGCAAGCAGCAGTGGTTCTGGCACGTCCTCATAAACGTTGGGGTTTTCAACATCGCAGGGGCGTTCATGTACGTCTCCCTTTTCGTCGCCATGGGCCTGATACCCGCAGGGGCTTACTGGATATGGTGGGCCGGATGGGTCGCCGGGGACGTAATCCCTCTAACGGTAATACTTCCCCTTCTCACAAAAACGCTCTCTCCTGTTGTGGAAAGGTCGGGCTTGGTAAACCTGGGCTGGCTTTCCTGAGCTCACACCTTTTTTGGAAGCGTAACTCCTCTCTGCCCTGAGTAGTACCCGGCGTAGGGCCTCTCAACCCTGCTCAGCGTTCTCGCGAAGACCACGTGGGCGAACCTTTGGCCAGGGCTAAGCTTGATTGCGTATGGCGCGTTGTTAACAACCTCAAGTGTTATGGTCCCTTGAAAGCCCGCATCCACTATGGTTGGCGGTATTGAGAGACCGTGGCGGGCCCAGGTGCTCCTCAGCTCCACAAACCCCATGAGGTCATCGGGCATGCCCACGTACTC
>DAYW01000065.1:221-2513 GCA_002507085.1 archaeon UBA168 | reverse complement strand
GCACCGAGTTCTCGTCTGAGGGATCAAGAACGAAGTCCCTTGCCAAGGGGTTGTGCCTGGCTATCTCATCAGAAAGCCTCAGGTCAACGCCGTTTTCCCTCACGGTGTCCTGAGAAAAGGGGTCGATGCGAAGCCTCCCGCTGTTTATCATGTTTGTGAGGTCAAAATCCGAGAGCATCAACTCAAAGCCTTAGCTCAGCGCGATATAAACGCGTTGCTGGAAAAAGGTTTTTAACTGCGTGCATATGAAGCACATGAACGCGGACGCCCTAAGGGAAAGGGCTTTGTTTTACTTTGATCTGGCGAAGGAAGAGCAATCAAGGGGCAAAGGAGGCTCCTCTTTGTTGCACTGCGCGCAGGCAGTTCAGGCCGCCCTCGAGCTTTACATATCAAGCCAAGGAAGGGAGGTCCCTGACACGTTCGCCATATCGTCGCTCTTTGAGGCAGTCAAGGACAGACCGGAGCTTTACTCCGTGTTTGAGAGGCAAAGGCGCTACTTTGACATCATGGATGATGCCTACTACGGCTGCAGGCAGTTCCCCTCCGTTTACGCACGCGAAGACGTGGAGGGAGCGCTTTCGGCCGCCGCAGCGGTCTTGGAGATAGCCCTAACTGCTGGTGGTTCACCACGCCAAAGGGCCGCGCGCTGAGGCCTCTCCTGCTTGCAGGAATAGCGGGTTCCGCTTACGTTTGGGTTGTCATAGCCATAAGCATGAGCTTAAACCCCTGGTTCTCGATAAGGAGTGGCGCGTTTAGCGACTTAGGAGGACCAAGGGCTTACGACGCTTGGGTCTACAACGTGACTGGCATGATGGTCACGGCGGTGCTGCTGATGATCTTCTCTTGCTCGTTGGCCGCGCTTTCTAAAAACAAGGTTGAAACCGTTGGCTCGGCTTTTTTGATCGTTGCTTCCCTCTTTCTGTTTCTCATAGGGTACTTTCACGAGGGAACCTATCCTCACGTGTTTGTTTCTGAGTTCTTCTTCGCGCAAAGCGACATATCCATAGCTGCGTTCGGGCTTGGCCTGCTTCTGGAGAGGCGTAAGGGGCTCGGATCCTTCTCCATCGCGCTCGCCGTGATTGCGCCCGCGATGGCAGCTGCGCTTAGCTGGCCCTCCACGGCCATCCTCGAGGCCTTCGGCATAGCCTGCATAGAGCTTTGGATCGTAGTAGCGTCGCTCACCCTTTGGCACAACCTGCGATCTTGAGCGACGCCTCCGTCCCGGCCAATTCTCCAAACCGAGAAACCGAAGACGCACCCGATGGAAGCGCTGCCAGTTTTAGCGTGGCTTCAGCGGTGGCACAGCAGAGGGCAAGCTCCCTAGCAAGCCCGACCATATCCCTAAATCATGGTCCGTCCTATTTTCATGGACTGGCCCCTTTACTACAAAGACCAGCTCGTGCTTTTAAACGAGAGATCTCCCATAGCCCTTTGCACCCTCTGGACAAAGAAGGAGGAGTACCTGCCCTACCTGAAAAAGGAGAAGCTGGCCCTAGTCGGCAACCTTTACACCGTGGACGGCGTGAGCTACATCTTGATGAACGTGCTTGCCAAGCCGACCATCAAGCACATCGTGCTGGTTGGCCATGACCTCACCGGGTCGGGAGAGGCGCTGCTGAGGCTTGTAAGCGATGGGATCGATGATGACGGCAGGATAAGGGGTTTAAGGGCTTACGTTCATCAGTCCATAGGCAAGGAGCACGTGGAGAACTTTAGGAGGCACGTAAGGGTTTACGACCTCAGGGGAGCCCTGCCAAAGGACGCTGCCAGGATAAACGAGCTCATCGACTCCATACAGGACGACGGGACCCCCTTCTGCGAGCCCGTGGCCATAGAGGAGAGGTCCCTGCCATCGGAGTCACAGGGAATAGAAAGCGCCGTCCACGTCATAAGGGGAAGATCGCTAGTCGAGGTGTGGGTAAGGCTTCTGGATGCAGTCATGAAGTTCGGAGAGGTGAAGATGTCTGAGTACAACGTCGAGCAGCGCGAACTGCTCGACGCCGTTTCCGTGGTGGCCGAAGACGGAACGCTGCCATCGTCGATTCCCTTCGGCGAGGACGAGCTCAGGGCATACTCCCAGAAGTTCTTCTCCAAGGAAAAGCCCGACGGAGTTGACTACACCTATGGAAATAGGCTGTTCGCGTACGCGAGGGAAGGCGTTCAGGGCAAGAGCAGCCAGGAGCTAAAAGAGGTAATTGACCAGATAAGCGCTGCTGAGGAAAAGCTGAAGGCGCATCCGTACACCAGACGTGCGGTTGCCGTGACGTGGAGGCCCGAGGTGGACGTCGCGTC
>DAYW01000065.1:0-122 GCA_002507085.1 archaeon UBA168 | reverse complement strand
AGGATGGCCTCCGATTTGGGCATGACCTGCGGAGACATGGTGATAGTTTCCATAAGCGCGCACGTCTACAAGAACAACTGGGCTCAGGCGAAGGACGTCATAGAGAGGAACAGGTACGGCTA
>DAYW01000018.1:11747-33013 GCA_002507085.1 archaeon UBA168 | reverse complement strand
CCCGAAATTCATTACTAAAAAATTTCAGTGAAACTCCAAAGCTTATGGGCGTTTTTTAACTGCGCAACAAAGCGGCAAACCCCTCGCCGCTCGAAAACCCCGTGAAGCGCGCACAACCGCACGCGGGCTATCGCGTTTTCGGGCAAGGCGCCTACTTCAACGGCCATGCTCGATCCCTTGTGCATCGTGAGAGGCCTGACGTCAGACCGTTGCCGGCCGTGCAAATGAGGCTGTGTGGGCGTTGGTCTACAAGGCGAGCTTGCCGCACCGGCTCTTGCTCGTTTTGGCCAATGGGTAGGTACGGCGTTAGCGCAAAAAGTCCTCTGGGTTCTGCATTCCCCTCCCTTTAGAGGGTTCCACATGCCACTAATGTTAAACGAAGCAGAAAAAAGCTGAAGCCAATACCAGCAAAACGAGCGATGCTATGAAGTACTTTCCAAGTATGGGAAGAGAGGCTTTCATGGCCTGGTTTATCTTATCTAGTCCCTCCGACCCTATTACCTTGATTTCGTCAACCCTCTTCTGAACTAGCATCATGGCATCTCTTTGTCTCTCCAGGGCCATTTTTGCTGCCTTTAGGGCCAAGCTCAAAACGGTTTCCTCGTCAGCAGCCCCCACCATGCTGTACCTGTTCACGGCCTGAAGCGACGTCGACAACTGGTGGTTATCGGTTGTGGCCACCTCTGCCTCCTTGAAGCCCATTCCTCTAAGCGCCTCAACTATTTTATCTCTAAGCCCCAAGACCATGTTGTTGCCTTGGAAGGAAACCAACACACCGCTCTTGGTCATCTTCTTCCAGGTCATCGCCACCACGCCGCCATCGCATATACCGGTTTTGAGAGATTCCTTGGCCTCGATGTGTGAAAATCCCACCTGAAAATCGCTTCCTTCCGCTTGCGAGCTCACGAGCCTCTTTATCCCGGTAGCTATTTGATCCACATTGGATGGGGGAAAGTAATTGAGGGTTGAATAACCATCGATGGGACCGGAGTTATGCGCGTCGGCGACCTTGCAGCCCGAAGCCTCGAAACCCTCTCCTATTTCCCAAGGTATGTCATCGCATGGGTATGGTGCTTTGCTCAAAAGTACCAGGTTTTCCCTATCGGATCTGATGGAAGTTAACGTGAAGGGTCCAGCCTTTACCTGATTAAAATCGACGGTAGTGCAAGCCGTCCAGCCGCTTGGTGGGTCCATGGCTGGAAGCTTCAGAGGGATAAACATTGAGCTGGAGATCGTTTCGGAGTAGCTCTCGGCGAGCTCCTTTGTGGGTATGTCGTTTTCATGGCTCCCCTTTCCCCTTAGCACCATGCACGGAGCGCCCGTTGCCCTTTCCACCTTTTCCGATACCATCGTGGGAAGCGTGCTGCTTCCAACGTCGTGAAAGGGGCCTGGGTGCGCGTCGGTAACAACGATGCTTCCTATGGGCGATCCCTTCTTGTCAACGAAGTAAAAGACATCGCTCTTTATGTGGTTCTTGCTGGAAAGGCTTTCCAAGTATTCCTCGTATTCTTCATCATTCTTGTTGAACCAAGCCCTGAAGAAGCTAGCTCCAAAGCTTGAGCCCCTCAGGCCAATTATGGATAGGGTCTTGTTATCTATCTTATTCACGGTCAAGTAGGCCAGGCCTATGGAACCTGCGTATATAACCGCCAGGTATGGGACTTCATGAAGGCTTGAGATCGCCATAACGGGGAAGAAGAAAACCAGCACTATGGGGAGGTAAAAAAGGGGGTCTCCAACGGTAGCTATATAGGCCAGCGCCACCGGGTAGGCCGTAAAAGAGACGCCTATGGGCATTAGGTCGATTCCCCTGAAAGGTAGGTACTCGAAGATCAAGGGTATGGAGTAGAAAAAATCTCCCATGAGAAGCGACTGCCTAAAGTTAAACAGTTTTTTTGGTTGCAGGTAAGTCGCAAGCAGCCCTATTACAACAACGCTTGCGGCAGCTAGCAAAATCGCCAAAAGCGGCGCGTATGACCTCAGAAATACGGCGAGCAGTTCCAAAAAGGAGACCGGAAATATCAGCCAGTCTGGTATCGGTACATGAAAAAGCCACTTCTTGCGTTTTTCAAGCTCGTTGGCTGACTTTTGAGGATCCAATTTTACCCCTTAAGGCTTTATGAAGCTGAAGAGCCCCGCGTCGGCCAGCGCGATCACCACAGAAAACGCAACGGCGATCCCTATTACAACGCTAGGCTTGAAGTTTATGCCCTTGTCTTCCTCGTAATACCTAACTAGGCCCGCGGCTGTCATGGGGGCTGGTCCTTCTTTCTTCTTTCTCTTACTCATAATACGGTTATGGATTTTGGCTTAAACGCATAACGGTTTATCGCTTGGGCAGATATGGAGAAAACGTCTCCCAGAGCTCCTTGGTCTTGTTGTCTGTTGTCAAATGCCTTCTTACGGGCTCTATTGCCCTGTTAAGCGCTGAGGCCAAGGAGAGCTTGAGATCAAGAGGATGAAGCCTTTGGTTCGTGTAGTCCGTTGCTAGTTCATCAAAGGCCTTATATACAACATCGCCCCCATGCGCTAGCTCTCTCTCTACCTTCAGCTCACCGAACAGCGGAAACACTATGTACTTCGCGTACTCCACTATGGGGTTGCCTTCAAGCACCGCTGGAGGGCAGGCGGCACCAAGGATCTTCTTCTTTATGGTCTCTTCATCATCGGTCAAGTATATGGTGTTCCTTGGAGATGACTTTGACATCTTGCTTGTTATAATGGCGTCTCTTTTGGCGTTTTCATCCATGCCCCTACCAGCCTTTAAGCCCTCAAGGCCAACAAGTATGTGATGGTGGACGCCCACTGGTTTCTTGCGGCCCAGTTTTTCTGCAACCTCCCTGGCTAGCATGTTTGCCTTTCTCTGGTCAAGGCCGAGCTGGCAAATGTCAACCCCCAGCTTGAATATGTCGGTTACCTGCATTATTGGGTAGAAAAGCAAAGCTATTTTATCGCTTTCAACAGCCGTCCTGCCCATTATGGGGAGCGCGCGGGTCGCCCTACTTACGGTAACGTAGTTTGCTATTCTTAGCATGGTCGTTAAGTAGTCGCTGTCCAGAATGTCAGTGCTCCACACGATTTGAACTTCCTCGGTTTCAACAGGCACGCCTGCAGCTCTCCAGGCCTCCACGAAGTACTGTCCTGCTGCCCTTATGGCCTCCATGTTGCCACCAAGCTTCCCGTTCAGCCACGCGTGCCAATCCGCTAAGAACAGCTTGAACCTCACGCCGACCGCCAGGAGCCTTTTCATCGTTATTGCGCGGTAAAGCAAGGGCAGATGGGCTACGCCCGATGGCTCGAAACCGTCATAGGCAAGCGGGTGCTCTTTCTCCTTCAGCAGTTCCACAAGGTCTTCTCTAGTTATTATCTCCTCGCTTACTTCCTCAAAGGCTTTGATCCTTTCAGAAAGCTCCATGCGCTGTCACCTGTGCTTTAAGCAACGGATTCTTAAAGAGGGGATCCCCATATCGGCTAAGGGGTTTAAGCGCGACTTCATGCCTTCAAGATCAAATCCCTTAACGGATAAAACGCCTGTTAGCGCTCCCTCTTCATCCCATGCGAGCATACTGCTATCGCCCTCTTTGTGAATAAGAGCTTTTTGTTGATTTTTTTGCTGAACCTACTGGTCATGACAGTGTGAGCGGTGAGCTTGCCCTTGCGTGCAGACCAGCTGATGGAGAAAGGCCCCTGGGCCCTTTTTGCAACCGCTTTCATCGTGAGCATAGCGCTATCTCGGCGGCTCCTAGGAAGGTCCAAGGGCAAAGTTTATTGTTTCGATTTTAAGCATAACGGTTGGAGCAGCCCAACGGTGGCGCATGCAACTAAAGGAAGGCATTTGTTTGCGGCATTAAGCCGGTCGCCTCGGCGTATATTCGGGAGCTTATTGTGCTATCTCTGTGCGGAACTGCGTTAAAACGGTGAATTCAAACGCCACAACTGGAAAGTCGTAGCCGAACTTCAGTAAAACCTCGGGTGAGATCTCTGCGATCCAGCCAGAGCCGAAAACCGCTGATCTTCCAGACATCGCGAAGGGAAAGTCCTTGGGCTTGACGTCAAGAACCAGGCGCAAACGCCTGGCAACCCTTAAGAGGTCTCCTTGTATGTCCTCGACGCTGACCGAGTAGTCGCTTATCACGGCCGCCGCGTTGATTTTTTGTACTGCAGAGTTTCCCTCTTTGGTTACAACCGGGCCTACCTCAAAGAGCTTCAACGGCATGCGCTTCTTCTTGTTCACGAAGAGGGCTTGAAGGAGGTCTGGAAGAAGCCCCTCCCTAAGCGAATCGTAGGAAGAGCTGACGGGATTTTTGACCTTTATGGGATCTGTCTCATAAACCAGCGACTGGCTTTTTCCGTCGCTTAGAAGGGTCGTTGAGATCTCAACGTAACCCAAGTTGGCTAAGACTTCCCTTACCTTATCCCTAAGCGACGTTGCAGATGACCTCTTTCCGATGGTGTAGGTGCTGGGGATCGAGGGGATAAGCTCCTTCAGCCCAAGCCCCATCATAACGTCCTCTACCAGGTCAACCTCGCTTATCACGTCAAACCTGTAATACGGGGAAAAGACCTCCAGTTTATCGCCAATTGGTTGCACGCGGTGCCCCATCTTGCGCAGCGCCTGTGCTGCTCTTTCCGGCGTCAGGTCTATGCCCAAGCTCTTGGATGCGGTCAAAACGCTGAGTTCACGCCTTTTCTCGGAAAGGGAAGGCACAACGACCCTTCCCGCCGGGCCGTTGACGACAGCTCTTGAGATGGCTCCGTACCCGGAGAGCTCCCTTACCAAAAGGCTGGTGACCAGCTCAACGGTTCTGGGGTCAATCCCTTCAACGTCAACGAATAGCCTTTTTGTTGACGGCGATACCTGCGTCTCAATGGAGTTGATTATGGGCGGCATCGACATCACTCCATTGTTTGAAATCAAGAACAGGAACTCATCGCCTTTGACCAGAGAGCCATACATCTTTCCTTTTTCCGTGAAGCTCAAAACCTCTCTTGGGGTCATCTCGCGGGATTCTCCCAACGGGACGAACCGTATTGCATCCCCCCTTGTGGTCGTGTACCTGATCTCGCTTATTCCAGCTGCGTCGTGAAGCCCTATCGATGCTTTCGTTCTGTCCCTGCAAAAGCTTTTGTGAAGAAGCTCTTGGAGCGCCATCAATCTTCTTACGTCATCGTCGTCTAGCGTAACGTCGTTTACGAAGAAGCCCTGGAAGTAGCCCCTTTGCCTGAGCGTTCCTTCGTCTTGGAAGACAGGCACGGCATCGACACCGGCCCTGAGCTCTTCGTCTTGGCCTGCGAAGTACGCCCTCAAAGCCTTCGCTAGCCCTTTCTGTCCAAGCAGGTCAGGTCTATCCGGAGTGACCTCTACCTCTACCTCGCTTCCAACGACCTCACCCGACACCTTCAAAAGGGGCATGGCCTCCAAGAGTTCCTCCTTGCTAAGGCCAGAATCGGACATCAGCTTTCTAAGGTTGAGTTTGTTGGTCGGCATGTCAAAGCTCCTCCTCTATCAGAAAGTCGACGTCCGGGCTGTATAGAAGCCTTATGTCATTTAAGCCGAACTTGGCCATGGCCAATCTGCTTATGCCTATTCCCCATGCGAGCACTGGTTCGTCGGTGCCCAACGGTCTGGTTACCTCGGGCCTGAAAATGCCGCCTGGAAGCGCCTCCATCCATCCCAGAACCGGGTGCTTAACGTATCCCTCCACGCTGGGCTCCGTGAAGGGGAAGTAGCTCGGATAGAACCTAACCTCATCAAACCCCAGTTGTCTTGCAAACTGAGTTAGGAAACCCATGAGGTCTGCCAACGACAGATTTTTGTCAACGACGATCCCCTCGCTCTGATAAAACTCTATGTGGTGCTTTTGATCGATCTCGTCCTTTCTGAAAACCCTGTCAACGGAGTACATTTTGATCGGCCTCTCTTTGTGCTCTGCCAGGAACCTCGCGGAGACGGCCGTGTTTTGTGATCTTAAAACCAAGGATGAGGCCTTTTCAAGGCTCCACGAGTAGCCCCATCCCAGCTCATGCTCTTTGGCAACCCTCCTTATCAAATCCTCGTCATCGATTTTCCCCTTTCCCTCGATGTAAAGCACGTCATGCATTTCCCTCGCCGGATGGTCTTGGGCCTGGAAGAGCGCGTCAAAGTTCCAGAATTCGGTCTCGACATACGGTCCCAGCGATTCTTGGAATCCCATGTCCTCAAGGATCTCCCTCACCCAGCTCAGGAACTCCTCAAAGAAGTTCTTCTTTCCTCCCCTTGAAGGCTGCGGCAATGCCGAAAGGTCGTACGGCTTAAGGCCCTGCTTCCAGCGTCCGCTTATTATATCATCGTGGGTCAACCTAGTCAGAGCGGGAAGGTGCGGTTGCTCTACGGCCCTAGCGCTCACCAAATGATAAGTTTTGGCGATCTTTCTCCTTATTATGCCCCTTTGAAGGGCCTCAGCGCGGTTTGTGGATATCAAATCATCGAGGGTTTCGGTCGAAGCCTTCCTGAAGTAAATTGTTGTTTTTCCGTTCTCTTTCTTTAAGTAGGCATACCCTTTTTTGATTGCCCAAGATATCGCGGCGTTTGCCTCGTCCTTCAGCTCTTCCTTCACCTCATCAACGCTTAACGCCCCCTTTTCCCTTAGAAGCGAGGTCAGCTTGGCCTCGGGTAAACCATCGACCTTATACCTTGCTCCCCGTTCGGTGAGCTCGTAGCTCTCTTCCTCTTTCACGGTGAAGTCGATGATGCCGTTTTGCTTCATATCTTCAAGCGTGGAGGCCAAGGTGGCCTCGGGTATGCCTAGAGCCTTAGACAGGGATTCGAGCTTAAACTCCTTGAGACCCTTAACAAAGTCAAGCACGAGCTGGACCCTGTCAGAGCTCAACTTTGTTTCCCTCTTCATCTATTTCTCCTTCTCTTATTCTTGTGCTAGAAATAGGTTTTTTGTCATATGCCAATGCCATGGGTACCACAACTAAGATGAGTTTTTTAATTCCTGCGTTAGCCCTTGCCTCATTCACCAGCTTAGCTCCTGGGAGGGTCTCCTCGCTTACTATAAGCACATCGTAATCTCCTAGGGCGGGCCCCACGGGATCGGATATAGGTACCAAATGGTAACGCCCTGCGAATCCCCGTGAGTTGAGAAACGCAGTAAGAGAGGCTTTTCTCTCCTCGTAAACGTGAGCTATTTTCCTCCTTTTCATCGCGAATTCGTCCGTTGTAAGTCCTATGGTTACCTCTGCGGCTACCTTGAACGCGGTTTCAAGAAGGTCCTTGTGGCCTCTGTGTATGAAGTCGAAGGTACCCCCGAGGATCCCCTTATCGAAGCAGGGCATGCGAGCTAAAGGTCCCAGCTTATAAATCGCAATGGTGCCGCTAAAGGCTAGGCTCATACTTATACTTAAATACCTATCATAGAAGAATATGAATTAAAGTTGAGCACGTCAGGTCTATTGCCAAGTAGCACGACCGGATGGATCATCTACTTGCTGGTTACAGTGGCATGGATATATCTGATGTTCTACGGGCAAAAGCTACAGTCGATGATCTGGAAGAGCCAAATCGAGAGCTTTCTCAAAGAGATGAAAGCTGTTAGCGACGCAGCGACGGCTAAGCTGATCAACGCCGTGGTTCAGAGGGGAAAGCCGAACATGGATCCAAGCCAAAGGATAAAGGACTTCCTAGAGTTCTTTACCATTGAGCCGGTGGATAGGGATCCAAGCGGAGTCCTCAAGAGGTTGGAGTACCTGCTTGACGTGAGGGAGAACCGGTTTGATCAAGAGATGGCAAAACTCGCGCCCAATGCCTCAAGTGAGGAGCAGGCCAACTTGGCGGTGGCCATGGAGGCTGCCATGGCACTTAACTTCATCTACCGCTACATAAGGCATTATCTTGTCCTTGGTACAAAACAGAACAATTGGATGATTCTGATGCAGGTGGCCATGAGCCTTGGCCAGATAAAGGAAATAGCGCGCAGCTACGAAAAAGCCATGAACGCCTTCTTAGATGGCAAGCCAATAGGCGATGGAGCAGGACCGATGGTAGCCCACATGCTGGCCGCAGGTGCACCGATGCAGGAGATAGAGGGAACAAAGACCGTCTTCGCAAAGCAGGAGTTCGAGGGCAGGACGCTGCTTATACTCAAGGCCAAGGGGCCTGGCGGAAGGGTTGGGAAGCCAGGTGAGGGCGTACAGAGGCTGATAGAGAGCGAGGGAGATAAGGTCAAGCTCATAATAACGGTGGATGCGGCGCTGAAGCTGGAAGGGGATAACAGCGGAGAGATCGTTGAGGGAGTGGGTGCCGCTATAGGGGATCCAGGTCCCGAGAAGTTCAAGATAGAGGAGGCCGCCAGAACCCACAACGTCCCTCTGCTAGCGATAATTCTCAAAGAATCGATGGATGAGGCCATAACCGGCATGAGAAAGGAGATAGCGGATGCCATACCGGCGGCCGTGGAAAAGGTAAAGCAGGTCATAAGGGAGCAGACGAAGGCCGGTGACGAGGTAATAGTCGCTGGCATAGGTAACAGCATAGGGGTGGCCTGATTGTCGTCGCAAGCCCAGAAAAAGCCAAGCAGCACCATGAGGTACATGAACCTCATCATAGGAATAGTTCTGGCGCTCTTCCTCATAGTGTTTGGGTCCGAGTCGATAGCCGATGGGATAATGGGATTGCTTCTTGCCCTCATAAGCTATGCTGCGGCCATAGTGCTTTTGTACGTCACGATCCTGAACTACTACAGGATCGGATACGCGACGTCCAATATACCGGAGAGGACGTTCACGGTTTACAGATGTCCTTCCTGTGGATACCAGCTTACCAAGGACTTCATGGTCGGTGACTACGTCGGTAAGACAGGAGACAATTGCCCAAAGGACGGCACCCCCATGGTGGTTGAGAAAATATACACGATAAGCCAATCCGAGAGATAGGAGAAGGGCATCATCAAGGATTTTCGCTTTCGCGTTTTTAATTGCGTGATGGTCTATTTTCGCTTAATACGCTGGGCTGCTACTTAGGCCAGATTTATTTGGCGGGGCACCTCGCTGGGCTGATCTCATTAGGCTTTTGCTTTTTGGGCGTTCAGCAAGCGTGACGACTTATTTTTGTTCGGTTGAACGCTAAAGGTTGAGGGTTCTTTGCGCGCTCCTTTGAGAGCGTCAGTTGGATAAATTATCCAAAGCCTTAAATGGAGCTGCTAAATTAGACGCATGGCCCAGCAGGCGGAATCGGAAGGTTTTTCTGCGAGCGAAAGCTTTTTGAGATATGTGAAGAGGGAAACCCCGGACGTCCTGGAAAACGCCAACAAGTACCTTGGACCCACCGGGTATTTCTCTTACGTTGCGGAGCAAGCCCTTCAGGTTGAGGCGGAGAAATTCATCCCCTCCGTTGTTAGGGATGCCATGCAGAGGGGAGAGATATACGTTCACAAACTACCTATGAGCGTTTACCTTCCTTATTGCAGCGGTCACTCCATGAACGCGCTTCTCACCAAGGGGCTAAAGACCTCGACCGTTAACTCCTTGCCAGCCAAGCACTTCGATACGTACGTCGATCACATCGCAAACTACCTGATAACGCTGCAACAGTTTTTCACGGGCGCACAGGCCCTTTCCTCTGTGGAGTGGTACGCAGGTCCATTCATAAGGGCAGATCAGCTGGAGCGCAAGCGCATCGCTCAAGGAGTTCAAAGGCTTCTGTTTAACCTGAACTACCCTAGCAGGGTCGGCATGCAGACTCCGTTTACCAACTTCACCGTCACGCTTGATGCCTCGAAGAAGATGCTTGATGGTGATGAGGCGATTTTTGGAGGAAAGGCGGCAGGAAACCTTGGAAATTACGAGAAGGAAGCAAAGGAGTTCGTGCTGGCGCTGAGCCTTCTTTTAAGGAACGGAGATGCCATTGGGCAGCCGTTTACGTTTCCCATACCTACCTTAATGACAACAGCGCCCATGCTGTGGAACGATGCTGAAATATTTGAATCGATCTTCGAAACGGCTGCTGATAAGGGAAGCTTCTATTGGCTCAACACCCGCGTTGTTGATCCAGATGCGAGCTTTGCTATGTGCTGCAGGATAAACATAGACAGGAACGAGCTGGCCATGGCCAAGTCCTTTTCGATTGAAGGGAGCTCGAGCGGTGGCGAAGACAGGAAGGCGTTTGGAGGTATTTGGGCACTTCCTGATGCGACAGGTTCGGTTAATGCCTCCGATGTAAACCTCCCAAGACTTGTGATGAGGGCTCAGCGCGATCGCCGGGATGTGTGGGAGCTATACGATGAGGAGCTGAGCAAGGTGAGGGTAGCGGAGGAATGGCTAAGAGAAAGGTACGTGAGGCTTTTCAGCTCCTATCCATCCTTTTACTGGGCGATCAGAGAATACCTGCCAGAGTTTCCGGCCAATCACTTCAACACAATTGGGCTGCTTGGTCTGCCTGAAGCCGCGGCCATATACATGAACCAGCCAGGTCTGTGGTATGACGGGAACAGGAAGGATTGGTTAAGGGCAAGGGATCTGATGAAGCAGTTTGTTGACTTCGCGGTCAAACGCGCAAGGGAGTGGATGAGGGAAACAGGGATCCCTTGGAACGTTGAAGAGATACCCGGGGAATCCGCGGCCCCTAAGCTGGCCCTTTCAGACCTTAGGGACTTCCCAGAGCTTTTGGCCTTCTTGCCAAGGGAGACCGATCCCATATACAGCACCAGTATAGCGCCTTACTACGGCTCGCTGCAACTTTCCGATCGCGTTGAGATCGAAGCTGGAGTTCAGCGCTCGTTTACCGGAGGAGTCATGATGCACATCTTCCTAGGAGAGAGACCTGACCCTGAGGCGTTGGCAACGCTCACAAAGAAGCTTATCAACACGGATCTGGTTTACTGGAGCTATACGCCCGCCTTGACCGTTTGCAGGAATTGCGGGTTGAGCTTTACCGGCATATACACCAGATGCCCGAAGTGCGGGTCTGAAAAGGTGGACATATGGAGCAGGATCATTGGATATTACAGGCCACTCAAAAACTGGAACCCAGCTAGGCGCAAGGAATTCTGGACTAGGGATCACTATGATCTAGGGCGATCGACTTGAAGGGGGCTGGCTGGAGGCCCATATCCCTGGTGGACGTTAAAGGAAAGGTAACGTTCACGCTTTGGCTCTGTGGTTGCAACCTGCGGTGCCCTTTTTGCCATAACTGGAAGATTGCCAACGGTTCCCGTGAGGTTTGCTCTGAAGTTGACACCGAAAAAATGAAAGACGACCTGTTGTCGGTCCTAAACCTCATAGACTATTTTCACGTAACTGGGGGTGAACCGCTCATGCAGGTCGAGGAGTTGAAAGGGCTTCTTAAGGAGCTTAAGAGCTACGGTGTAAAAATTTCGCTCAACTCGAACTTGACCTTGCCATGGTTGCTCAAGGAAGTCCTGCCCTTGGTCGACCACATAGCAACGGATTTGAAGCTGCCTGAGTTTTACGGGTACAGCGAAGCTGCAAGCTCCGTGACGTTTTCGAACTTCCTAAAATCCCTTGACCTGCTTGCTGGCGCGCGCGTGCAGGCGGAGCTTAGGATTCCTATAGCTAAGGGATATCCGTTAAGCGCCTATGAAGGCCTGCTCCGCGCGGTGGTCCCGCACCTGAAATTTCCTCATTATTTCGTTTTGAACAGGCTACTTGGCCCACCTCTTACGGAGCCTAGGGATGACGCATGGTGCAAGGTTCACTGCTTTAGCGGACTTGAAGAAGGAATGGAAGAATTGGATAAATTATCCAAAATCTTAAATACGGCGAATCTAGGATAGCGATCAAAATGAGGCTAGCTCGTGTTTTGCCCATCGTCCTATTGCTGATGGTAGTGTTGTCGTTTTACAGGCCGGCATTTGCGCAGGGGTCATACTATCCCGTAAGGCTTGTGGATGACGATGGCAGCGTCGTAACGATATACCAGAAACCGACCAGGATAGTGTCCCTGGCTCCTAGCAACACCATACTGGTTTACGGTCTCGGCCTTGGCAATTACCTTGTCGGCGGTCTTGCCAACGAGTACGTGTGCGCAACCATAGCCCCTCAGGTGAAGAACCTGACCAGCGTGGGCAGTTATTACGGCATAGATTTTGACGAGATAGAGGAGCTGAAGCCGCAGCTGGTGCTTGCCTCCAGCATAAACTCGCCTCAGGACATACAAAAGCTTAGGAGCATGAACCTTACCGTGCTCGTGTTGAACGCTACCACAATTCAGGGCGTCGAGCGCGACATCATGCTTATCGGGAACGCCACGGACACACAACAGAAAGCCGAGCAGATAGTGAACTGGATGAACACCGTGATAACGGGTGTTCAGTCAAGGTTGCCCGGTTACAAGACGAAGGCCTTCTATCTTTTGGATACCACGGGTGGCTATTGGACAGGTGGAAGCGGGACCTTTATAAACTCGATGATACAGCTGGCCGGTGGCGAGAACATAGCATCCAACATATCTGGTTGGGGCATCATCAGCCCTGAAGACATACTGAGCGAGAACCCGTCGGTGCTCATACTAGATCAGTACGCCAACGCCAGCGTTATAAACCAGATGCCGTTCATGGCCACGTCCGCAGTTCACGATGACAGGGTATACGTGATACCACATGAAGGATGGTTTGCTCAACCAACTTACAGGCTTGTCTATGGGATAGTGTGGCTGGCTGAGGCCCTCCACCCTAACGCCATGAAGGGGTTCGAAGTACCTCCATGTCCTGCGGACACTGGGACCGAGAACATCACGTCCCCTCGCCCCATGCACGTGAATGCGAGTGAGGGAATACCTTACGTAGATTATGGAATAGCTGCACTGGTAGCCGTCGTCGTGGTTTTGATCGTGGTGGCTTACGAAAGGAGGCGCTAGCTATGGCGCGGCGCTTCATGAAACCCCTGCTGGCACTGGTTTTTTTGGCCAGCTTCTTTCTTTCGTTGATAATAGGCCCGGTGAGGATACCGCCATCGGCAGTCGCGGGTTTTTTCCTCGGATTTTTGCCTGGTTTTCCTAAGCCTGCGGTCGTTTACTGGGACATAATCTATTACCTAAGGTTGCCAAGGGTAATACTTGCCCTTCTAGTGGGGGCGTCCTTGGCCATGGGAGGCGTAGTGGTTCAGGCCATGTTCCGGAACCCCATGGCTGAGCCATACGTGATCGGCCTTTCGAGCGGGGCGGCGCTTGGCGCATCTCTGGCGTCTACGCTTTCCCTTTACTTTCTTGGGCCTTACACTATGCAGATCATGGCCTTTGCCTTTGCCCTCCTATCGACCTTTCTGGTCTACGCGCTAGCCCGCGCGTTGGGTCCCTCATCGGTTATTGGGACCTCATCTGGGGTTCTCCTTCTTTCAGGCATCGCGGTAAGCCTGCTCTTTGGTTCGCTTTCATCCTTTGTCATATACGTCAACGCCTCGCAGAGGCCCGAAGTGATATTTTGGCTGCTGGGAAGCCTTGCCGACGCAGAATGGCAAGAGATACCCTTTGTTTTTGCTGTAGTTACCATATGCGCGTTTGCGCTTTATGCGTTTAGAAGGGACCTCGATGCTTTGAGCCTAGGTGACGAGGACGCCCTTTATGTGGGCGTTAACGTGAAAAACGTCAAGGTGGCGCTCATGTCCATCACGGCGCTCATGGTTGCGACGGTGGTCTCGGTAAGCGGTCTCATAGGTTTCGTTGGGCTGATGATCCCGCACATGACTAGGATGTCCCTTGGCTCTGCGCACCGCGTTCTCCTTCCCTTTAGCGCGATCATGGGAGGCATATTTCTCCTTCTTTGCGACGATTTAGCCAGGACCGCCATGGCCCCGCTGGAGATTCCCATAGGGATAATTACCGCCTTCGTGGGAGTGCCCTTCTTCTTCTTTATTTTGAAGAAGAGGGGATATGGTGAGTGATTTGGCTGAGGTAATCAGGTGCGAAGGCGTAACGGTGAGCTTTGGAAAAAAAGAGGTCCTTAGGGATGTGAACCTGAGCGTGGAAGAGGCCGAGCTGGTTGGCATTGTCGGCCCAAATGGGTCAGGAAAAACGACGCTCATACGCGCCATCGCGGGTTTTCTCCCTTACAAGGGTACCATATACTACGGCGGGGTTCCCATGACCAAGCTAAAAAGGAGAGATATAGCCAGGTTTTTATCCGTGGTCCCTCAGGAACCTCCGGTTTCAACCCTAACGGTCATGGACTTTGTTCTTTTAGGCCGCTATCCGTACCTTAGTCGCTGGGAAGATGAGGGACCCGAAGATCTGAGCGCCGCCGCTGACGCGCTTAGGGAGCTTGGAGCTCTTCATCTAAGAGACAGGCAGATCAACACCTTGAGCGGAGGAGAGCTTCAAAGGGTGATGCTCGCTAGGGGAGTCGTTCAGGGGCAGCGCGCGATCTTAATGGACGAACCGACATCCCATTTGGACCTGAAAGCGCAGCAGGAGATCATGGAGTTGGCCCGCTCACTTACCAGAAAGAGAAGCATAGTTGCTACGTTCCACGACCTTACGCTGGCCGGGCAGTACTCTGACAGGATAATTGTTGTGAAGGAGGGCGCCGTGCTGGCACAGGGCAAGCCTAGGGATGTGCTTACGTCAGAACTGATAAGCCGCGTATACGGAGTTAAGGTGATCATAGAGTACAAGCCAGTTTTTCACGTGATACCCATTTTTTCGGACAGCTCAAGTTAGTAGCTCTTTAATGGCGCGCAAAAGCCTCGCGTTTTTGCTGTGGGAAAGGGCTCCGATCCTAATGTACTGATTATTCAGTCCCCTAATGGTTGAAGCGTCCCTTATTAGAAGCCCCTTGCCAAGGAGTTTTTCTTTTAGCTCAGCTGACGTCATTCCCTTGATCTTGGCCAAAAGGTAATCGGCGTGAGAAGGTATGACCTCAAACCCAAGCCTCGCAAGTGAGTTGGAAAGGTACTGTCTCTCACGCGAAGCATAGGCTTTGCTTTCGCGAATGAAATTCGAATCGAGCCAGTTCTTCGCAACCTCGATTGAGAGCACGTTTACGTTCCAAGATGGCCTTACCGCGTCTATTTTGGATACCCACTTAGGAGAGGAAACCGAATATCCCAAACGCAAGCCGGGTACTCCGAGGAGTTTTGTGAGGGATCTCAACACCACGGTGTTTTCTAGCCCTTCTTTTATCACGCTTTGTTCCTCTTGATCGCAGAGGTCCATATGGACCTCGTCTACCACTAAGGTTGCGCCTGCGGCCTCCGCCCTGCGCTGGAAGTCAACGACGGCGTCTCTCCTTATGACCTTTCCAGTGGGGTTGTTGGGATTGCACAAAAATATTAGGGAGGTTCCTGGTTCTATCTTGACGTCGCTCAAGTTGACGTCAAAGGGATGCTTACTCACGTAAAAGTAAGGCTTTAGCCCATGGCCTATTGCGGCCTGTTCGTACTCGCTGTAAGTCGGAGCTAGGATCAGCGCTTTTCCCTTTGGGACTGCAGAAGAAATCAGGTGAATGAGCTCATTGGCTCCATTTCCAACCACGATGTTTTTCGCACTTAACCCATGAAAAGAGGCAAGAGCGGCGCGGGCCGAAATGGCATCTGCTTCTGGGTAGTGCCTAGATAGGCCAACGGCCTTCCTGAGGTACGGTAATAGCCCCTTAGGAGGGGCAAGCGGGTTCACGTTGCTGCTGAAATCGATGACGTTTAGGGGCTTTCCATCCCTCCAAACGTCAGCTCCATGGATCGCCAAGCGCAACACCCTTAGGCCACTACCAGGCCGATGTACTTCTTGATTTCCTGAGGAACTCCAACCGTTGCGTTCTTGGTAGATATTATCACCGCTATTCCGGCAGGTATTGCTCCCGCAGATTCAACCATCCTGAGCAGGACGCCTATGGTGCGTCCTGTCCTTGCTAGGTCGTCAGCTATGAGCACCTTTTGCCCCTTTTTCAGCAGCTTTTTGGGAAGGTAAAACGCCTCTCTTATACCGCTTGCAAACGAGATCTCCGTCTCTTCGTAGAAGTCGTCTATTCCAAGCTCCCTTTCCTTCTTTACCACCGCAAGGGTTGCCTCGTAGACGTTGGCCAGTTCCTCCGAAAAGGCGATGCCATCTGCTGCCACGGTCAGTATGACGTCTATTTTTTCGTTGATAACTGTAGAGCACTCTATGGCCAAGAGATGAAGCAGAGCTGGATTTGAGATCACGTCGCTGTCGTCTATAACTCCGCTTTCATCTATTTTCACGAAATCCTCTATGATTTTAGACGATGGATGCGTCGCAAATATCGTTGAAAGCAGGTCTTCTGCCCTTTTGTTGGATGGGAGGACCCTGCCGTTTATGTAACGGCTTATTATGGCAGGAGAAAGCTTCAGATCAGCAGACAGCTTCTCATACGTTTCTCTTTTCTTTATTATCCTAAGCGCGTCCACAGCGTTCATGCGCTTTCTAAGGCTCGAGTAAAGGTCTTTCAATTTTCACTCGCCTCTCTTTTGCTTTTGACCACGCCCGTGCTGTTTTGGTACCTTCCCGCATAAGGCCTTAGCGTCGGCTTGCCCAACTTGAAGAAAGCCACCTGTACTGCTCTCTCGCCAGCCCTCAGCTTTACCTCCTTATCGCTCGCGTTGAAGAGGGAAATTGTGAGATTGCCCTTAAAACCGGGGTCGATTAACGCAAAACTTCCAATCAATCCCTCTCTGGCTAGCGAAGAGCGCACGTAAATCGACGCCGACACGGAATCACTCAGCTCAATCCTCTCGCGGGTTGAGGCCAGCGTCCAAGACAGCGGAGGAATTACTAGGTCAAACGCGAGCGCCATGTCGTAACCCGAAGGGCCTAAGGCCTCGTCCGCGTAAGGCTCTATGATTATGTCAGAACCAAGCGCCTCTTTTATTTCTTCGGAGGACAGCATAAAGATGTTACATGATCATGTTTTAACTTTTGCGCCTAAGTTTGCTTGATTAGAGGGCAGCCTGTCAAGAAACACCTCATATGTGAGTGGCCGATGGCCAGATATCGATAAGGCCCCTCATTTAGCGGATAGGTAAAGGGGCCAAGACTTGCGTGGTCGTGGCGTGCAGTTTCTTCCTGAGGTCTGTTTGCCAATTTATGGGCAGAGCTGCATAACCCATGGGCACCGGATGCGTCGATCTTTTGGGCTATGCGTGCGAGGTGCTGAGCGTTCCAAGCTACGTGAGGCAAGAGGCATTGCGGTTTTTACAGGACCCAAAAATGGCAGAGCTTAGGAGCTGCGAGCAGCGCGTGGCGGTTTCGGTGTTAGTCGCTTCACGCGAGTCCGGGATCCCCCTTTCAACGGAAGAGGTCATTGATGTGATGGGCATGAATAAGGCCCTTCTTTTGCGGGCCCTTTGGAAGTGGAAGAAAGCTGGCGGAAGCTTCAAGGAGCTGAGCGATATGGATTGGATACCGCAAATAAATCAGAGGTTCGGGTTGCCGCCAACATGCGAGCGCAGGGCAAAGGAGATAAGCTCGATGCTGAAGCAAGTAGGGCATCTGGATCCGAAGAAAAGGGCACTGGTATCGTGTTACATCTCCGGGCTGGAACACGGCATGAGCCCCAAGGTGAGCGCTCTTCAAAGGGCTGACCGGCTTTGGTTGCTCAAGTTCGCGGGATTCGGGCGCAGAAGCAAGCGCTCCAAAGCGCAGCGGCGTGCTTTGACCTGAGCTTTTGAATTCCCTTTCAGATGGAGTTATGGCCTTCGCTAAGGGGACGGGATAACTTTTGATTATCGCTAACCAATCGAGCGGAGAGCTCGCACTAAACTTATAGGCCCGAAAGACTATTATCGTGCCCTTAAGGGGCTGGGCCCGTAGCTCAGCATGGTTAGAGCGTTCGGCCCTGAGTGGGACGAAACTGATAACCTGCTGGGTCAGATATCGAAAGGTCCGGCGTTCAAAACCCGGATTAACGGGTGAAAGTCGCCGCGGGCCCACCAAAAAATCTCAAGATTTCCTAACCAGGTATATCTCGTAGAGCGATGTGGCGAAAAGCATCATCCCAAACGCGAAGCTTAGGCTCCAAACGTAGTTTTGTACCTGATACGGGCTCAGGTAAAAGGGGTTGCCCTTGTAGACGGTCGGCAGCACGTAAAGGTGATACGTTCCTATGTAAGGCGTGTCGTAGGTTTGAGGATAGAGGAAGAGCAATATCAAGGAAAAGATGAACACCACCACTGGAAGTGCGGTTCCCTTTCCTCCCTTCTTCTTGCTTGCGTAGTCCACGTAAGCGACGGCTATCAGCAGGATTGCCACGATGGAGTTCGCTGTCGCCACGTAGTAGTTATACGTCTTGCCCAGCGTCAGGGCTATGGGTATGAGGATGAGGTCGAAGGCGCCTATGGCAATGTTTAGGGCCGCCATTCCTTTAGGAGACCCCGTCTTTAAGGTGCCTGCCTTACTTGACATCTTCGTGTATAAACTGCTCCGAGCTATATGCCTTTCCATTGGGCCTCTGCGTCAGGAATGGTTTGGATCCGCTAGCGGCATGAGGAGGGTTTAAGCGCAAAGCTTTTAGATTAGTCTAATCTAATATTATTAGTGGGGTCTAAAATGACCACGGCAAGAGAGCTTGATTGCCTCAGGTTGATTTACGAGAAATCCGGCGATGGGTGGCCGGTTAGACTTGCAGACGTGGCGAAGTCCATGTCAGTTAAACCGCCTACCGCCTTGGCCATGGTTGAGAAGTTAGTACGTGAGGGCTTGCTTAAGAAGGGTCCTTCGGGATACGCGCTCACGGAGGAGGGCAAGAAGGAAGCAGAGAACCTGGTTATGGCGCACAGGGTCGTTGAGACGCTGCTTTACAGGGCAGGCTTTACCCCAGATGAGGCGTGCGTTCAGGCAAGGAAGTTTGACACGTTCGTTCCAGAGGTTGTGGTTAGGAAGCTTTACGATTATCTGGGAAGGCCGAACGAGTGCCCGCACGGCAAGGAGATAGCCTGCTGAGGTGATGCGATTTGATAGACCTTTGGAATCCTCATCCTACAACTTTAGAAGTGGCGCTGATAACAGCTTACCTTCTTGGCATAGTCCATGGGATAACGCCAGATGAGCACACGTGGCCCATAACCTTTTCCTACTCCGTCGGGACGTTTAGCTCAAAGGGAGGCGCGAAAACGGGGCTCGTTTTCTCAACTGGATTCACGATTCAGCGGGCAATACTGTCTGAGCTCGCGTACTTCGCGCTTGCCGGCGTGTTCATGACCGCCCTAGCCTTCGGCGTGACTTACATCGCCGTTGGGCTGGCGATGGCCCTTGCAGGTATATACATAGCCAAAAAGGGAAAGTACTTCCACTGGCACTACCTGGAGGAAAAGCTGGGGGTTAAGCTTGGAATACACAAGGAGGGAAGCGAGGCCCAAAAAAGGGAGCTGGCTCATGAGATAAACCCCGCGACCGTCGTTAATGATGAAGTGGACACGAAGCCCGTTCCCGTGAACCTGGCGCTGATACACGGGTTCATTGCCGGCTTTGGCTTTGGGGCTTTTGCGTTGATAATATACACGGTGCTTGCCCCCATGATGCCCAACCCGTGGTTTGGCTTCCTGCCAGGCTTCCTTTTCGGCTTGGGGACCATGACGATGCAGATATTGTTTGGAATGGGCTTCGCGACGTGGCTTAGCTCAATAAAAGGTCTTACAAAGGAGGGCATAGCCTTCGTTGGTAAGACCATAACCACCTACGTGTTGACTTACGGCGGCATCGCCTTCATAGTTGGAGGCATAGCAATAATCCTTGATCCTTGGCTTTTGAACTGGGGGATCAACACTGGCATCCACGTGCATAACTTAGACAACTTGGGCCTAGGTTTCTTCTTGGTGATAATAACCGTTGTTGTGATAGGGATCTTGGGGTACGAGAATGCCATATCCAAGGCCAAGAGAAATCCCAGGTTCATGAAGGCGAGCGCCGCAAGCTCAAGCTAGGCTTTCAGCTTTAAATTCAGGTAGGCCATTGGTATTATGGAAATAGTTGTCATGGGATGCAGGGGATTTGGGAAAGTTCACCTCAGGGCCATTAAGGGCGTTGACGTAAGCATAATGGAGAGGGATCCAGCCGTAGTTGAACAAATAAGGGAGCAGTACCAGATCAGAAGGGTCTTCAGCTCGATCGAGGAAGCCCTCAGCTCGGATGCGGATGCCGTTGACATAGTGCTTCCCCACAGGCTGCACAGGCCCGTGGCGGAGGAGGCCATGAAAAGGGGAAAGCACGTGGTCTTGGAAAAACCCATAGCCACGACTTTGGAAGACGCCGAGGCCATCATAAGGACGGCCAAGGAAACGCATAGGAAGCTCATGGTGGCAGATGAGTGGTGGTTCGACCCATCGGTGAAGGCCGCAAAAGAGGTAATTGAGCAAGAGAAGATAGGCAGGCCCGTGGCGGTTATAGTTAGACATCAGGAGTTTTACGACGCTTACGGTTGGAGGAGGTCGGAGGAGGAAATGGGAGGAGGAGCTCTCATAGATGGCGGGATACACTACGTGGATACGCTGCTTGAGCTGGGAGGGGAACCCGAAACCGTATATGGCCTCACGGCCAAAGGAGGGTCAGCCATAGAGGGAGAGGACTTTTCCGTTGGAGCGGTTAGGTTCAGATCGGGCGCCATAGGGGCACTTATCCATTCTTGGTCTTACAGGGATCCGCCGCTGCTTCCCGAGTTCGAAGTTGTCGGCACGCAGGGCAGCCTTCGCGAAGATACGGAGAACAAGGCAAAGCTCGGATGGATAAAGATGAACTTCTTCGACCCATCGAGGAAGGCAGTTTACGGAGGCCTCCTAGTTAATGGAAAGAGCTATCCGGTAGAGATGTACGACGTTTTTGAGAGGATGTTCTCTGGGTTCATAAAGAGCGTTGAAAAAGACGAGCCCGTTCCTTTCCCTCCAGAGCTCGCCAAAAGAGACCTTGAGGTAGTGCTCAAGATTTACGGAAAAGCGTAACCTCAGCTAGCCCTTAAGTCGCCCATGTTTATGAGCGATTCTATGTAGTTCCAGACCTGTCTCTCTATCTCGAAGCTCCACAGCGACTCTGGTATCTCTATGAAGAAGAGCAATGGGGTTAAGAAAAGCCCTTCCAAGGCGGCGACGCCTAAATCCTGGAGCCACTTGCCAACTCCCATCCTCACGGTTACCTTGTTGGGGTCCCCGGTTATGGTCAGCGTGAGAGCTCTATCGGCGGCAAGTATGGTTCTCAATATTCCTCCTTTCTGTGCCTGAACTACGATGCCCAGGGGGTGCTCTGCCCTCTGTGTCTTATATCCCTCTTCCTTAAAGTACTCTTCGAGCTTTTCCCCGAGCTTCTTCGGGTCTATGTTTTTGTTATCATATTC
>DAYW01000018.1:3867-11704 GCA_002507085.1 archaeon UBA168 | reverse complement strand
CGCACGGCCACGCTTAAAGGGATACGTTTTGCGTGAAATATGGCCGAATCGCAGGAGATAAGCGTGGCACAGGCCACGGCGGTTAGCCTCGGTGCCATAATAGGAGCCGGCATATTTGTCCTAAGCGGCACAGTTCTTTCCCTGGATGGCGCTTACTCCTTCCTAAGCTTCATCTACATGGGCTTTGCGTCGCTTGTGATAGCCTTTGAGCTTGGTGAGCTTACCTCTCTTTTTCCCCAAACAAAGGGATCCTCTTACTCATTCGCTTATGAGGCCTTTGGAAGCCAGATGGGCTTCGTCACAGGCATCCTCATGTACTTCAGTTATGCCACGAGCATATCCGCCATAGCTCTTGGTTTTGGATCCTACCTCTTCAGGTTGATAGGCTTCGGAAATCCAGTTACTCTTGCCATACTGCTGATCGCCGTGCTGACCGTGGTCAACATGATCGGTGTGAAGAAGGCCGCAGAAACCGACTTCTATCTGGTGACGGTTAAGGTGGCTGTCCTTATCGTATTCATAGCGTTTGCGCTTTTCATATCAACGCGCGTTCCAAACATCTATTCTCACTTCGAGGTCCCAAAGGACCCAGTCAACGGTTTCTTCCAGTCTTCAGGAGCCATAATCTTCGCCTACTCGGGGTTCCAAAGCGTGGCCACCATAGCTTCTGATGTGAAGGGTGGGGGAAAAGGAGCTGCAAAGGCCATAGTTTACTCAGTGGTCATAAGCATGGCCCTCTACATAGCTGTAGCGCTTTCCATGGTCATAATGGCTCCAACGGACAGCTATGCCATATCCGCAGATCCGCTTTCAGTGGCTCTCTCGCTTGCGAGGGCTCCTCAGTTCATGAAGCTCGTAGTCGATTTAGGCGCGCTACTGGCAACCACCTCTGCGACTTTGGCCACCATACTCACTTCAT
This sequence comes from archaeon UBA168, assembly GCA_002507085.1. GTDB lineage: Archaea > Thermoproteota > Thermoprotei_A > Marsarchaeales > UBA168 > UBA168. The sequence continues at coordinate 10,785 of DAYW01000018.1, read as the reverse complement.
CGAGAACGCTCTACCAGATGGGTGCTGACGGCTTGCTCCCGAGGATAACCGCCAAATACGATCAGAAGAGGGACGTTGCCAGCACGGGAGTGCTCATATCGTCCATGATAGGAGTGATAACGCTCTTCGCCGGAAACGTCTACGTTATTGTGGCCATAAGCAACTTTGGCCTCCTCTTCTCTTATCTGATGACAACGCTTGCAGTTATTCACTTCAGGAGAAGGGGGTTGGTGGCGTCCTTTAGGACACCCCTTTATCCCTATCTAACTGTCGTGACCTTTGGAGCGCTGCTAACGGTGTTCTTCGGCATGCCGAAGGAGGCGCTAATAATAGGCGTGATAACCACGCTAGTACTCATAATGGCGTACACGTTGATAAGGGAAGCGAAGAGGGAAGTGCCAGAAAAAATCAGGCTTTTTGAAAGGCGCAACGGTAAAGCCGAGTAACGCTTGATGTTTTTAAGTTTGCGAACCGTTGTTAATCTATGGATGAGCTTCAGAAGAAGGTGCTTACGCATATATACATTTTCGGGCCGGACACGCCTTGGCTTATGGCCAGGAGGCTGCTAGGGCAATCGGGATGGGTTCCGAGCTATGATGAGTTATCTATTGAGGAAGCTTGCAAGAGGCTTCAAGCAGACGGTTACCTAACCACCTATGACGGTCCCCTTAAGAGGTCGGTGACTTCCTCTATAAAGCCCTGGCTGAAGGTAAAGTCAAGGGAGATGGGGCACAAGCCAAGCGGAATATACTACACGCTCACCAAGGAGGGTAAGAAGATGGCCTCACGTCTGGCCAAGGAGTACAGGGGCAGGGAAATTTAACCGATTTCATAGTTATGAATTGGAAATACTTTAATTTGGAGGCATTTTAAGGGTTAATATGGAAAAAATCAGGGTTGGAATCGTTGGAGCGGGATTGATAGCGCAGCGCGCCCACATACCATCCATCATGAAAAACGAGGGCGCATCCTTGGTTGCGCTGGCCGACTCCAGGGTAGGGCTTGCTGAATCGGTTGCAAAGGCATGGCACATTCCCAAGTTCTACGGAGATTATCATGACCTCATCAGCGATGATGCCCTTGATGCTATTTTTGTGTTAGCCAACGACCCCTCGCACTACGAGATAACCAAGTTTGCGCTGGAGAGCGGAAAGCACGTCTTCGTCGAAAAGCCGCTGGCCACTAACTCGAGCGATGCGGAAGAGCTGGTGGCTGAGGCGCAGAAACGTGGCCTTGTTTTATCTGTTGGATACATGAAGCGCTATGATGACGGGATAAGGTTAGCCAAGCAGCTCATGGATGCGCTGGGGGCTCCTGTGCTGGCAGAATCGGTGTACTTGAACGGGAACTGGCTTGGGGGCGACCCTCAGTTCCCGTATATAACTTCGAATGAAAAGGTGCCTCTGACGGAGTATCGGTATCCGAAGCTGAACTTCACAGACGAGCAAAAGGCGCTGTTTGCGTGGATTCTGGGCCTCTCCCATCAAATTGACACGGCCAGATTTCTGTTTGGAGATCCGAAACGCGTGGTCTCCTCTGCCCTGAGCAGCAATGAGAAGAAAGGTGATCTAACGGTCAACTCCTTTACATCTACGCTTGATTATGGCTCTTTTTTGCTTAACCTAGAGCTTACCTCCGCCTGGAAGGGGGACTTCACGGAGTACTACATCGCGTGTTTCCCGAGCGGAGCGGTGCTCAGGACCGACGCCCCGATAGTGTTGCTGAGAAACACAACGGCAAGGGTTGAGTTGCGCAGGCCAGACAAGTCCGAGGTTTACGAGCACGTGGGCTTCAGGTGGTCCTTCGAGGTCGAGGTCAACGAGTTCTTTGAAGCTGTAAGGCAGCACAAGGACACGGTCTCGAGCGGGCGCGAGGGCCTGCTCGACGTACAGCTGGCCGAAAAAATGGTGGCAGCGCTTTCATAAGGTCTTTGAGAACCAATCGACAATCTCAGAGTAGGCCTTTCTTCTTACGTCGTAATCGCTTAGGACATGTCCTCCTTTTTCAAAGCTGAGAAGGCGCTTGTTCTTGCTGCCAAGTCTTTCGATGAATCCTTCAGATGATGAGAAGGGCACGACGGGGTCGTCTTTGGCGTGGATGATCAAGAAGGGCTGGTTTAGTCTCGGGGCGAGTTCGTAGGCTTCGCCGCTCATGTGCTGTACGACCCTCTTGGCGTTTTCGGCCCTTATCCTTAGCGCATCCATGTAAATATATCCGTCGCGCGTTGGCACGTCAAAGTTTATCGCGGGAACGCGCAGCCCAGGCGACATGAGCACAACCGACTTGGCGTTGACCTCGGATGCAAGCTTCACCGCTATGTACCCTCCCATGCTCAGGCCAAGGATGCCAATCCTTTCCCTGTCAGCGAAGCTCAGGGAGGAGGCGTAAGCGAAGGCGTTTTCCGCGTCCCTTATCGCTTCATCTATGTCGAAGTCCTCGAACTCACCAGAGCTGTCGCCGTGACCCCTGTAGTCAAACCTGACCGCGCCTATGCCAGCGGCGCAAAGCCTTCTGGCTATGTCGACGTAGAGCCTCCGGTCCTCTATGTGGGATCCGGTATAACCGTGAAGCATAAGCACCAGCGGAGCCCTTTCTGCGGGTTTGTGCGTGATGCCCACTATCCATCCATCTCCTGAGGATATTTTAAAGGGATTTTCTTCACAAGTCATAAATATTTATTTCAGTATGAAATAAAAACCTTTTGAAACGCTTAAAAAAAGCTTGTTCCGTAAGGGACATGGAGGATCTACTTGGGATCACGCATAAAATCTCGCTCCGGAAGCGCCGTTTCAGGAATGGAACACGCATTTCGCACTTGTTCCTAATAAATCTGGGCGAAGATTATAATTGAAAATGGAAACGAAGATATTGGGGCTTTTCCTCATGTTGCTGGTGAGCGTTACCTCGAGTTACTCGCTTGCCCTTGGCTTTTCGCAAAACGCCCAGCTGACTTATGGCGCCACCTACACCGCCACTCCATCCGGAGTGACCTTCACCGTATACGTGGACAATCCTGGGGATGTCCCGGTAACCGTGTACGCGTCCCAGCCGCTTTATTCCGTTAGCATTTATTACAACGGAAAACTCGTTTGGTCGTCGAGTTACCGTAAGGTCTACGCCATGGGCACTTCATCCATGGTAATAGCACCTTACAAGGTCCAGCCAGGGATTACACGGTGGACGGTTGTCTGGAATTACACGGACAACCAGGGAACTCGGGTGGCCCCCGGCACGTACTACGCGGACGCATACGTTCTGGGCGTGAGCGTTGGCTTGCTCGCTTTAAAAGTAGGAACTGCTCCGTCTGTTTCGTCTGGGGGCCTGCAAGAGATCGGCGCTAGCTCACTAGAGGCCAATAGCAACGCAGGGGTCATAACGGTTATGCACGGGAAGAGGGTGGATGAAGTCAACTTCAACAGGTTTAGCGTTGTCAACTTCACAAAGCTTCTTGCCGACATCAACGCTTCAAGGAGCTTTGCAGCGCTTGTGTCAAATGCGGCGGTCGGGATAAGCGAGGGCTTTAACACAGAGGCGCCTGGGGTGGACAGGTTGTTCGTTATAAACTCCGCAGCGACCAGCGCAAATTCCGCGTTCATATCATGTTACAGGTTCAACAACAGGACCAGAACTTGGTCCGAGGTAATGCTACCCGCGCTCAACTTAGCGGCGCTGGCGGATCATGGCCTCACACGCCAGGTGAAAAAGCTCGAGGCGAACCTTAGCTTAACCGTTAATAGGCTTAACGAAGCCGCGCTCAGCGGTAACTCTGCCACCTTTGAGGAAGCCATCGGCGAGTACCTCAGGAACGTGACGTTACAGAGAAAGGAGATCTGGGCAGAAATCAGCCTGATGAATTCGCAGGGGAAATCCGCAGCCATAGCGATCGAGATGCTTCAGGGAGCCATTCACCTCAACCTAACGGTTGAGAGGCAGTTTGAGATAACGCAGAAAATGGGCTTGACCATTTCCAACGCGGCTGAGCGCGCTTATCAAGAGGGTCTGGGCAACCTAACGCTTGCTGAGAGCGTTCTCTCCCCTACAATACAGCCAGGAGGGCCCATGATTCCTGCAAATTCAGCGGGCACGGCAACCGTTAACTCAGCCACCACAGCAGGCCAGAACTTGGCCCTTGCAGTCAAATACATCAGGGCGGCCATGAAGGACTTTCAAGAGGCTTTAGTGCTGAACGCGCAGATCAGGGCTGGACCTAAGCCAGAGACGCCCCAGCTGCAGGCGGCTTGGGCGGTTGAAAACGCCACAGCTAGCCTTTTGAAAAACGATCCCATGGCAACTCCGTACATAGGTCAGGCCAAGGCCGACCTCAACGCCGCCGCGCTAGCTTCTAGCAAGGTCCAGGCGCAGCAACTCATAGCAGACGCGATACACGAGCTTGAGTTGGCGCTTCAGACTTACCAAGGATCACCCTCGTGAGTTTTTTAAGTGCGCTTAGAGCGCCCTCGGTTGCCCTTAAAGCGGGCAATGCCTTAGTCTTGTGAAGATCTCTCTGCCTTTCCAGAAGAAGTACGTCTTTGATAGGCTTGGTCGTCGGGATCCCAGCGTCATAATCGGGAGCGGCGTAGGAGAAGATGCCGGAGTGGTTACCGTGGATAGCATGTATCTCGTCTCGCACACCGATCCAATAACCGAGGCAAAAAGCCAAATTGGAAAGATCGCCGTGCAGGTCTCCTCTAACGACGTGGCGGTGAAAGGTGCGAGGCCTGAATGGTCGCTTGTAACGATCTTGCTGCCACATCTGGAAGAGGAGCTTCTAGACCGGATCACGGCCGAGATAGACGCGACCTCAAAAAGGCTTGGCATCTCGATAATAGGAGGACACACCGAGGTAACTTCCTCCGTCAACGCTCCCATAGTCAGCATATCTACCTTTGGAATCGTCAAGGGATCCCTACTAGATGTGAAAAGGATAAGGCCAGGGCAGGTGATAGTCATGGTCAACGAGGCAGGAATAGAGGGAACTGCGGTGATCGCCTTGGATCACAGCAGCATGCTCTCAGGTCTTGCAGATGTCGTAGAGAGCGCAAGGCGCTTTGTAGATGATTTGAGCGTGGCCGAGGACGCTTTGATCGCTTCAAAGCTAGGGGCAGTATCAGCTCACGATCCAACCGAGGGAGGCGTTATAGCGGGCCTTCTGGAGATGGCCTTATCCTCCCGCACTCTTTTTCACGTTGACGCGGAGAAAATAGCCATAAGGAAGGAGACACAGGTGATATGCCAAAGATTGGGGATTGACCCATTGAAGCTTCTGTCCAGCGGAGCTCTATTGCTGACTGCCGAACCTGATGATGCTGGCCGCGTCTTGGACGCCTTTCGCGGAAGGGCCAGGGTAATTGGGAGAGTGGAAGAGGGCGAAGGACTTCTTTTGCAGGGCAGGGGATATAGCGGTTTTGTCTCTGAGATACCTCAAGATGAGATTGAGCGCTTAGTTCGCTAGTTAGCCGTAAGCCCGCGTTTAGCGATGGCCCCCTTAATCGATGCTTGAATTGGTGTTGAGTTGCAAAATTTTCTGGGTCAGCATTTCCTAAGGGCATGCCTGGACCGCGCTCAGCATCAGGCATCCAACCAAGGCTTGAAGCATAATCATGACGACACGCATAAGAGCCATCGGAAAGTGAGGTTGTGACCGATGGTTTAAGAAGAGGGGTTTTAGGGACGGCAGGAGTTTTCTTTAACTCACTGGCCGGTCAGGCTCCCGCTTACAGCGTCGCTTCTGGTGCGGCGCTCATATTGGGAAGCGCGGGCGCGGCCGCACCCCTTGCGATGCTGATAACCAGCGCAGGCATGCTGGCAATAGTTTTTTCGGTTTATGTAATGGCGAAGCGCTATCCTCACGCCGCAAGTTTTTACGAGTACGCAAGCCGCGTCTTTGGCCCGCGCGTTGGTGCTTTTACCGGTTACACGTACTCAATTTTATATGGGTTGCTTGCAACTGCTTCCGTTGCGGTGGCCTTCTCGTATCTCGCGGTGCAGGGGGCTTACGCGATCGGTTTAAGGGTTAATCCGTTGCCTTTTTTGCCGGTTATCCTCCTTCTACCTCTTATTCCTGCGCTCCTCGGGATAAGGGTAAGCGTCAGGTTACAGATGGTGACGACATCGGCTGAAGTGCTCATTCTTCTTGGGTTTGCTTTGCTTAGCATGCTTGAAAATCCCTCAAGGTTAACGACATACCCGTTTACCCCTGGCGCGACTTTTCAGCTCTCACCCACGGGGGAGTTGGGCGCTCTAGCCGGCGGGCTCGTGTTCTCGGTTACGTATTTCATGGGATTTGAGACCAGTACCCAGCTCTCCGAGGAGGCAAAGAATCCCAAGAGAAGCGTTCCCTTGGGAACCCTCTTCGCCACCGCCTTTATGGGCTTGATCTTCATGCTTTCGACGTATGCGGTTGTCATAGATGCAGGCTTGTCAAAAGTACAGATAAACTCCTTCGTTTCGAGCGCGTCAAGCGGGCTAAATCCCATTTACTTTTTCATGGGACGCTACCTTGGCGGCGTTGGCCTTTACGCTTTCATAATAGCGTCATTGCTGAGCGTGTTTTCCTGCTATTTGGCCACGCTGAACTCCGTTACGAGGATGTTTTACGGCATGGCGAGAGAGGGAGCGCTTCCCAGGTCGCTTTCCAAGCTGAACTCGAGGCAGAGCCCTAGCCTGGCGGCGTACCTGGTCACCGGCATTTCCGCAGCGATTTTAATCATGGGTTTTGCGATTGAAATCGTCCTTGTGGGAGGAAGTGCATTGGAATCGACCTTTTCTGTGATGGAATACACATATGCAGTTGACTCGCTTTACTACGCGGTAAGCCTTCTCGTGGTGGCGATAGCCGCCTTCAAGGTGATTCGGGTGGGCAAAGCCGTATCGATGTTGGGTTTCGGCATGCTTCTTGCTATGCTCTACTATTCGGTA
>DAYW01000018.1:0-3798 GCA_002507085.1 archaeon UBA168 | reverse complement strand
CAAACCTTTTCTTACCCAGTTGGGTGGAAACGTTTTTACGTGTTTTTTTGTGATACTCATGAATTTTTCTCATATGCAGCTAACCGTGGACTACGTCAGGGAGAGGCAGCTCGACGATGGCGGCTTCTTCTTTGCCAGGGAGGCTGGAACACCAAGCGTTGAAGACACGTTTTACTCCATAAATATATTGAAGACATTGGGTCAGGAGATACCCAGGAAAGAACAGGTAATAAGGTACCTTAAGGGAGCGCAGAGACGGGATGGCTCCTTTTCGAGCATTGAGGTAGCCCGCTACGTGATAGAGGGGTTGCAGGAGCTAGGCGCTGATTTCACGGTTGAAAGAGGGTTTAGGGATTGGCTGCTTTCCAGCTCTCGTCATGACTTTTGGCTTAAGAGCGAAAGCGAGATCGCGCTTGAGCTCTTCGAGGCAGCTACTTCCGTGATCAGGATGACGGGAATGCTTGAGGACGTGGACGTGGATAGGTTGCGCAGAGATTTGGCGGCCTTTGAAAGCGAGGAGGGGGGCTACGGCATCAAGAGGGCCACGCTTAGTGGAACTTATTATGCGGTTCGTTCTCTTTGGAACTTGGGGTTCGACGTTACTGGAGAATGCCATGATTTCCTTTCAAAATGCGAGATCATGGGCGTGGGGTTTTCGGAAAGGCCGATGACTTATCCCCCTGTAATATATGACATGTATCACGGAATCTGGCTCGCAAGGGCTACCGGCTACAGCATAGCAAGCGTTGAAGGAGTGAGGAATTTCATCCTTGGTTTTATGAACGGCAACGGGGGATTTAGGTACTTCCCTGAAATGGGCATATCGAATCTTGAAAACACCTATTATGCAGTTGAGTCGCTTAAGTTCCTCGAAATGAAGGATGGGTTGCCCCGGGCCGATGAGTTGCCAGTTACCACGCGGTGATGGCTGTCGTGATGCGGGTTTTGTGTTGATGCTTGGAGCTACTTGCCAAAAAAATTGAAGGGGCCGTTGTCTCATAACTTTTTACTGCTTTTGCGCGTTTTCCATTATGAAAGAGCTCTGTATCTTCTTTCCGTAGCCCTTGTTTTCGAGGTCCGTGAACGTCCTTTCTATGATTTCAGGCTTAACGCTTACACCGTAGTACTCTAGGAACTTTGCGCTTACTTCTTTGGCGGCGTATGGCCCCTCTCTTTCCTCCAGTATCCTAAGCGTGAGGCTTCTCAGGTCTTCCCACCTGTTCCATGGATAGGCGAACCAGGCCCACTCGTCTTCCTCCTTTCCGTAGTAGTCAGGTATGAAGCTTGATCCCTTTATGTATTGAAGCGCGGCCGTTTTGATCTCAGCTGGGGCCAAGGTCTCGAGGTAGGCTTTCGCGACGGTAAGGCTCTTGCCCGTATCGGTGACGTCATCGATGAGAAGCACCCTCTTTCCGGTTATGCTTCCGCCGATGCCCCTCTCTAGCCTCGCGTCTTTGCCCCTTACGGCCGTCTCTCCCCAGTGGGCGATCCTGAGGCAGGTGAAATCGGATATGCCCAATATATCACTCACAAGCCTTGCGCCCACCACGCCCCCACGGGCTACCGCGACTATGACGTCGGGTCTAAAGCTTGACGTCCTTACCTTTTCCGCTAGGTTGTGGCTCATTTCCTCGACTTCTTCCCAGCTCAGAAAGCGGCAAGGAAACTTGGCTGGCAATTTTTTTACAGAAATATTCGGCGCTTCAATAAATGTCTTTCCTTCAGGTGACGGGTTGCTTTTGAAGTTCGAAGAGTGGTCATAAGTGTAGGAATTGGCACAGCATCTCGTTGCGTTCGCGCTTGAGATGAGCGCGCACAACCGGCTTGCTCGTTAGGGATCGATGAAATATTTGATGTTGCCCTTAAACGTTAGCTAATCGCCATAATAATTTAAATAAATAATGATATGTTTGATCAGAGGTAATTTGATATTATTTGTCACGATACTAGGTATCGCTTAACGTTTAGCTAACTAGATTTTCAAGAAGTACTTTATTTTCGGCGTCTTAAAGGTAGTTGAAAGCTGAATTGCATCTTTGGCTGGGCCATTGATGAAAAGGTGAGAGTCCCTATATCCTGTACCGAAGAAATCACATGAGTTTGATCTTGATGGTCTGAGAGACGCTAGCGGCCTCGGTGACCAGGCTGGCACGCTCTACAGGAACTACATCACAGGAAAGGGACATGTCACCCGCGCAGCGATTAGCTTCTTCGGGCTCGGTCTAACCGATACGGGTGGTTGCCCGCGTGAAGTATAGGGTTCGGAAGGCCCTGATGGCGACGTACAAGTACTTGATCGCGATGCCAGGGTTGTACCTGCTCAGCTCCGGCTGCTCGCCTGGCGATACGGAGTTCATGCAACGGTCGCAGTTCCGCAGGCGCTTTATGAAGGGATTAAGGGGTTAGCCGAGGGGCTTGCCGAAAACGGGATCCTAGAAAGAGATCTTTATCTCCGATAGCCCTGCCAGCATCTAGGGCTTGGATCCCTCTCTATTTAACTGGAGGACAGGCACTTGGGAAAAAGCGATTTGTCCGAAATGCGAGCAGGGAGCTGACGAAGGCGAACAAGGCCGCCATCCCATTCGACGAAGTCGACCTCGAGATGCTAACCATGCTCAAGAGGTCTGCCGCAACTTCACCCAGTGCCATGGCGGCCGCCACCGGGCTCAGCGTCGACGAGGTTTTGGTTCACCTGAAGCAGCACGTGCTAGGAGGAGGAGAGCCGGCCAAGAGCATGATACTGAAGTACTACGTTGACTTTCTGGAGCCGGGGCTTTTCGCCCCGGACAGGTGATGATCTAATTCATAGCGGACACGCTCAAGGGATCGTATGTGCTTCTTCGGGAGCTCGTGACTTTCCCTTATGTATTGGCCATATGGCATGGCGATGGAAAGGCGCATGGTCTGCTTCATGGGTCTCTTCAATCGCTTTGCAGTATAGCCTATCAGCTTGATTTGATGAGTGGAATCGGGAGCGCAGTGACTGCGCTACTCCGTTTCGCTGTGGTATTGGTGGGTCTGTTTGACTCCTTGCATTTGCCAGTTGCGTTGGAAAGCAACTAAGGGATGAGGAGTGGGTTTTCGATAAGGATGCCCCGTTGGACCCTCCAATCACCACAATAAGCCATGCTGTGCGCTGAATTGGGCTTAGGAAAGCGGATTTGTTTTGCGCAGTTTGGCTGAAAAAGAGTATTTGTTTATTGTGTTTCGAAATGCATGGCATTTGATATGGTCCTTGGGGCGTGGGATGGCAACCTTATGAGTTTTTGTTTTTGCTTTTGCAGCCCTCTTAAGCGGTTGGGAGGGAAGGGTGAAAATGCACATAAAAAAAGGGGAAGCGCTTAAATCTCCCCCAACTAATCTTACTTGCCTCCATCGTGCGGCGGTGCGGCAAGACCAAGGCCGGATGGCCGGGGATGAATATGTCGCCTCCAGCGATGGAGTACGCTTAGGTGATGGCGACCTGGACCGGATAGGTTCAGATCGGAAGAGGGTATCCGCACAAATTCCCCTAAAATAAGTTTCAAACGGTCGACTCCGGTTGATCCTGCCGGACCTGACTGCTATCGGGATGAGGCTAAGCCATGGAAGTCGACGTGCGCCCTTGCGCACGTGGCGTACGGCTCAGTAACGCGTGGCTAACCTGCCCTCGTGACGGGGATAACCTCGGGAAACTGAGGATAATCCCCGATAGGCGAGCGGCTTTGGAAGAACCGCTCACCGAAAGGGACGGAGGGAATGGCCTTCGTCCGCGCGAGGATGGGGCTGCGTCCCATCAGGCAGTTGGTGGGGTAATGG
>DAYW01000010.1:47896-104315 GCA_002507085.1 archaeon UBA168 | reverse complement strand
TCAAAATTGAGGATCGCAGTAATGTGTACCGATGGTTATGTGGATGCTCCAGGAAGAGCTGAAGAAGTTTGTGTCTTCGAGTTGGAGGCGGGGAGCTTCAAGCTGGTGTAAACTTATCCCAATCCGGCTCTCTCTGTGGAGAGGCCTGCCAACGTGAGCCCTGGGGTTCCCTTGCACAGGGGCGTAAGGGCGGTAAAGGCGATCTTGGATAAAGGAGTTGAAGGCCTTGTTTTGAGGCATATGGGAGACTACGAGTTTAAACTGGCGCAGGGAAAGGCGAGGCTCTACGCGTTCGAGGGCAGAGCGGAGGACGCGATCTCCATGATAGCCAATGGAGACCTAAGGGAGGCGACGGCGCCAACGGAAATCGAGGGAGGTCCAAGGGGTATGGGCCGCAGAGGCGGTTGCGGCGAGGGAGGTCATGGAGAAGGATGGGGACAGGGAGAGGGACAGGGCCATGACCTGATAAAAATCGCATCTGCCTGCGCAGACTGCTACGAGCTAAGCGACATAGCTTTTTCAAAGGTGGGGCCACGGAGATTTGAACTCCAGTCCCGTGGGCCCAAGCCACGTAGCCTACCATGCTAGCCCATGGCCCCAAGCCTCGAGCGGGATTTGGACCCGCGACCTTCGCCTTACCAAGGCGACGCTCTAACCAGGCTGAGCTATCGAGGCAAAAAAAACTGGCCTGCGCATTTATTTCTTTCGCTTAAGCTGGGACGTCCTTGTAGAGGTAGAGCATGAGGTCGACAAGCCTGTTGGAGAATCCCCACTCGTTGTCGTACGNNGCCTATGACGTTGACCAGCCTGCCTCCCACGACCATTGTTCCGAACGGGTCGAATATTGATGAGTGAGGATCGCCAACTATGTCGTGGGATACTATGGGTTCGGTGGCGTAACCCACTATGCCCTTCATGTATCCCTCGGACGCCTTCTTGAAGGCATCGTTGACCTCCTGCACCGTTACGTCCCTCTTCAGGTATGCGACCAACACCGTTATGGAACCATCGGGCGTCGGCACCCTCAGCGAGAAGCCGTTCATCTTTCCGTTGAGCTTCGGTATAACCTGTCCAATGGTCTTGGCTGCGCCCGTCGTAGTGGGTATGATGTTCTGGGCAGCGGCCCTTGCCCTCCTCAGGTCGGAGTGGGGAAGGTCCAGTATCCTCTGATCGTTCGTGTAGGAGTGGGTGGTTGACATTAGGCCGAACTCCACTCCAAAGGCGTCGTCGAGCACTTTAACCATGGTGTCAAGGCAGTTGGTCGTGCACGATCCCATGGATATCACGGTGTGCTTGTTGGGATCGTAAATGTCGTGGTTGACGCCCATCACTATGGTGGCATCTGCATCTTCGGACGGAGCGGAGATTATAACCCTCTTAGCTCCAGCGGTCAGATGGCCTGCCGCCTTCTCCCTCTTGGTGAAAAGACCGGTGGATTCGAGAACGAGCTCAACCCCAAGATCCTTCCACGGGAGAGCCGTGGGCCCCTCCCTTATGGCAAGGACCTTCACCTCATTTCCATCGATTATGAGAGAGTCGCCCTTCGCCTCCACGGTTCCGGGGTAAGTCCCAAACACCGAGTCATGCTTAAAGAGGTAAGCCAACGTCTTTGCATCCGTTATGTCGTTAACCGCCACTATCTTGAACTTCTTCTTGAACTCTTCGTTTGACATGGCAGCTCTGTAGAAGTTTCTTCCGATTCTGCCGAACCCATTTATGCCGACTTTGATTACCATTTTTCACGGAAGTGAACTACACACGTATAAAGGTTTATTTGCCGCCAACAATATTTTGTTGCCGCGAAATATCTCCTCATTAGCGCCTTACCGTTCATAGCGTGTCTGAGCTATCCGCGTTTGCAAAAGCCGTCATGCGCATGAGAGGCAGGGGTCTTGTGGTGCTTATGGGAGATGAGGGCAAGGAGGAAGCGGCTATCGACGAGCTCGTCAGCCTTTACGGCAGCGCCATCAGGATATNNGGTCTCCTCAGGAGGGCCCTGTAAGGGGTGCGATAACGTGGGACCAGCTTGATCGCGTCCTCGGGACGAGTTCTTCCTTGGTCGTGATTTCAGCAAGGGTTGCGCTGGACGCGAACGCATTGGCCGCAGGGGCGGGGTTGGTGAAGGCCGGGGGTCTGCTGGTCGTCGTGTTGGGAAAGAGAAGAGGGGCGGTCCCGTCTTCACAGGCGCTGAGGTTTGGCCCGCCCTCGCTTTTTGTCGGCCACGTGCTGGAGTCTGCGCGCAACTGCGCCGTGGGCATGGGATACGACGTGGAGCGCGGCACGCTCTGGAAAAACCTGAACTGGTCCTCGCCAGCAAGAGTGAAGAGGGGGTTCAAGCCGACTCCGGAGCAGCAGATGGTCATCGACGAGATGGAAGAGATGGCCGAGAAAGGCGGAAGCAAGATACTCATAGTTAGGGGAGATAGGGGAAGGGGCAAGTCGGCCGCTCTGGGACTTGGAGCTGCTGCCTACGTGAAGAGATCACGCGGAGCAAGCGTTGCGGTAATAAGCAAGAGGGCTGAATCGCTAAGCGTTCTATTCGACTTCTTTGAGAGGGCGAGCGGCTTCGAGAGGGTTGAGGATGGGGTTTTCAGGGGAAAGGGCGGCACGCTCCGCTGGATGTCCGTAGACTTAGCGTCGCTTTTCCCTCCATCCCTCTTGGACTTGGTCATAGTTGACGAAGCCGCGGAGTTCCCGATCGACGTGCTGTTGTCGCTCGTGAGGAAATTTAAGAAGATGGTTTTTGCGACGACCGTGCAAGGCTATGAGGGATCGGGAAGAGGGTTTGAGCTGCGCTTTGCGCAGGCGATAAAAAGGGAAGCCCGCCACGCGGTGGCTGCCGTCACGCTCACAACGCCCATAAGGTTTTTGCCCGATGACCCGCTTGAGAAGTGGGCGCAGGAAACGCTCCTCCTTAGACCAGAGCTGCCCCAGTGCGAGATGAGCCCTTTGGAGATAAGGGAGGTCCCGCGCGACTTCAATACTATCTCGAGCTTCTACTCAATACTTGCCCAGGCGCACTACAGGAACGAGCCAAATGACCTCGCAGCCATGATGGATTTGCCAAACAGGACCTTTGTGGGCGCTTACGGGGGCGGCCGCCCTCTCGGCATAGCGGAGCTATCAAGGGAAGGCCCCCTGAGCGAAGAGGAGGTAAGGGTCGTCGAGGAGGGAGGAGAGCTTCCCGGAAACCTCATACCGGACAAGCTGATTGGGCGGTCGCGCATGAAGGGATTTGAGAGGTATTGGGGGCAGAGGATAGTGAGGATAGCAGTTCATCCGGCCTTTCAGCGCCGCGGCGTGGGAACGGCGCTGCTGAGTTACGTTGAGAAAAAAGCAAGGGAAGAGGGCGCCGCGTGGCTTGGCGCGTCCTTCAGCCTTGATTCAGAAGTCCTTTCCTTTTGGTTCAAGAACGGATATGTGCCAGCCTACATCTCGTGGAAGAAGGTAAGCTCCGGGGGCTCTCCAAGTGCCATAGTAATAAAGCCTCTAAATCAGGCGGTCGAGGACCTGTTGAGGGAAAGGTCGCCGGAAATCATGTGGCATTGGATACTGGGGCTGCCTACCTTGTTTAAGGACGTCGATCCCAAGGCCATGGCGTTGTGCCTCGTCGCGCTGGGAAGGCTTTCTAAACCCACTGGCCTGCCTTTCAGGAGACCTCTTGAGCTACCCCTCGAGTCGTCGATACCGCTTCTGGTTTGGGCTGCAAGGGCTTATTCGTCATCGGAAAAGCCTCGGCTTGACCTCCTTGAGGCGTTGCTCCGCTTCCTAAGGAACGGGGAGGGGTCAAGGACCGATAAGCAAAAGATATCATCGCTTCTTGGACAGCTTTACGAGGGCGGTAGCGAGGCCATGGGATGCATCGGCGTTTCCTGAGGTAGAGGGAGGCAAGCTTTAGGTAGGCTTCATAGCTCTCCTTTATCCTCTTGACGTCTTCTTCGGTTGTCTTTCTCACAACCCTTGCGGGTATTCCCATCACTACCGAGCCAGGTTTCACGTCCATTCCCTCAGGGACAAGCGCGCCTGCGGCAACTATGCTCCCTGAGCCAACGTGCGCTCCAGTCAGAACTATGGATCCCATTCCTATTAGCACGTCGTCTTCGACGGTGGCCCCGTGGACTATGGCCCTGTGGCCTATGGTTACCCTTTTGCCCACGCGAACCGGGTATCCGAAATCGGCGTGAAGCACGGAGCCATCTTGAACGTTGGAATCGTCGAGGACCTCTATGCTGTCCTCATCTCCCCTCAGGACGGCGCAGGGCCAAACGCTGACGTTATCCCCTAGCGTTACGTCGCCCATCACGTAAGCCCCATCAGCTATGTAGACGCTTTTGCCGTAACGCGGTGATCTTTCCTGCAACTTGGGAAAAGCCTTGCGATTAGGTTTAAGCGCTTGCCCCGTGGGCCCTGAAACGGAGCAGGTCTTGCGCGTGTAAGGTTATGAAATATTTTCGAGGCTGAGTTTAAGCGCTGGGCGAGGGGAGGAGCTCATGTCCATCAAAAACTGGGAAAAGGAATATGATGTCGGCATAGTGAAGAGGGCTGTTATGAAGGTTCACCCAGGCATGCCCCTCAAGGAGAGGATAAACCACATAATATACAGGCTGAACACCCAGAAGCAGATACTGGAGCAAACCGCCTACAAGATGGAGCAGAGGGACAAGGAGTTCTTCGAGAAGGTCACCGAGGCCCTCATAAACAAGGACGAGGCAAGGGCGAAGATGTACGCCAACGAGTGCGCGGAGGTGAGGAAGATGGCAAAGGTGGTCCTGAGGAGCCAGCTTGCCCTCGAGCAGGTTGCCCTTCGCCTCGAGACGATCGAGGAGTTCGGGGACGTGGCCGTCTCCATGGCTCCCCTTGCCCAGGTCGTTGGGAGCATAAGGGGAGAGCTGAGCGGGGTAATGCCAACGGTGAGCTTTGAGCTCGGCGAGATAAACGAGACCCTTGGCCAGCTCGTGACCGAGGCAGGGGAGGCAAGCGGCGCCTCGTACGACGTGGAGGCGAGCGAGGAGGCAAGGAAGATACTGGACGAGGCAGGGGCAGTTGCCGAGCAGAAGATAAAGGAGAGGTTCCCGGAGGCCCCAACCCTGGGCGCCGCCGAGGCCGACAAAGAAGCTAAGTGATTTTTTTTAAAGTTCTCAAAAGAAAATCTTATAATTTTTATGCGGGAGGTGGGGTTTGAACCCACGCAGCCAACGGCGCCGGAGATCTGACGCTGTTCGCGACCTCAGTCCGGCCCCTTTGACCATGCTCGGGCACTCCCGCACTATCTTCACAACGAGCGATATTAGGTTTTTCGGTAACCCCTTCGCGATGCGAGGCGCTTCCTAAAGTCTTCGGAGCGGGCCGCCAGCTCATCAACTTCGGCCTTTACCTCATCGCTTAGGCTTTCCGTGCTCTCCCTTATGCCGTCTGCAAGGCCCAAGGCTAAATCCGGGTGTCTTTTGCTCATCTCGATTAGCTTGCGCCTTTGCTTGCGGTTGAGGTTGTTGAGCGCCTTTCCTGCGTGAACCCCCACGCATTCTGCGAACGTTGGTGAGCTTTGCAGAAGCGCTTCCAGCTCATCATCCTTGAGCTCGTGGATTGGGTCGAGACCTAATTCGTAGAGCGACGAGCAGAAGGCCTGCGCCAAGGAAGGGTTTGTGGTAAGCGATTGGATAAGGCCTTCGCGTTTTGAGCCGCGATAATTCGTGAAATTCTTGGCCAGCTTGAGCGCAAGGTTGGAAATCAGCTCATCGTTTCCTGAGAGCGACGCGGCAATTGCCGGAAGCCCTGTGGGATCTTTCGCCATTTCCTCACAGATAGAGTCTGCCAGTTCTCCTCTTGCGTTCTTCAATATAAGTCCTGGTGAGTTTGAGGGCGCCGGGGAAGCAGAGCGACTTGAATCTCTCAACGTTTGAACAAAAGAGCGCGCAAAGCTGCGCGCAAATACCGGGTTTGATGAAGCGAGGGATAGGAGCTTTTGCAGGGCGCTCTCTGAAAAGTTAGGGGAGGCTGCTCCGGCGCCATAGGCGAACATCGCCATCATGCGCTCATCATAAAGTAGGCGATTTGCGTCATTAAAAGCCGCATCAGTAAGATCGGCGAAGTTGAGCCCTAGCTGGAATGCAAATGCAGCTTTTAGCTCATCGGAGTCAAGGCAATCAATTATTAGGGCTCTTATGTTTTGATCAGCCTTGGAGTAAGCAGCCCCGAGGTTCAACCTGCGCGTCAGCTTCTCGTTGCCCTTGGCTATCATGAGCAGCCGCCTCTGGACCTCGCGATCAAGGCTGGAAAAGTTCTCGGGGGCCCAGCCTATGTTAACTAGGGCGTTGAGGGTGCGAGGATCCCTTTCCAGAGCGTCAAGCACGCGAAGCTGATCTTCTTTTGAAAGCCCGTTGAAGTACATGACCTCTCTGAACACGTTTCCGCCCTCCTGCTTCCCCATGAGCATCGCCTCGAACGCAGCGTCGAAGAATCGACTCACAAGATAACGCGGACGCGGTTTTAACTTTATGGGGCTCGCAGCTAATAGGGTTGTTCTGTTTTTATTGCTTTGCGGCTAAACTGCAAGATCGCTGTAGGTTTGCCTCTAAGGTAACTCTAGTTCCCGAGAAGCTCCAGAAGGCACTGATTACGGTAGGTTACCTTTCTCCTAATTCATTAATGCTCTGTAAGAGGATCAGGCTATGGGTCGCAATGGTGCAAAGGAATCATTGATTATGTTGATGCCGACCACAGAAAAATTTCCCCCTTAAAAGAAATGGTGAAACTTCTAGTAGCACTTCCAGTAGCAGTTGTAACGGGTGTAGGAAAAGCGCGACTGTGAATAGGGCGGCGCGAACCCCGACATATCACTCCCATGAAGTAATACACCTTTGCTAACGTGCTTGCGCCACGGTGCTTGTGGGAGTGATCGTCTTTGGAAATGGGTAAGTTCATAATGAAATTGATTGGGGTCCAGGACCAATGAGGGGTCCCATCCCTTTGGGTTAGTTTCATGCAAAATGCCCGTATGACGGCGCGGCAGATCCCGATGAACTCTGGACAGGATGTCAAAACCGGAGTCAAAAGCCGATACCTCTACCCCAGCGCCATTTCTAAAGGACAGCCAGGACCGGCACAGCTCTTGTCATCATCGGACTTTGGGTTGCCTTTGAGTTTTGTTTTTGTGCTGAGAGTTATATGAGAAAGCTTCGGCTTTATGTTCTTACTTATTTATCTCCCCGTTATTCGCACTGCGCACAGCAGGCTGTTAACCATTGCAGACGATTTGGCCTGACCAAATCGCTTCGACCTTTTATCAGCAGACCCTTCATCAAGCGAATACACTTAATAGCCTTCTCCATACGGGAGCAGGATTGAAGAACGAGACTTCAATCGAGCTGCGCAATGCCCTTCACAAGTGGATATTTATTCCCCTATTTATGGGCAGCATAATAGGCGTTGTTGAGGCTGCGTTCATCACGTTCTATGACCTTATATGGGGAGCCGTCTCGCCTTACCTCTGCTTTCCATACATATTTGGCGTTTTACCGGCGGGCTTGCTCCTCTCTTACTTGGTCATGAAATTCGTAGGTAAATCCCTGCCAGGTTCCAGCACACACGTGGTGCTTAGGAGGTTTCACTTTGAAGATGGAGCTGGAGAGGCTAGAGAATCCCTGGCATCTCCTATATCCTCAGCCATAACCATGGGCTTTGGCGGAAGCGCCGGGCTTGAGGGGCCGAGCCTTTCCATAGGAGGATCCATAGCTTACCGGCTCTCTCGGCTTCTGGGTGTAAAGGGAAATGAGATGAGAATACTTTTCTTGGCGGGTGCCGGGGCGGCGCTGGGGGCGGTGCTGAAAGCACCCCTAACTGGCATACTTTTTGCCATTGAGGTGCCCTACACGCAGGACATCGAGCACAACGTCTTCCTTCCCGCGATCCCCATGGGAGTAGTAGCTTACGGCGTATACGTGGCCATAGTTGGCCAAACTCCCATATTCACTCAGATACAGGGCATAACCTTCCCATCACCGTTTGAGATGGGGTTTTCTGTGCTTGAAGGTCTGTTTCTTGGGGGCATAGCTCTGGCTTTTATTTACGTTTACAAGTACATGCAGAAGATCGCTGTAAATGGCAAAAGGCGGGATTACGCGGCGGTCGTGGTTGCCGGGCTGGTTTTAGCGGCCATAGGATGTGCGATGCCGATGTCGCTTGGCATTGGCTATGGTACCATTTCGGCCTCGATGCTTTCTAACGGCCTTTGGACCTATGGAGCTGCCTTTATCCTCATGCTTGTGCTCGCCAAGATAATCACCACGTCGGTCACGCTGAACGAAGGAGGCAGCGGTGGGCTTTTCATACCGTCCATATTCATAGGGGCGGTTGCTTCAGTTGGCCTGATAAAGGTGCTAGGCCTTCCCTTTAGCCCCATCCTGGTCGCCGCGAGCGCTGCAGCCATGGTAGCTGCCACGAACAAAACGCTGCTTGCCGCTGTTGCCTTCGTAGCTGAGACCATGTCTCCTTATGCAATAATTCCAGCGTTGCTGGCGGGCGCCACGGCATACCTCCTAACTTCGAACAAGGGGCTTTACGAGAACCAGTTGCAGTTTTCGCCCGCCAGAACGCACGTGGCATTGATGAGGATAAGCGAGAAAGCCAAGCAAAGGGCGGAATTAACGTTGAGCGAGATCATGAGGCCCGCGAGGTTCAGACTAACCCCTGACGATACCGTTAGCCATGCCATATCGCTTTTCTCGCTGTCAGGAGACACCGCCCTACCCGTGGTAAAGCCGACGAGCGAGTACGTGGGAAGGATCGAGCTTGAAACTCTTTTGGCCTCTAAAGCCACCAGCGTTGCGGACCTCATAATCAGGGATAGGCCGCTTTTTGAGGACGAAAGCGCCAGCGCGGCGGTAAGGCGCATATTGGGCTCCGGTAAGGGCATAGTTTTCGTTGTTGACAAGGACAGGAAGCTCAAGGGGGTGATCAGGACAGCTGACCTGATAAGGCATTACTCAAAGGCCCTTTACGCCGAGAATGGGGAGCACGGGCAAAATCCCGGGTAGGCCCTGTCAAAAAGCCTCTTTCAAATGCGATTTGCTGGTCATGGATTTTCTTCTTCAATGGAGGCCAGCTCGTCTCCCTTCCAGGTCAGCTTTAGCCTTGGCCTCTTGTTTCCGTAGCCGTCTTGTACTACCGCCGTTACGACGAGCGGCAGCGAAACCATGGGGTCTACGTAGGCAGTGGCCCTCGTCGCTTTTTTGGCGATTTTTCCCCAGCTAGTCGCCTCTTCCAAAGTGCTTCCACTCAGCCCGCCCCAGTGGGGGGCATCGGTGGTCAGCTGGAAGGCGTAAAGGTGACCGCCGGTGTCCACGTTGAAGACGTATCCCATCACCACGGAGTCGTTTATGAAGTTCTTGGGAACTCCGCCGGCTATGTATATGGCAGCTGTGTTCTTGTACTTAACGACTATCTGGGTTAGCTCGTAGTTGTCCCTAATGGAGTCGATGTACATCCTGGGCTTGTTGTTGGCCTTTGCCCACCTGTAGTGCGAGGTGAGGCCTATTCCTATAGAGCTGTCGTTTATAGCAGGGATGAAAATTGGGACCCCTCTCTTTGCGGCTGTGGCGACTATGGATTTCTCATCGCTTAACTGCCTTCCAAGCAGTTCCATGAACTCCCTGCTTGAGTATCCCCTCGGCTCAAGGGATGAAGCGAACTCTCCGATCCATGTGTCGGTCTCTATGAACTTTTCTTCGTCTACGTAAGTGTCGTATATCCTATCTATGTACAGGTCCCTGAGCTTGGCGTCGTCGCTGTTAGGGGTACCTATGTAGTGCTTGTATCCCCTTGCCTGGTAGATGTCTTGGTACATTATGGCACCTGTTGAAACTATGACGTCGACAAGGCCAAGGTCGACCATGGTTCTTATGGTCTCCCTTAGTCCTCCCGCTATGAGCGGGCCAGCAAGGCCTAGAAAAATCACCGGCCTTCTTTCGTCCGATAACATGTTCTCATACACTTCGAGGCACTTTCCCAAGTTCCTCGCTTGGACCGACATGCTTTGATATGCGTGAAGCAGGTCTGATACGGTCTTAGTCGACTTTGGGTCTACGGCCTCAACGGGCTTGGAAAGCAGTTCCCTCTTCAGCTCCCTTTCCTTAGGGGTTAAGTTCGCCACCTCTTTTATCTCTACCATTTTACGCTGGGGCCTAGTATAAGCGAGTGAGAAAAGTTTATCGCTTTTTCATGATGTGCATGGGATCGATTTACGAGATTGAAAAGCCGGCATCCCTCAATGGGAGTGAGCGTTGGCCTTGCGTGGGAGTTAGGGTAGCAATCATCTCATCATCACTTTTGGCCGATTTTTTCCCGGAAAATCCTCGGCTTCCGATGCAGGGCTTTGCAGTTGAGCGTCGGCTTTGGGGGCTCTATTTATTTTCGGGGATATCAAATAATCCCCCTTAGCGGCTTAAGCGTGAAATGGCTGGAGAATTCCTGGTCTTGGCTGGCCTGTCGCCTTATGTCATATCCGGTCTATACGTTGCCGCAGGTGTGGTGCCCATAATAATCTACTTCATGGAGGTCCACAAGAAGAGCAAGATGCCCGTGGCCAAGATCGACGGCGCAGAAAGCGTCGAGCCAGCTCAGGGAAAGGTCGTTCAGCTTTCCAAGGAAAGCATAATTGAGGAGCTTGGAGAGCTGAAAAAGGAGATCAGGGGAGAGAGGGAGGCAAAGGGGGAAGGAGTGGCCATGTTCACGGTGTCGGCGCAGGGCAATTACGTTACGATGAGTGCCAGCATCCCTCAGGCAGATGACCTGCCAGAGGGCGTCACCTTGGAGCACGGCGTGGGATCCGAGAGCTCCCAGCTCAGCACCGTTTTGGAAGGAGGCGTGGTTGCCACTATGGACGATGGAAGCCCCAGCTTCATAATAAGAGCTAAGGCCACGAGGGATCGCTCTTGAGCCGGTTGCGGGAAGCGGCGCCGGGCCTCATAGAGGGGCTTTCGTCAGTCGAGGCGTCCATGATAGGGACTTACGCGTATATATTTGGAGCAAAGGGGGAGTCGCTGCTCTGGGCGGTGCTTCTGCCCTTCATCCTATGGCCCTTCATAGAGTACGCTGCCTCCGTCATTGGAAGCGAGGATCACGCGACCTTTCTTGAGGTGATAAGAAGGCGGTTTGGCGATGTTCCTGCGGCCGTCTCCGCTCTGTCGCTTATGGCCAGCAACGTTTCTGCGATGGTGGTTGAGGTCACTGCTGCCTCTTTGGCCCTGTCAATGCTTTTTCAGGCGCGCTGGCCGGTTTTCATACCCGTTTCATTGGCCATACTTTTCTTGGCGCCGAGCGTGGCAGGAAATCGGTGGACCGCCGTCATATTGGCTGGCTCGCTTCCAATGCTCGCGTTTCCTGCTGCAGCAGCGCTTTACGTGATGCACGGTTCGGCAGCGCGGGCGGTAGCTGGAGGGATAATGGGATTTGGAGCTAGGTTTGACGGACGTGACGTGGCCGCGCTGATTGGGGCAACGGTGGCGCCTGACGCCCTTTTCTTCGCCGAGGAGAGCGGCTACGAGGAGAAGGGCAACTTCCTCGGGATTGGCGCAGGCGATGTCATAGGATTGATAATATCTCTATCTTTGGCCATAACGTTCGCCATATCATTCAGCGGCAATTCCCCTGCCGATTTGGCTGGGATATCATCATCGCTCGTGCCCGTGATGGGTCGTCTAGCGTACATCGCGTTCCCAGTAGCGCTCTTCTCTTCATGCATGGCCTCGTTTGCGGTCGCCCTCAAGCCCTGGCTTTCCTCCCTGTCCTTCTTAACGGGGAGGCCTCTTCCCTCAAAGGATGAGTTCCTGCCGGGCACGCTGGCTTTGGTCTTTGGAGGGACTTTCCTGCTCGGTTTTATGGTGAATTGGCGTTCTTTGGCATTTGAGGAGGCAGCGTACACGTCTGGGCTCATCTCATCTGTGGGGCTCGTTTTGCCGCTTCTCCTTTTGAGCTATCTGATAATTGAAAAAAAGGGCAGAACGCCTCTTGCCGTTAAGATATTTGGACCCCTTTACGCCGTTGTCATAGCGGGCATCGTGCTGCTTGGCCTTATAGCGATTTAAGTCAAAACGCAAAGCAACAAACCCAGAGGGCAAAAAACGCTTTACGATTTGCCGGATGTGGGGAAGTTTTTATTGAATTTTTTCTACCGCGCTTTGTCCTTCTGCGAACTCAGGAATGATGTTTATCGCTCCCTCTGGGCATGCAGCTACGCATGCGGCGCAGCCCAGACAGGCGGACATGGCATTGTGTATCTTTATGGGGACGGCGTCCTTCTTTCCCTCTACCTGAGAGTGGAACGCCTCAGCTGCCTCTTTGTTGTCCACATATCCATCGATTGCCTTGCACCACCTCTTGTCCGCGGTGAGCTCAAGTATCTGGACGGGGCAAACCTGAACGCATTGACCGTTTCCAGTGCACTTGGAGTAATCATATACTACGTCTGGTGGCAATTTCACCGAGAAGCTTGAGATCGAGGGCTTTAAGCGTTGTGATGAATTGAGGGGATTAATTTTATTACAGGTGGCAAGATGGCACTTGAGTAATGGCGCGCGTCCTGCATGGCGTCAGGGGTCTTCCGCCTTAAAGTGTTCGTAGCCCTCCCCTTTGAGCTCATTTCCCTCGTACGTTATCTTTCCGCTTCCCGGCGTTTTCACCCTACCTATAACCTTAAAACCGAGCTCCCTCAGGGCCTCTCTGGAAACGTGCTCGGGAAACACTGCCACGAGCTCGTACTCTTCTCCGCCGTAAAACACGAAGGGCAGGGGGTCAATCCCGTTACCTTTAAAGAAGGTCATAAGGGGGTCATCGGCTGGCGTCTCGGTGATCTCCACATCCGCGGAGTTCAAGGAAGCCAGCTCGTGAAGGGTCAGCGCGAGGCCGTCGCTGCTGTCCATTGAGGCCTTCGCGCCAAGCCCTACGAGCGCCAAACCGCTCTCAATCCTGGCGATGGGATGCTTGAAGGCCTGAATGGACCTTGACAGAATTGGTTCGCTGAGCTTGATCTTTCCCATCATGGCGGCAAGGCCAAGGGCAACGTAGCCGAAGGACCCGGTGATGGCCACGAGATCTCCCAAGGCTAACCTGTTTTTCCTCGGAACGAAGGCGCCGTTAACGTGAACCCCTATTCCAGTCACCGCTATGACGCCGTCTTTGGCCTCTCCTGTGTCTCCACCGACAAGGGCTCCGCCATAGGCCTTGGCGGCCTCGCTCATGCCTCTCTCAATTTGTATTGCATCAACCTCATCGGTGTCTGGCGGCAGCGAAAGGGAGCACTGGAAAAGGTAAGGAGAGGCGGCCTTGGCAGCCATGTCAGATGCCACTGCGGTGATCGCCTTCCATCCCACGTCATAGGGCTCAAGGCCTTGCGGCCTGTCCGTGCTGAACACGAATGTGTCTATCTTGAACGAGAGCAGCTCGTTTCCGGCCCTAAAGGCCACCGTGTCATCGAAAGGAGGGAAGACGCCGCTGGGCATGTCAACGAACTTCATGAAGCTTTCGATGAGCTTCCTCTCCCCTACCTCCCCGATTTTCAAGTCGTAATCTTTAAGCGCACCCTTATTATGAATTTGCCTCGATAGCTCAGCCCGGTCAGAGCACCTGCCTCGTAAGCAGGGGGTCGCGGGTTCGAAGCCCGCTCGAGGCTTCTGGAGTTTTTCGCGGTCTGAATTGAGCGCCAAGGATGTCATAGGGCAGCGGGCGCGAAGAGTTGGGTGAGCTGTTGAACGCCCGTTCTAAAGCTTTTAAGAGAGGGCTGGGGTTAATGTATGCCCTCTTATTTGGTGGTTACCCCTGCGGGCATATTGGTCTTTGGAGGCGACATGGAGAAGAGGTACGCAAGGCCGCTGACCGAGGAGGAGGCGGACGCGGTGTTCAGTTCCCTCTCTCGCGGCGAGGTCCCCGAGGTCCTTGGCCAGGCCCTGTCCGCGGTGGCCGCAGGGGAAGAGCTGGTTGTGTTTTCAGAAGACGTTTTAGGCGCGCTCAAGGGTTACAAGGCCAGAATAGCGTCGCCAGAGGAGTTTCGCAACGTGCTTTCCGAGCAGGTCGTTTCGACGGCGCTTGGCCTTCCCGTGGATAAGTACAGGGAGGCGCTGACCGCGTTCTCCACCAAGCAAAGCAGGAGCGTCATAAGGCAGGAGTCATCGAGAAAGGACCTTTTGGCGGCCGAGGGCATAAGGGCGATTGACGACCTAGACGAGACCCTTAACGTCCTGAGCACGCGCGCCAGAGAGTGGTACGGCGTTCACTTTCCCGAGCTTAACTCCATAGTTCCCGATCAGAGGGCTTACCTAAAGGTGGTGCTGGCTGGCATTAGACCATACCTTGACGAGCAATCGCTCTCCGGCATAAAGCCCGCAAAGTCCATAGTCAAGGCCGCAGGATCATCAATGGGAGCGCAGTGGGACGAAGAGGCGTGGAAGCCCTTGCGCGAGCTGGCGCAGGGCCTTCTTCAGCTTTACGACGTAAGGGGAGAGTTAGACGATTACGTGGAAAGGGCCATGAAGGAGGCAGCTCCCAACCTGACTGAGCTAGTCGGCGCTGCCCTCGGCGCTAGGCTGATATCCCTAGCTGGAGGGCTGGACAGGCTTGCGAGGATGCCATCCAGCACCATCCAGGTGCTGGGCGCCGAGAAGGCCCTTTTCCGCGCCATGAAGACAGGCGCAAGACCCCCGAAGCACGGAGTCATATTTCAATATCCGGCGGTTCACTCGGCCCCCAAGTGGCTCAGGGGAAGGCTTGCGAGGGCAGTGGCCAGCAAGATAGCAATCGCGGCCAGGATTGACGTTTTCGGAGGGGGAAGGGTCGACCCAGCCATAAAGTCAGACCTTGAAGCCAAGGTGAAGCAGATACTGTCCACTCCACCTCGTCCGAGAAGGGAAACAAGGCCTTTCGGAAAGAAGCGCGATAAGGGGAAAAAGCGCCGAAAGTGACCCATGATAGAGTTGAGAGGCCTTTCCGCGGCCGAGATCCCTGAGATGCCAGGGGTGTACTTCATCTCGCTGGAGGAGGGAGGGAGGACCAGAAAGGAGCTCGCCACTAAGAACTTGGTTAGGGGTTACAGCGTTTACGGTGAGCCCTTGGTCAGGGTAAACGGCGAGGAGTACAGGATATGGATCCCCTATCGCAGCAAGCTCGCGGCTTTCATAGTTAAGGGGTTTAGGGGCGATTTCATACGCCCTGGAAGCAGCGTACTTTACCTCGGCGCCGCGCAGGGAACCACGGTAAGCCACGTCTCAGACGTTGTGGGTTTATCTGGCATAATATACGCGATCGAGATATCTCGCGTAGCCATGAGCGAGCTTTTAGGCGTGGCTTCCAAAAAGAAGAACATCGTCCCAATATTAGCGGACGCGAGACGTCCCGAAAGCTACATGGGAAGGGTCCTCCAAGTCGACTACCTTTATTGTGACGTTGCCCAGCCAAATCAGGCCGAGCTGTTCGTCAACAACGCGAGGTACTTCCTCAAGGAGGGTGGAAAGGGCATGATCGCCATAAAGGCCAGGAGCATCGATGTGGTAGCTGATCCGAGGAGGGTTTTCGCAAAGGAAAGGGAGGTCTTGAAGAGGGGAGGGTTTGAGATACTCGATCAAAGGGAGCTGGAGCCGTTCGAAAAAGACCACATGATGATATATGCCGAGTGGAAAGGAAGATGAGCCGGGTCGTGGCTGGCGTGGACGAGGCCGGTAGGGGCCCAGTCATAGGGCCCATGGTGATAGCTGCAGTCGCGGGCGATGAAGGAGTTCGCGAAGGGCTGCTAAAGATGGGGGTTAAGGACTCGAAAAAGCTGAGCCCCAAGAAAAGGGTCGAGCTTGCCGTCAAGATAGCCTCCCTCACGCTGGTAGAGGCGTTTGTTGTGCCGCCCGGCGTTATAGACTCTCACGTGAAGGCTACGGGAGGAAACCTGAACGAGCTCGAGGCGCTGCTGATGGCTGAGCTCATAACCACGCTTAAGCCGAACGAAGCGGTTGTGGACGCGCTGGGCTCAGAGACCAAGTTCGCGCGCAGGGTTTCGGAATACGCGGGTGGGATAGCAGTGCGTGCGACCCATGATGCCGACTCTTCATGCCCCTTTGTTTCCGCTGCTTCCATAGTGGCCAAGGTTATAAGGGATAACGCTGTCAGCGCGGTACTTTTCTCGGGGTCGGGATATCCTTCAGACCGTAAAACCATCGAATTTTTATCGCGGGTTGGTATGAACCCTAGCTTCGTGAGGAAGAGTTGGAAGCTCAACACGCCGGCTTTCCGGTGAAATGGGTAAGGGAAGGTGAGGCGCGTCTTCTCGTGCCTGATGTCGCTGAGGTTAAGAGGAGCTCTTTACCCTTTTACAATCCCTTTGCCTCTCTGAATCGCGACATATCGCTGGCTGTGGTCTCGCTGCTCCACGGACCTAGAGTCGCTGACGCGATGACCGGCGTCGGAGCGAGGGCCATAAGGTACGCGATGATCGGCGCAAAGGTGGACGCCAACGACCTTTCACCCTCATCGTTATCTCTTCTTTTGGAGTCAGCCCGCGAAAACGGGGTGAGCGAAAACATAATGGTTCAATCTTCTGATGCCAGGGTTTTCCTAACGGCCAACAGCTCCCCCAACCACAGGTATGACCTCGTGGACCTTGATCCCTTCGGATCTCCTGCTCCTTACATCGATGCAGCGCTGGCCGCAGTTAGGAAGGGAGGCATATTGGGGTTTACCGCCACAGATCTGGCAACCCTTTGCGGAAGGTATCCGCAGGCTGCGCTTGAAAAGTACGGCTCTCTGACCTTCAGGTCAGAGTTCTGCCACGAGGTAGCGGTGAGGGTGCTCATATCTTACGCCTTCAGGAGGGCACGGGTGCAGGGCCTTTTCATTGAGCCCCTTCTGTCGTTTTACGCTGATCACTACGTGAGGGTGTTCGTAAGGGTGAGCATGAACCGTACGGCTGACCCCGCCTTGGCATTGGGATACGTGGGCTACGNNTTTCAAGAGCAAGGTGAGGAAGTGGGGCAGCGACCTCATGGAGCTGTTGGGACGCCTCAAGCAAGAAGATGGCGTTCCCGAGCTCGCTGGCCCCCTGTGGCTTGGCGAGATCTCGTCTCCGGATTTCGTGAGAAGGGTTGTTGACGCCTTAAGGGCGAGGGAGGGAATGTATCAAAACCCTCAGAGGGCGATTAAGCTCATGCTTCTGCTGAGGGACGAGCTGGGCCATGCGCCTTTTTACTACACGTTGCCAACCCTGCTGAGGGGAAGGAGCCCCTCCACGGAATCCGTGGTGGACAGGCTGAGGAAGGCAGGACTTTCGGTTAGTGCCACTCACTTCGACGGTCAAGGCGTTAGATTTGATTCCGGCGAAGAAGACCCAGCGTCGCTGCTCGAAGGGCTCCTGAATCCATCGCAAAGCAGATAGATCTCCGAGCTTTCCCTTCTTGAAGCCTTGGGCTTCACGAACTTAACGCTTGAAAAGCGCCGAGCTATTTCGGGCCTAATCTCGTCGAGCTCCCTTGACTGGAAGGCCTTCATGACGAGTGTCCCCCCCTGCTTCAGGGTCTTGTCGCACCAGTTGAGGCACGCATACCACAGCTCTTGCGCCCTTGCCATGTCAACGTCCCTTACGCCCATGAACTTGGGCGCAGCATCGCAGAAGATCCACGAAAATGGCCCTACTGAAGGCACCTGATCTCTCATGTCCATCTGCAGGAAGTGGAAGTTGGGGAGCCTTATGTGAGGGTCTACCACGTCCACGCCAGTTACGGATCCTTTAGGTCCCACTACGCTCGAGAGTATCTGAGACCATCCGCCTGGAGAGCAGCCAAGGTCAAGCACGGCGTCTCCATATCTGGGCTTTTTTGATCTAAGGATCTCTTCGAGCTTGAGAGCCGATCTTGACCTATATCCCTCCCTGCGCGCGGCCTTGTAATACCTATCCTGAGACCCCCGCTTCCAGCTCACTTTCTTTCCCTTTTATCTCTGGCCCTTCTGTATAAGAAGAGCTGTGTTCCCTCTTCGACGATCGCTTTTTGAGGTTTGATGAGAAGGTAAGGGGCAGAAACGGGGCCGAAAACGTCAACCACATCTCCTATTAGGTTGCCCTTTGAGTCCGCGGCGACAAGGTCTCCTCTTACATCTCCTGATGTCGTAGCGACGATCAGGTTTGAGGGGGTCACGTGCACAACCCTAGCTTTTTTCACGCTCGCCCACCCTCGCTGGTTCCTGCCTCATCTTTCTCAGTTCCTGCCCGATCTTCTTTATAAGGGCCTGCTTCCTGCCATCCCAAGATATCTTAACCCCTCCCGCTTCCCAAAAGTCCTTGGGATAGCGGGCTTCTTCCATGGCGACGGAAAGGCCGAGCCTCCTGGCCGCTTCCAATAGGTCTTGTTGCGTAGGCCTCCTCACGGCCAGGTCTGCCCTTACCCTCCTTCCGTACCGCCTGGTCTTAGAGGCGTCGAAATAAGCGGTCCAAAGCCTTATCTCTTTCAAGAAGACACCTTCAAGCTGCTTTTGCCTGCTCCACGACCTTTCCGTTTACAACGCCATGCTGTCCTACCCTAGAGGTTATAAGGACCAGGCCGCTTTCCGTTCTCACGTAGCTTCCCTTGGTTATTATGTTGGACCTGGCGTACTCGGCGTGAGATGGGGTTCTTTCAACGGCAACTATCTTTTCTTTCTTAACTGACTTCGTTGCTGGGTTGTAGACGTTCACAAATGTGACGTTCTTGGCCCTGACCTTCTTGTTTCCTCCCCTTACCCTTTCCACCACAAAGAGCTCCTTTTCCGCGAGGGCTACGCATGGATGGAAGGGCCTTTTAAGCTCGTATGCCCTCTTCTTTCTCTGTTTTCCCTTAAGGCCTCCGCTTGGCTTTCTTCTGTCTGGTCCCTGATAATAGCTCAATTTAGTAATACGTGGGGGTAGTAAATAGGTTTTTTGAAAGGCGGGCTCGGCGGGATTTGAACCCGCGGCCAACGGATCTCTTCCGAGCGTTAAAAGTCCGGCGCTCTTCCATGCTGAGCTACGAGCCCGAGAGAAACTACTAAGTGATAATTAAGTTTATTTTTGCTAAACGCCCGAGATAAGGAGCAGCGCCCCTTGCCAGTGGGCGCTGACGATGAAGCGCAAAGCGCTTAACCGTGCGCGCATAGAAAGGTAAATGAGGGCGGCATTCATAACGGAAAACGGAGGTCCTGAGGTCATAAAGTACGGGGAGCTCGAAAAGCCAAGGCCGAAGTACGGCGAGGTCCTTGTGAGGCTTAGCTATGCCTCGCTAAATCACGTCGACATCTGGGTAAGAAGGGGCATAGGAGGCTATAAGACGCCTTTTCCTCACGTGTTGGGCGCCGATGGCGCAGGCTTAATTGAAGCAGCAGGACCTGGCGTGGAAGAAGTAAAGGAGGGAGATAGCGTTGTTCTTTATCCGCTCATAGTCGATCGTTCTTGCCGCCTTTGCGTTTCGGGCAGGGAGGACCAATGCATAAACAGAAAGCTGCTTGGAAATCAAGCGGAGGGAACTTACGCCGAGTACATAGCTGTTCCAGCCTATAACGCCATTAGGCTGGACGGCATAGACGAAAAACTGGCGGCTGCAATTCCGGTCACGTTTATGACGGCCTGGCACTCGTTGGTAACGCTCGCAAAGCTCCGCCCCTCCGAGACGGTATTGGTGTGGGGGGCAAGCGGGGGTCTTGGAAGCGCAGCTGTGCAGATAGCAAAGACGCTTGGAGCAACCGTGATAGCCACCGCTGGGGGAGAGGAAAAGTCGAGATTTGTTGAAGGGCTTGGCGCGGATCACGTCATAGATTATAGGTCAGCTGACGTGGTGCGGTCCGTTATGGAAATAACCAACGGGCAGGGCGTGGACGTGGTGTTTGAAAACGTTGGAGCTTCCACGTGGGTCCAAAGCATTAGGTCTCTCTCTCCAACAGGCCGTCTTGTGACTCCGGGAGCGACCACGGGAAAGGACGTTCCGCTGGACGTTAGGGACCTTTACACCAGGCAGATAACGCTGATGGGCGCCTATGGAGGGACGAAGGCTGAGCTCATAAGGGTCCTCAAGCTGGTAAGGGCTGGCAAGCTAAAACCCTTCATAAGCAGGGTGGTGCCTTTGAGCAAAGCATCAGAAGCCCATAAGGACATGGAAGAGGGAAAGGTGACGGGAAAGGTCGTTATCAGCATAGCTGAGTGATCGCTCAGAAGCCGTTATCGCTTTCATCATCTGCGTTCTCGGAGGTGTCTGAACCTCCCCTGTACTTCAGCTGTTCTTCGCCGTAAAGCTTCTTTGATATGAGCTTGAACGATTGATCCCTTTCAGCCACGCTTATTTTGGCCACGTCGGTGTAGTTCGATCCCTCGCGAACGGTCAGCGTCGCGGTGTAGACGTGACTGCCCCCTTTTCCATCCCAAACGGCAAACTTCAGGTAATAAGTCTCCCCCGAAGATCCCTCGAAGGGTAGGTTTGCTGAAAACTTTGGCCTTCTTCTTCCTCCTTCTTCATCTGACAAACTTATCAAAGTAAAGCCCAAGATCTGCATTAAAGTTTTAAGGAGAAAATGTATTGCGCGGGTGACCGCTGATAAGGGTGGAAGCACGCCGCAACGTGGGAGCTTCGAGGGTTGCATGGCGTCGCGGTGGACGGTATTGATCTTTTGCGAGGGCTTTGGCGCGTTCCTCGCTACCCTTAACAGCGGTTTCGCTTCCATTACCATGGATAATAGGTACGCGGATCTCGTTAAGGCAGCGGAAGAGGCCATGAAGAACTCTTACTCCCCGTACTCCAAGATAAGAGTGGGCGCGGCCCTATTGACAAAAGATGGACGGGTCTTCACTGGCTGCAACGTCGAAAACGCTTCATATGGGCTTTCCATGTGCGCTGAAAGGGTGGCCGTATTTAAGGCCGTGTCAGAGGGCTTCAGGGATTTCCAAGCCATAGCCGTGGCATCTGATTCCGTAAACCCGTCTCCCTGCGGGGCGTGCCGTCAGGTCTTGAGCGAGTTCTCACCAGATATGGACGTCATATATGGCGGAAAGGTGCACAAGCTAAGGGAGCTTTTGCCCGACGGTTTTCGCCTGGGGCGATGGAAGTGGCCGCTGAGGAGCCGAAAGTAAACGGTAAGGAATATCACATAGCCTGTGGTCCTGGCGACGTCGAGAGGTACGTGCTGTTGCCGGGCGACCCGTCGAGAACCGAGCGCATATCATCGCGGTGGGACAGCGTTAGGTTCAGGGCCTCGCACAGGGAATACGTAACGCACACGGGTACCTATGCCGGGGTAGGGATATCCTGCACATCAACGGGAATAGGAGGACCAAGTCTTTCAATTGCGCTTGAGGAGCTGTTCAGGATTGGGGCTGACACTTTCATAAGGGTGGGCACCACGGGTGCCATTCAAAAGGATATAAGGCTCGGTGACCTCATAATCAGCGCGGCCTCCGTTAGGCTGGATGGAGCAAGCAAGCAGTACGTAAGACCGGAGTACCCTGCTGCGGCAGATCTGGAGGTAACCATGGCCCTCATAGAGGCTTCCGAACGGCTGGGGGTAAGGTATCACGTAGGCGTTACCGCGAGCAGCGACACGTTTTACACAGGCCAGGGCAGGCCGGGATACAGGGGTTACGAGCAGAGCTGGATGCGGGAACTCCTGCCTGACCTGCGGCGGGCCGGGGTGCTTAACTTCGAGATGGAGACGGCCACGCTTTTCACCGTTGCAAGGCTGTACGGAGGAAGGGCCGGCGCGATAACGGCGGTCATAGCCCAAAGGGAGACAGGGGAGTTTGACGCAAACGCTGGGATTGACGACGCGATCAAGGTTGCAAACGAAAGCGTAAAGATCCTTAAGGAGTGGGATGACGCGAAGTCCGCGGCGGGCAAGCGCTTCTTCTTCCCCTCATTGCTCAAGAGCAGGCGAGCTCGCGGGCCCTTTCTAAAGATGAGTTTAAAAACGCGTTACGTCTATTTTTAGATTTGAGAGTTTGTGCGCTCTGCGGAAAGGAGCTCAAGGATGGAAGGGGATACTCACGCGAAAGCCCCCACCACTTGGGAGAGGGCAACCTGTGCGAGGAGTGCGCGTTGTCCCACATAGATCGGCTACCCGCGCTCATAAAGGTAAGGGTTCCCAAGTGCAGGGTATGCGGATCGATAAGGTGGAAAGGGCAGTGGATACCTGCGCCAACAGGGGAGGGCTGGGCAGACCTCGTGTACTCGGCCCTATACGGCGTGCTCAAGGACAGCGAGGGATACGAAATCAAGGTAGACCACGTGGGCGAGCACAGCAGCGGGGCAAGGGTAGCCTTTACCGCCGAGGTAAACGTGGGCTTTGGGCTTGTTAAGGATGAGAAAGGCGAACTGGAGATCTCTTATGAGAGCTCCATATGTCCTTCATGTGCCATGGCTCAGGAGAAAAACTACCCATACTTGATCCAGATAAGGGGGGAGGGGCGCAGGCTTGATAGCGATGAGGTGGCAAGGCTAAGGCACATGGTTGAGTTTATGGCGCAGAGGCATTCGGAAATGCCCCTTAAGTTCGATGAGAAGGAGGGTGGAGTTGACGTGCAGGCTTACTCTCCAAGCTTCTCGCTGAACTTAAGGCGTGAGCTGGAGAAGCGGTTTCTCGCGCAGACGAGTTACAGCCAGAAGCTGCTGAAAAAGGAAAGGGACGGTAGGCTGGTTTACCAAAAGATCTCTCTGGTGAGGATATTCAGGCTTAGGCTGGGCAGCTCTGTGGTGCTTGACGGCGAGGTGGCAAGCGTGGAGGGCGCTGACGGCTACGACCTAGTTTTGAAGAAGAAGGACGGGGACGAGTACAAGCTGTCGATGACGGACGCCTACAACTTTTACAGGGCAAAACACCTTGAGATCATAAAGTACTAACCGACGCGAGGGCAAAAAACAGGGCAATTGACCTGTAGCCGACCCCTCAGCTTTTATACCCTGATGGCTGTATGAATTATGTCTGGTAGAAAGTGGGTAGTGACCTCGGCTTGGCCGTACGTTAACTACGAGCCCCACCTGGGCACCCTTATACATCTGCTTTCGGCAGACGTTTTCACGCGCTATCTGAGGATGCAAGGCGACAACGTGGTTATGGTCAGCGGCTCGGACGAGCATGGAACACCGATCGAAGTAGAGGCTGTGAGAAGAGGAGTTGATCCCAAGCAGATAACCGACGAAAACCACAAGAAGATACTTGAAATACTCAAGGCTTGGGAGATAAACTTCGACAACTACACGCGCACTGAGAGCGAAGTGCATAAGTCATTTGTGAGGGATTTCTACGAAAAGATCTACAAGAACGGTTACATAACGAAGCGCGAGATCGAGATGCCTTACTGCGAGGAGAAGAAGATGTTTTTGCCTGATAGGTTCGTGGTTGGCACTTGCCCATACTGCGGCTATCCCGAGGCGCATGGAGACCAGTGCGATAACTGCGGAAGGCTGCTTGAGCCAAAGCTCCTGATAAATCCAAGAGGAGTTTTCTGCGATGAGCCCATAACTTGGAAGACCACTTATGAGTGGGACTTTGACCTTCCCGCTTTTTCAGATAGGCTTGAGGCCTACATAAAGTCCAACAGCGCCCTGCCGGACAACGCGAAAAGCACGAGTCTTGCAATGATAAGGGACGGGCTCAAGCCCCGCTCCGTAACGCGCGACAACCGGTGGGGCATACCGGCGCCCTTTCCTGGGGCCGAGGGAAAGACCATTTACGTCTGGATGGAAGCCGTTCTTGGTTACGTCTCCGCCACGAAGGAGTACTTCGAGCTGAGGGGGGAGCCCGACAGGTGGAAGGATTACTGGTTCGATAAGCAAACGAGGTTTGTGTGCTTCGTGGGAAAGGACAACATCCCGTTCCATACCATAATTTTGCCCGCCCTCCTGATGGCTTCCGGCGAGGACTACGTCCTTCCTTGGACTGTGAGCTCAACGGAGTTCATACTTTTCGGTGGAGAAAAAGCGTCTAAGAGCAAGAAGAAAGGAATATGGAGCGATGAGGCCCTTTCGGTCATGCCCGCTGAGTACTGGAGGTTTGTGCTTATGCAGGTGAGACCCGAAAGCAAGGACACCTCCATAACTATCGAGTCATCCATGGGAAGGGTCAACTCTGACCTCAACGACACGCTCGGAAACTACGTCCACAGGACGCTCACCTTTGTGGATCAGTTCTTTGGTGGCCAAATACCCGATCCGGGAGAGCTTGACGCCGAAAGCAAGGAGCTCATGAGCTATGCCAGCGAAAAGGCAAGGGCCTACGCGGAGGCCATGGATAGGACATCTCTGTCATCCGCGGTGGAAGAGATGCTCGCGCTCGCGAGGGCAGGAAACAGATACGTGAACGAAAGGGAGCCTTGGAAGCAGGTCAAGGAGGGAAAGGGCAAGGACACGATTTACGTGGCCAGCAACGTGGCAAAGGACATAGCGCTGATGCTTTATCCCATAGCCCCAGCATCGGCTTCGACTATGCTGTCCTTCCTTGGGCTTAATCCAGGCTGGGAGAGCGTGGGGCGTGAGTTAGCCCCGGGCAGCAGGGTCTCCAAACCGCACACGGTCTTCTCCAAGGTCTCGCCCAAGAAGCCGATCGAGCCGTTGCTTCCCGAGATAGGCATAGAAGACTTCCAGAAGATCGACATAAGGATAGGAAGGGTGATAAGCGCCGAAAGGGTGCAGGGATCGAAGAAGCTCCTGCGCATAAAGTTTGACTTTGGGGGCTTCACGAAGACCACCTTGGGCGGGCTGGGGCTAAAGTACGAGCCAGAGGATCTCATAGGAAAAAAGATCGCCGTTCTTGTCAACATAAAGGGCAGGGAAATGATGGGCGAAAAGTCCGAGTGCATGGTGCTGGCGGCCGAGGGAAGCGATGGCTCGCTTGGCATACTGGTTCCGATGCGCGATGTCCCCGAGGGCTCGAGGATACACTGAGGCGAATTTTTTGAGGATGTTCGACCTTCACGTTCATACGGTTTTTTCCAAGGACTCGGTGAACAAGCCAAAGGACATCATAGCTTTTGCAAAGCGCAAAGGGCTGTCAGGTTTCGCGGTCACAGACCACAACACCACGGACGGAATCGCTTCCTTCAAGGGCGAGAAGGAGCTAATAGTGGTCCCAGGCGTAGAGATCAGCACGGCCGTGGGTCACCTTCTGGGCCTTGGCATTTACGAGTGCCCAGCTAAGGGCGTGAGCCTTGAAGAGGCAGTTGAGTTTATACATCAAAGGGGAGGCCTAGCGGTGGCCGCACATCCTTTTTCTGGGTTTAAGATGGGCATGGGAAAGGCCTTGGAACGCGGCGCCAGAGTGGATGGGGTCGAGGTCTTCAACGCGTCTAACTGGTTTGGGTCCAACCGTAGGGCGGCCTCCATGACGGGCTTCGCGAGAACTGGCGGCAGCGACGCTCACTTTCCCTGGGAGGTCGGCAACGGCTATACTTATGGAGGAGGCCTCGAGAGCGCGGATAACTGGGAAGACGTGCTGAAGGCTGTCAGAAAAGGCGAGACAAACGGCGGTGGAAGGCTTTCACCGCTTTCAAGGAGGGTGATCGGAAGGGTTGGCCAAAGGCTTGGACTTTACAGCAATTAAGGGAAAGAGGGCCTTTGTTGAGGGCATGGGATGCGCGCTGAGCCAGGCGGATGCCAAGGGCCTCGCCAAGTCGCTGCGGGACGCCGGCATGGTCATAGTTGAAGATAGCGAAGACGCTGACGTGATCATAATAAACGGATGCGCGGTTAGGGAGGCATCGGACAGGAAGCTATCATCATCAATAAGGAGGTTTAGGGATGCGGGAAAGGAAGTCATAGTGACCGGCTGCTCGGC
Organism: archaeon UBA168; assembly: GCA_002507085.1. Lineage (GTDB taxonomy): Archaea > Thermoproteota > Thermoprotei_A > Marsarchaeales > UBA168 > UBA168. The sequence goes on along the minus strand of DAYW01000010.1, from coordinate 78,530 downwards.
CGAGGCTTATCCCTCGGTGGGGCTGTCGGCGGGGGCCAGCGTTATTCCGCTGAGGGACAGGCGCCGGTTTCTGGAGTCGCTTGGATGTGATCTAAGCGGTGAACTGGGCGATCTTCTCCCTCCCCCTCCCAAAGGCCCCATTTACACGATCCCAATCGGGACCGGTTGTGGGGGGAACTGCTCCTTTTGCGCCACAAAGCTCGCCAGGGGGGTCATAGCCAGCTATCCGCCAGGAACCCTATTGAGGCTTGTAAAAGAGGCCGTGGAAAAGGGCGCGGTTGAGGTCGACGTCACGGCCGTGGAGATAAACTCGTGGGGAAAGGACCTCGGCATGAGCTTTCCAGAGCTGCTAGGCATGATGGCCGATCTTCCTGGTGACTTTCGCGTGAGGGTTGGAATGATAAACCCACGCGGGCTTCTGGATTGGATAGACGACCTTTTGGAGGCTTATCGCTCAAGAAAGGTCTTCAAGTTCTTTCATGTGCCAGTTCAGAGCTTCAGCGATAAAGTTCTCAAGGACATGAGGCGCGGTTACACTTCAGATGAGGCCTTTGAGATACTCAGAAAGGTCAGGAGCGCTTTTCCAGATGCATCAGTGCACACCGATATCATAGTTGGCTTTCCAGGAGAAACGGACGAGGACTTCTCCTTAACTGTTGACGCAATGAAGAGGGTTAAGTTCGACAAGGTGAACGTCGCTAGGTATTCGCCCCGCCCGTTGACGGATGCCGCCGCGTGGGAACAGGTACCCGACCCAATCAAAAAGGCCAGGAGCGACCTCCTATCCGCGCTTTGGAAGCAGAGGGCTCTCGAGATAAACCGGGAATACGTGGGAAAGGAAGTAGATGCGCTGGTCGTGCAGGGTGGTAGCTGTCCAACGGCAAGGACCGAGAATTACAAGCAGGTAGTTCTGAGGAGACCGGCGTCTCCAGGGGAAAGGTTAAAGGTCAAGGTCATGGAAGCAACCCCTATCGATCTGAGGAGCTTTTGATCGCGCCTAAGGTTTATATTTAATCGCTAGTCGCATATTGACGAAAATGGCAATAGAACCTCTTCACATAAAGTTGAAAAAAAGTGACTTGGCTGAAAGAGTTCTTGTGGCAGGAGATCCAGAAAGGGTAAAGCTCGTGTCCGAGGTGTTGAAGGATGCTAGGCTTGTGAACAGCAACAGGGGCTTTTACGTCTACACGGGCTTTTATAACGATAAACCCGTGAGCGTGGCTTGCCATGGAGTGGGCGGTCCTTCCGCCGCCATAGTTTTTGAAGAGCTTTACCAGTACGGGGCAAAGGTCATGATAAGGCTTGGAACGGCTGGAGGGCTTGCGCCCGGGCAGAAGTACGGCGACTTGGTCATACCTAGCTCTGCAGCCAGCAACCCTGGGGGTACCATTGGACAGTACGTTAAGGACATATGCCTTGCCCCAGCGCCAGATCACGAGTTGGTAAGCGCGCTCGTGAAAGCGGCCAGCGAGGAGGGCCTGCAGTACAAGATCGGACCCGTTTTCTCGAGTGACGCGTTCTATGCCGAGGATCCCGGTTTCGCGCAGAGGCTTTCGTCGCTTGGATTTGCGGCAGTCGAAATGGAGTGCGCCACGCTCTTCGCGCTCGGGCAGATAAGGGGATACAGGTCGGCCGCCCTGCTTATGATAAGCGACAACATGATTGAACGCACCACGATGCTTGACGCCTCGCAGATGAAGGCGTACGCGCAGAGGGCAACTAAGGTGGCTCTTGAGGCCTTGACTTCAGCATGAACTTTTTCTCAAAAAGGTAAGACGTAAAAATATAAGCCCTTTATGCATGTGAAAGGCCATGAAGATACTGCTGGTGAAGCCCTATGACCCCTATGGCGAAGGCTACTACAACTCCTTTGGGATAAGGATGCCTCCCCTGGGATTGGCGGAGCTGGCCGGAGGTCTGCGCGATGCCGGGCATGAGGTAAGCATATACGATCGCATGATACACAAGAGCGCGCCGGAGGAGTTTGCCAGAAAGGTGCTTAACTATGATGCTGTGGGGTTTACCACCATAGCTACGTCATACTATCCTGACGCAGCCGACGTTGCGAAGGCCATAAAGAAAGAAGACAAGGATTTGGTCACCTTTGCAGGCGGGCATCACGCAACGTTTATGTATCCTGTTGTGCTGAGGGACGGCTTTGATTACGTGGTTAGGGGAGAGGGAGAGGTCACCACCGTTGATCTTATGAATTCGATAGCCAATGGCAGATCGCCGTCATCAGTTCAGGGCATAGCCTACACCGATCACGGTGAGGTAAAGCTCACCCCTCCAAGGCCCCCTCTGGCAAACCTTGATGAATCGCCCATGCCTGCGTGGGATCTCATAGAGCAAGACAGCTACAGGGCCGACGTCATAGAGAGGGGGGCGAAGTTCGCAACGATAGAGACGGCCAGGGGTTGTCCTTACAACTGCGAGTTTTGCTCAGTTACGGCGATGTGGGGGCATTCCTGGAGGATGAAGAGCGAAGGCAGGATAATGAAGGAGATAAACGCGCTTAGGGACATGGGATACAAGTACATGTTCTTCGTGGATGACGATCTTGTTATACCCGGAAGCGAGGAGTCCAGGAAGAGGCTCTTTAGCTCCATATCGCAACAGGCTCCTGATGTAAGGTGGTTCGCGCAGATAAGGGCCGACCTCGTGGTGAGAAGGCCGGACGTGATGGAGGCCGCTGCCAAGGCGGGAATGATCCTTGCCTTCATAGGGATCGAATCCGGGGACGACAAGACCTTGAGGGAGATGAAGAAAGGGATAACGACCAATATGTCCGCTAGGGCGGTTGAAGTGCTCCATAAGCTGGGCGTCACCGTTTTCGGTGGTATGATACTTGGCGCGCCCTACGAGACGTGGGACTCCCTTAAGAGGAGCGTGAAGTTCTCCATAGAGCTCGCTAAAAGGGGGCTTGACGCGATTCAGTTCACCCTCTACACGCCGCTTCCGGGTTCCACGAGCTTCTACAAGCTTTTGAAGGACAACAAGATAATCAGCTTTGATTGGCATCTTTATGACTGCCTGCACCCGCTTCTGAGGGGATCTGTGAATCCCGTGTGGGCGTACCTGGCTTCTAGGGTGGCCAATTACGCCTTCTACATCGAAAGATACCTCTTCTCCAAGTCAGGGCTGGTGATCAAGGGGCCGGAAAACCGCTATGCGGCTACCATGGGCAAGTACGTTATGGGGAGGTTACCACTTCAGATGTTCTACGTGCTAAAGATCCCATATGACGTGCTGCAAGTGGCTAGAACGCTTGCGAGGCCAAAGCTGCTAGGGCAGGATGAAATATCGAGCGTAATGCGGGCGGGACTTGAGCCCGTCTTCCAACTGCGTCCACCCCTTCCCACGGCGCGCGTCCCGATCGGCAAAGCATGAGTTGCTTCGCATTTTCAGCCTCTCTCCAGCGATTGCGCTCGGGCTCTCGTGGCGCAGCTGAGGCTCATCCCCAGTTGCCGTCCGATCAACGCTGTGGAGGCGCGATCTCAACAGGAGTTCGGCCGCACTGACCTGTCAGTTTATCCCCTAAAAACAATACAGAGAGGACTTCCGCGCTTTTTTCCTCAGTGAAACGGTTTTCTTGCTCCAATCGCCGATAAAGTTAAAAGAAGAGATTTTCAGGATCTTGATCCTGCTTGGAGTACAAGTGGACAGCGTTATCTGTAACCACGGTTGGAGCTCTTCTTAGCAGCATTCAGAGCTCGGCCCTTCTCATAGCGCTTCCAAGCATGATGAGGGAGCTTGACCTTAACTTTTTCTACGCCCTCTGGATAATACTCATCTACATGCTTCTTACTGTGAGCCTTGTCCCTACGCTGGGCAAGCTTGCTGACGTAATGGGCAGGAAGAAAATGTACAACGTGGGATTCGCTATTTTCGGCGTTGGATCCCTTCTCAGCGGCCTTGTGACTGGAAAGGGATCTTTGGCGGGCAACGAGCTCATAGCGTTCAGGTCAATTCAGGCACTTGGCGGGGCCTTCCTCATGGTTAACAGCACCGCCATAGTTACTGACGCGTTTAAGAAGGGGGAAGTTGGCCTTGGACTGGGCATAAACCAAATAGCGTTCATAACTGGGTTCACCGTAGGTCCCGTTGTAGGTGGCATACTCACCTCCATTTCCTGGCGCTGGATATTCTTCTTCAACATACCCATTGCGGCCTTTGCGGTCCCATGGGCCTACTTCAGGCTGAGGGACGTCGTTGAGCCCACAAGGGAACAGGGCTTCGATTACGCTGGCAACGCTCTTTTGGCAGGGGCGCTTACCGCCCTCCTGCTTGGGCTGACCTTTGTGGCCCTTCCAGGCCTTCCGTTTCTCATGGTTATCGGCATGATCGGTGCCTCCGCTTTGATGTTTATCGGCTTCTTCATGGTCGAAAGGAGGGTTCAGTATCCCATAATGGAGCTCTCCCTTTTCAAGCACAGGGTGTTTTCCTTGGCCAACGGCGCAAACCTGCTCATGGGGCTGTCGACTGGTGCCGTGACGTTCTTGCTCATCTTCTTCTTGCAAGGTCCTTATGGGCAATCTCCATTTTCAGCCGGGGTCATGATGATACCTTATGGGTTGGGCTTTCTGGCGCTTGGGCCGATCAGCGGCCGTCTTTCTGACAAGTACGGCGCAAGGATACTAAGCACCGTGGGCATGTTGATAAGCGCGATCGGCCTGTTCCTCCTTTCAACGATCACGTATAAAGTGCCGTACTGGGAGCTGGCCATTTACATGGCGATAATGGGCGCTGGAAGCGGCCTCTTCAGCTCTCCGAACACAAACGCCATAATGAGCTCGGTTCCGGTCAACAGGAGAGGAATGGCTTCAGGGATAAGAACTATGCTCAGGAATACCGGAAGCATGCTAAGCCTTGCGGCCACGTTCCCGTTCCTACTTAGCCGTACACCACTTAACCAGCTTATGGATATAATGATATACGGAGGCGGAGTTGGCCAGGGATTTAACATGGCAGGATTTGAGTACGGATTGAGCCTGGCTTTTCTATTCTCCATGGGCGTGGCCCTTCTTGCCATGGTCTTCTCAGCGCTTACGCCTCACGGGCGCCAATTGGAAGCTAGCGCGTAAGATATATCATGATATGTATGATGCGATATTCTTAAAAGCCCCGGCCTAAAGGAACTCATGTCTACCCAGCTTCCCTCCAAGCAGTTCAGCGGAACTCTGCACGGACTGATGAGGTTTTACGTGCTTCACCTTCTCTCTAAAAGGAAGTATTATGGATATGAAATAATGGAAACCATAAGGGAGAAGACGGGGGGAGCTTGGAATTTCAGCAGCGGGGCGCTTTATCCGCTTCTGAAGCGCATGGAGAGGGATGGGCTCATTAGGGGATATTCTGAGGACGGCAGGAATGTGTACGAGATAACCGAAGACGGTAAGGCTGCTCTTGCTGGCGTCAAGGACAAGCTGTCGTCCCTTCTTGAGAACTGGGATAACTACAGGGGAATACTCGAGGACTTTGTGGGAAGGGATCAGCTTGTAAAGCTCTCCTTGATCGGCTATCAGAACCAGTTCAGGTTCCTGAAGGATGCCGCCAAGCTCCTGGAGCCCGCCGAGGCTTCCGACCTTCTAAGGAGGGCCAAGGTGGAGCTTGACTCCCAGCTGATTTGGATAAACGATAGGCTTAATGAGGTGAATGAAAAGTGAAGGCGTTATCCGTTGTTTTTGTGTCTGCATTGCTGTTGATTGGCGCGTTTTCAGCGGCTTCAGCGCAGACGGCGGGGCTAAGGCCAGACTTCCTGGTCGTGGCAGCCACCTGGGGCTCTCAGAGCTCGCCCATCGTGGCCTCTCCGGGTGACTCCAACCTTCCGCTTTTAGTTGAGCTTGTCAACGAGGGAGGCGTCGCCGCAAATGCAAATGCCACGCTGAAGCTCTGGGGTCCGTTCTACTACTCCTACTACACCAATGGGAAGTTTGTTTACTCCAGAGATGAGACCGTCAGACTTGGGACCGTTGAAACCGGAGGGCAGGCCTTGGGCGCGTTCTTCGTCTCAATTAAGGCAGATGCCGCCGACGGAGTTTATGTGATCCCATTGACCATAAGTTGCGATGGTTTTACGCAAGATCTTAACGTGTCGGTGCCCGTGACAGGGTATGCTTCGGTCAAGGTGGTTGGGGTTGGGTACAATCCGCCCTCCATGTTTCCGGGAGAGCAAGACGTTGAGCTTGAAGCTTACATAGTGAACGACGGCACATCCGTTGCCCAGAACGCCACGGTCACCCTGAGCTTGCCCTCAGGCTTCTCACCCGCTTGGGGCAATTCAACCGCTCACGCGATTGGCGTTCTGCCCGTGGGGTCAGAGGTTCCAGTGCAGTTCTACTTCAACGTCGGATCGGTTAAGTCGCCTTCGAACTACACCGCAAAAATTCTCATAAGCTGGACAGGAGGCAGCGAAAGCGTGCCAGTTGTCTTCATGGTGTACGGCAAGGCCTCCTTCTCGGTCGTATCGACGTCCGGATATAACCTCACCCAAGGCGGCTCGGGGCAAAAGCTCTACGTGACGCTCAAGAACTCGGGCAATTACACCGCGAACTACGTCACGTTTAACCTGATAACTCCCAACGAGTTCTCGGGTGTGACAACTGATTACGCCGGTTCGCTGAAGCCGGCGCAGCAGGACATCGTGCGCTTTGAATTAGACACGGCTTCTAATGCGAAGCCCACGACATATAACCTCACGCTCCAGGTCACGTGGTACCAGAACAACTCGGAGACCCCATTCACGTCATATATACCGATCCAAGTTCACGTGAAGCAGAGCTTGATAAACTCCATAGGCAGCGACCTTTCAAGCGCGAAGATAGGAAGCAATGCGCTTCTGTTGGCCCTGCTTGTAATAGTGATATTCTTGCTTGGCATTCTCATAGGGGTCCTTAGCAGGCGCGGCAAGGCCCAGGCCAAGGGGTGATATAGGTGGAAGATGGAAGCATTGTGGTCGAGGGGCTGACGAAGGTTTTTAACGGATTCGTTGCCGTCGACCATATCAGCTTCAGCATAAAAGACGGCGAGCTCTTCGGGCTCCTGGGGCCAAACGGGGCAGGCAAGAGCACCACTATGAGGATGTTGACTACGCTGCTTCGCCCCACTGAGGGCGACGCTTACGTGGGCGGTCACTCCGTAAAGAAGGAACCCGACAAGGTGAGATTGCTCATAGGCCTCGTTTCCGATAAGCTCATAGTTTACGACAGGCTTACCGCCAGAGAGAACCTGAGGTTCTTCGGGAACCTCTACGGTCTGGGCGGAAAGAGGCTGGACGAGAGGATAGACGAGCTTCTGGAAGAGGTCAACCTGAGCAGGTTTGCTGATAAGCCGGTGGGCACTTTTTCCACCGGCATGAAGCAGAGGCTGAACTTGGTGCGCGCGCTGCTTCACAACCCCAAGGTCTTGTTCTTGGACGAGCCGACGTTGGGGCTTGATCCGCAAACTGTTAGGTTCATAAAGGATCTCATAATTCAGCTTCACGAGTCCGACATAACCATAGTGCTTACGACGCATGAGATGGCGCTTGCCGAAGAGCTATCGGAGAGGCTGGCCATAATAGACCACGGTAAAATACTTGCCATAGGTGAGCCAAAGAAGCTTGAGGAGGAAAACGGGGTTAAAAACCTCGAAGAGCTCTTCCTTAAGCTGACCGGAAGGCAGCTCAGGGACAGCCTTGGGAAGCAAAGCGCCTCGGCTAGAGTTGTGAGGTGATAAAGGTGAGCGCTGGAAAGACGCTTAAGGATTCTCTTAGAATAGCTCAGAAGGACCTTTTGGAGTTCAGTAGGTCAAAGATGAGGCTTGCCACCTTTGTGCTGATGCCGATCATATTGATAGCGCTGTTCGGCTTCATGTTTCCAGGGTCGGGGCAGATAAATCACATACCCCTTGCGGTAGTTGACGAGGCAAACGGCGGGCAAGCTCAGGCCTTTGTTGACTCATTCCAGCATATATCTCAATCGTCGGGTGTGCTTTCCTTAACGAGCTTTGCATCGGTGCAGCAGGCGAAGGAGGCAGTGGTCAGCGGGCAGGACTACGGCGTGCTGGTAATTTACCCGACTTTTCCTCAGCAAAACAGCGTAGTGCTCATAGTTGATAACACCGACCCCCAGGTGGCCGCAGAGCTTGAGGCGTCTGTGGATCAGATACTAGCCGAGCTCACGCAGAGCGATCCCTCGCCGCTGTTTGTCGAAAGCATAGCTCCCTGGGCTCCGTCCAGCGAGTTTGAGTACATGGCCCCAGGCTTCGTGGGCCTGACCGTCGTAATGGCTGGAATGGCAGGGCTTGCCGCGGCCGTTTCAAGGGAAAGGGAACTTGGAACCATGGATGGCCTCATGGTAGCTCCCATATCGAGGTCCTCTATTATAACCGGTAAGGCTGTGGCTCAAACCGTGAGGGGCCTCATACAGGCTGCGATAATAGTTGTGCTGGTGGTGGCCTTTTTTGGCGTGAAGATATACGGGAATCCGTTGCTCATACTCGCGGTGCTTATCCTCGGCGATCTGGGATTCGTTGGAATCGGCATAATCGCAACCTCCATAGCCTCGGATCAGGAAAGCGCAACGATGATACTGATGATGCTTCAGTTTCCCATGATATTCCTAAGCGGGGTGCTCTATCCCATAATGCAGCTTCCGTGGTGGCTCCAGGATATCGCTTGGGCCATACCCCTTACTTACATGGTGGAGGCCTTGAGGCGCCTCATGGTGCTGAACGCGGGAATTGCTGCCATAGTCAATCCCCTCGTGTTTATGCTGGTGTTCGCGGTGATTGCGATGGGCTTGGCCGTTCCAATCTTTAACAGAGCGGTGACAAGGTGACTGATCGCCGGCAGTCGCTCAGTCGGCAGTCGCCAGGGCTAGAGGCAAGAGCCAGCGGTAAGCTGATATGCGGACTTCAATGCACGCCAAATGCCATGCGATCCCTCGAAGCTGAGGCTTTATTATAACGAGTTTCCTCAACCCCCTCCCAAGAGGGTTCTCGACGCCGCTAGAAAATCGGTTTCACGCGCAAACAGGTATCCTCCATCGGAGCTCGCCGCGCTTCTCAAAGAGCTTATGGCGAAATACGCTGGGGTGAGCGCCGAAAACGTTCACGCCGCCTCTGGAGGAGAGTACGTCTTTTACGAGCTATTCTCAAGAGCGGTCAGGCCGGGGGACCTCGTCTTCTTGCTTGAACCGACTTTTTCGTCTTATGAGCCGATCCTGAGGGCTCTCGGATGCACGATCGAGAAGGTGCCGCTCATAGAGAAGGGCGATATGTGGTCTCTTGAACTGGACTCCCTCATAGATATGATCAGGAGGAAAAAACCCAAGCTCTTGGTGGTGGATGATCCCAATAACCCCACAGGCTCTCCCGTATTGCGCACAAGGGAAAACGTCGGCAGGCTCCTCTCTTCCTTTGATGGTTACCTGTTGCTTGACGAGGCGTACACAGAGTACGCGGGCTACTCATCTGCAAGCCTTGTAAGCGAGGTCAAGAACCTTGTGGTATTTAGGACCATGAGCAAAGCCTTTGCCATGGCCGGCATGCGCGTCTCGTTCTTATTGGCTCCAAGCGGGCTCATAAAAAACGTGGAGGGGTTCTCGCCTAGGTTTGAGCTGTCGCGCGCAAGCATGGCCGCTGCCGTGGAGGCGCTGAGGGACCCCTCTTATGCGCTGAAAAACGCGGAGTACGTTATCCTAGAAAGGGAGAGGCTCTACGGTAAGCTTTTGAGGCTCAACGGCGTTAAGCCTTACAAGAGCTCCACGAACTTCATCATGATGAAGTTCCTTAGGGGTATGCCGAAGCTGCCGCTCACTCTGATGATCCCGCAGTTTGCCCCGGGCTTCGCCAGGCTCAGCATAGGAACCAGGGGGGATGACGATTGCGCGGTGCGCGCCCTTGCTGATGCGCTGGTTCAAGACCACGCCTATAAGGCATCTCCAGTTAAGGGCGAGAGTGAGTAGCTCGCTTGTTGATGGGCTTTGCGTTGCAAGAGGTGTAGCGCCTTGATGGTGTTGGCCAGCTCCGATATGCACGTGCCCAGGTTTTCCGATCAGTTCCTTGAGGCCATGCAAAAGGAAACGGAGGAGGCAATGCCGCAGATCCTCCTCTTAGCGGGAGACGTCGTTAACAAGGGAGACCCCAGCGCGCTAGGCGACTTTCTAGATCGCCTTGGGTCGTTTTACAGGGGTCCTTTGGTGGCGTGCCAAGGTAACGAGGAGTATGAGGAGACATTTGACGACGTTTTGCGCGCCACTTCGGGCAAGATCCGCTGGCTTATAGATGAGCTGGAGACATTTGACTTGGGCGGAGAGAAACTGGCCGTGTTTGGGACCAAGGGAGTACTTGAAAGGCCAACCTACTGGCAGCGCACTCACATAAAGGAGATATGGAGCATAAGGAGAGAGCAGATCAGGACCACAAGGGAATCTCTAGAAAAGCTGAGAAACACGAAGGCGGACGTTAAGATCGTGCTCAGCCATTACTCTCCTACAAAAGCTACTATGATTGGGGAGAGAGAAAAGATGTGGCCGGAGATGGGATATCCCGGATTTGAAGAGGAGCTAGCGAGAGGCGGTTTCGATGCTTGGGTGCATGGGCACATACACAAGGGTACCGTGGAGAGCGTTAAGGTAGGGGAGGTGCAGGTTTACAACGTGGCTTTTCCAGCCAGAAAGAAACCGGTGTGGGTTTTCAGATCTCGCTAGCCCTTCGTTATGGAAGGGAAGGTGGGGCTCAGCCTCTTAATTATCTCTTGGCTGGCTGATGGGTCAGGTACCTCCATCCAGATCTTTACCTTTGAGTAGCCTATGGGCACATCGCGGCTTTCTCTCTCGTGCTGTATGTGAATTATGTTCCCGCCCACATCGGCTATAGTCGATACCGCCATAGAAAGAACGCCGGGCTTGTCGGGCGCCACGAAGTTAATTATCAGAAGGCGTCCCATATCCAAAAGGGCGTGGTCAACTATCCTTGAAAGCAGGTGCAGGTCAACGTTTCCACCGCTTATGAGCACCGCGACCCTCTTACCGCTTAGCCTCAGATCACCGGAGAGCAGAGACGCGAGCCCGACCGCTCCCGCGGGTTCCGCTATGATCTTTTGTCTCTCCATGAGCAAGAACACCGCCTTCGCTATCTCATCGTCGTTGACCAGCTTTATTTCCTTCACGTGTTCCCTTATGTAGGTGAGCGTCCTTTGACTTGGGTTTTTTACAGCTATACCATCAGCTATGGTACTTCCGAAGGAGGGGGTTTTACCAATGAGCAAATCGTGGATCGAAGGAAACGCCTCGCTTTCAACCCCTATCACCTCAGCTTTTCCCTGGCAGGCTATGGCGATGCCGGATATGAGCCCTCCACCGCCTACCGGCACCACAACGTAATCGATGTCTGGATCGTCCTCCAGGATCTCGAGGCCGATCGTCCCCTGCCCGGCTATGACTTGGTCATCGTCAAAGGCAGGGATGTAGAGCATACCAAGCTGCTCGCTCATGTTTTTTGCTTTTTCGGCTGCCTCATCAAAGCTCGCTCCATAGAGCAGCACTTCCGCGCCGTAGCTCTTGGTTGCGTTAACCTTGGCCTCGCTCGCCCATTTGGGCATTACCACGGTGGCCTTGACTCCCAAGGTCATGGCAGCATAGGCCACTCCTTGAGCGTGGTTTCCCGCGGAAGCGGTTATAACGCCATTTGCGAGGTCCCTGCGGTCGGTTGTCATGAGCTTGTTTAACGCCCCCCTTACCTTGAATGAGCCTGTCTTCTGGAAGTTTTCGAGCTTGAGGTAGACCTCGCTTCCGGTCATCCCGCTGAACGTCTCGGAGCGAACGAGAGGCGTCTTGTGAACGTAGGGTGATATCCTTTCCCGGGCCCTTGCGATATCCGCCAAAGTGGGCTCGCTAACAAGCGCCATTTTCTCAGCATCTATCGGGGACGCGTAAATGGGTTTTCGTTTTGAACGGGTTGACGGGCTTACAAGCAGCCCAAGTTATTTGGAAGAGCTTGCGAACACCGTGGTTCATCCTAATGATCTAATAATGCATAAAAGCCGCTGAGCAATTTAAAGTCATGGGTAATGCTGCAGTTGAAGAGATCGAGTTTTGGCATGGGATAGTCGAGGCCTGGAAAAGGATAGAGAAGGCCAGCGATTTTGAGCTTCGCAAGCTTGGACTTGGGCTTCAGGAGTACAGGGTCTTGAGATGTTTGCACCTCAACGGCACCTGCACAATGACCGAAGCATCGAGGACGGTGCTGATGTCGCCTGGAGGCCTTACACCTCTCATTGACTCCCTGGAGAAGAGGGGGTTGGTTGTGAGGACGAGAAGCAAGGAAGACAGGCGCGTCGTAAACTTGAGCATAACCGACAAAGGAGAGGAGCTTCTTAAGGAATCGAGCTTGCTGCTTGAGGACTTCATAAGGAGGCTCCTGGAAGACAAGAGCGGTGACGAGATTTACTCCGTGCTGAAGTTCATGAGGAGCGTTAGCGAGCGCGCGGCAAATGTTTAGGTGCTTGGGGCTGGCAATCCGCTGAGCAACGCTTAAATTTGGTCGCTTGACTGATACAAATGCCAAGTCACGGTTCAGTAACTAAGGCAGGTAAGGTTAGGCAGGCAACTCCAAAAGTAGAAAGGATGCCCCATCGCGATCCCGTTCCTAGGCTTAAGAATCGGGTTAAGTACCTTAAGCGCTTTGTGTATTCCCAGGAAAAAAGCCGCTGAACGGCGATTGTTTTGAGCGTGGGGGGATATCCCGAGGACGTAGTGCAGCTGCTGCGCTCTGCTGGCGTTTCCGTTTGGGATCGGGTAAGGATAAGGAAGGATGGTCAAATTATTGAGGGTATATTGATGCCGAGGCCCGCCCTTTTGGGCGGCAGGGCGCTCGTCGTAAAGCTGGACAACGGATACAACGTGGGCGTTCTTCCCGATGGCGCGCAAATAGATCTGATAAGCAAGGGAGCGGAGCCTAAGATCAGCTCGGGAGAGGAATCCAGGGAAGCTCCGAAAAAGGGCCTTAGAAACGTAACTATAGTAAGCGCGGGAGGCACAATCTCTTCGAGGATTGACTACAACACGGGAGCGGTTTTTCCTGCGCTTACGGCGAAGGAGCTATCGGCTATATTTCCCGGCATAATGCAGCTTGCCAACGTAAGGAGCGTTCCCTTGCTCAACATACTCTCCGAGGACATGAGCCCATCTCACTGGAAGCTCTTGGCTCAAACAGTTTACAACGAGATAACCGACGGGGCGGATGGCGTTGTCATAACGCATGGCACGGACACGCTTCACTACACGGCCTCTGCCCTGAGCTTCATGCTTCAGGGCTTAGGGGTGCCAGTAGCCCTGGTTGGAGCCCAAAGGAGCAGCGATAGGGGATCAAGCGATAACGTGATGAACCTGGAGTGCTCGGTGGCGGTTGCCGCGAGCGACATGGCTGGTGTGGTTGTGGTGATGCACGGTAGCATGTCAGACGATTACTGCCTAGTTCACCAGGGAGTGAAAGTTAGAAAAATGCACACTTCTCGCAGGGATGCCTTTAGAAGCATAAACGTCTTGCCCTACGCGCGGGTTCGCTGGAAGGGGGATGCCAGTGCGCCAATAATCGAGCGCATAAGGGATTATCCCAAGAGAAGTGGAGGCAAACCGAAGCTCGACCTTCGGCTGGATGATAAGGTCGCGCTAATTTACGTCCACCCGGGGATAAACCCAGAATTCATCGATTCCCTCTCAAAGTATTACGACGGCGTTGTGCTAGCTGGCACTGGTTTAGGCCACGCCCCAACCAATCCCGGAAACGATCCGCTGGCTAGGAGCGTACTTCCGTCCATAAGGTCGCTGATAAGCTCAGGGATACCTGTGGTGATGGCTCCTCAGACCATATACGGTAGGGTGAACATGAACGTCTATGCAGCTGGAAGGCTTCTCAAGGAGGCAGGCGTTATAGGGGATCAGTGCGACTGGACTCCTGAAGCGGCCTTAGTGAAGCTTATGTTCGTGCTTGGGCACACGAAAGACATGAAGGAAGTTAAGCGCATGATGGAGACGGACATGGTTGGAGAGATAAGCTCGACCTCTGACCCGAGGGCCTTTCTCTACCGATCGACGTGAGACCCAAAGTTTCATAAGTGGAGCGCGTGGATCAACTATGATTGACTGGAAAGCGGTCGGCCTAAAGGTCGGCATAGAGATCCATCAGCAGCTTGAAAGTGGGAAGTTGTTCTGCGGATGCTCATCAGATATGAAGGGAGAGCCGGAGATAATGGAAGTTGTGAGGAAGCAGCACCCGGTTCCGAGCGAGCTAGGCTACTACGACGTGAGCGCTACTTATGAAGAGCTGAGAAACAGAAGGTTCCATTACTCCGTTGTGGCCGGTGAGAGCTGCCTCGTGGAGCTCGATGAAGAACCTCCCCACGGCATAAACCAGGATGCCTTAAGTGCCGCGCTTTTAGTCGCCCACTATTTTCACTCATGGGTTTTCGACGAGTTTCACGTCATGAGAAAGACCATAACCGATGGAAGCAACACCGGGGCCTTTCAAAGGACCATAATGATATCTAAGGGAGGGTACATAGACTCTGCCACCGTTGATGGCGAGCTCAGGGTGAGCCTAGAGGGCATAAACTTGGAAGAAGATGCGGCAAACATCCTTTGGAAGAAGGATGAGGACGTGGGTTACGGCCTATCCCGGCTGGGCATACCGCTTGTGGAGATAGGGACCGAGGTGATAGAGGCCAGTCCTGAGGCGGTGGCCGAGGTCGCTAAGGGCATAGGACTAACGCTTAGGGCCACCGGTAGAGTGAAGAGAGGGCTGGGCACCATAAGGCAGGACATAAACGTGAGCGTTAGGGGAGGAAAACGGGTCGAAATAAAGGGGGTACAAGACCTCAGGAGTATGCCGGCGGTGATCGAGGGCGAGGCCAGGAGGCAGCTTGACCTGATCGAGATCTCAAGGGCGGGGCTTGCACATGGCGTTAAGCGGGATGGGGCAAGCATAAGGATCGAGGGAGGCGCGAGCTACTTATCTCATCCGCTTGGAAACGGCACGCTTGAACAGGAAATAAAGGACATGGAAACGGTCTTCATATTGCCTTTGTCGATCGAGAGAGAGGGAGATGATGCCGTCATAAAGCTTGGCGAGGGCGCTGAAAAGAAGTACTCTCTCGTTGAGGAACGCCTCAAAGAGATCCTCTCTGGGCCATCGGAGGAGACAAGGGCGGTAGTTAGCGGGGCAAGGACGATTTACACGCGTCCTCTTCCTGGCGGCGCCAGGATGTACCCCGAAACCGACGTGCCCCCTCTTTCAAGGCCTGTCTTAGACCTTGGTCCCGTCCCGCCGCCTTATTACATCGTGATAAACGAGCTCAGGCAGCGGTTCTCGCTTGATCAGAGCTCCGCGGAGGAGCTTTACGTCTCGCCTTTGCGCTTGGTTGCGGAAAAAGCCTTGAATGAAACGCGCCTTTCTCCGGCTTACATTGCGTCCGTTCTCATGGGCACGCTGAAATCGCTGGAAAGGGAGGGCGTACAGGTCTCTCTCCTAGCTGACTGGCAGTTGCTGTCGGTTCTGAAGCTCGTGGACGGGGGCTATCCAAAGGAAGCTGTGGAGAAGCTGCTAGAACTGATTTCCGAGAGGAAGCCAAGCGATGAGGAGCAGCTAAGAGCGCTTGCGGACTCGCTGACAGGAGGGGGGGTTGACCTGCAAAGGATAATCGGCGAGGTCATGACAAGGGATGCCGAGCTCATAAGGAGCAAGGGGATGGGCGCATACGGTGCCGTTATGGGTGACGTTATGAGGTCTGTAAGGGGAAAAGTGGATGGGAAAAAGGTATCTGAAGAGGTAAAGAAGGCCCTGGAGAAGGCCCTCTCAGCCTCTTCTGATGGGCGCTAAGCTCTGTTTCGCGGCTGAGCTTCTAGAAGCTCGGGTTTTCGTGCAAAAGCGCCTGGCTCGCGCCAGCCCGATCTAAGGCATGTATGTCGGATTGCTCTCAGCGAAGATTTCCAAGGCTGCCAGCGCGTATACAAAGAATTATAAGCTTCGTCAAGTCTAGTAGACATGAGTTGTTTGATTACCTCATAGTGCACGGCGATGAGGACGGCGTGTGCTCGGCCGCCATCCTTGAGAGGTTTTCGCCAGGGGCGAGAATAGTGACCTCAGGGCCGAGGGAGCTGTTAAGGGTTTTATCCTCGATTCCCGAGGGATCGGAGATAGCTATAGCCGACATAGCTGTTCCAAGAGACGTCAATGGTATGGAGGAACTCGCGTCGAAGTACAAGATACACTACATAGATCATCATCCTTTGCCAGTGGGCGTGAAACCCTCGGACCTTTCGTTTGCCGAGTTTCTTTACGACCTTTCAGCGTCTGCGTCGGAGATAGCGTTCAGGTACTACGGCGACGAAAAGGCCGACCTGCTGGCAGCCTACGGAGCCATAGGAGATTACATGGATGATACGCCAACCGTGAGGGACATCCTATCTAAGCATGACAAAAGGACCGTCTATTATGAGGCAGCGATGATCGGTTACGCGCTTTCAGAAAGGCATGACCCGCCTTTTTCCGCAAGGCTAGCGAGGGCTTTGGCGGAGCACGTTCGGCCTGGCTACGTGCGCGGAGTGGATGAGCTGGCAATGGTGGGCTTGAGGCATGAATACGAGATATACGACTACGTTAAATCTCATGGCAGGGCCCTTAACGGATACGCCTTGGTGGAAAACCCTCCAATAGTTGGCTATGCGGGCAAGGCCGCCTTTTATGCGATGAAGTACTTCGGAAAGGGCGTGGGCGTCTGCGCCACGGAAAAGGAGGAGTGGGCTGATCTTGTCTTCAGGAGCGATGGGTCGTTTGACGTTGGAGCCTTTTGCAGGACGCTGGCAGCCCAGTTTGGACTCGAAGGAGGAGGGCATGCCAGGGCTGCATCGATATCTGTTCCATCTCACGACCTCGAAAAGATAATGGTTGCGTTATCTCAGGCCATCACGCGAAAGTCGCCGAAAAGCTTCCCTGTTGCAGCTTCACGCTTTTAATTCTTAGGACATCGCCTATGATCTTCTCGAGCTTGGGAACGCTGGAGATCCCGGTTAGGTCGGCGCTTATCTCAGCCCTTTCGACCCACTGTCCCAGTGGTAATCCCTTCGCGGCCTTTGCAGACCTGACCTGCGCTATTATTTGCGCCTCCTTTGCGCCCTCGGATGCCAAGTCCTCTTTAAAGGCCGGCTCATTTGGCCATTCCAGCGCGTGCACAGTTAGCTTATCTCCCCACTTGAGGTCTTGATATATCTCCTCGGTTATGTGAGGGAGGAAGGGTGAGAACAGCCTTAGAATCGAGTCAAAGGTGAATCCCAAAACCGAAGCGCATTCCTTATCTCCTCCACTCATCCTTGGCTTCGCGATCTCCAAATAGTTATCGCACACATCATGCCAGAAGAATTGGACGAGCGAGTCAAGGGCATCGTTGAACCTGTAGTCGTCCATGGCTTCGGAGTATGTCCTTTCCGTTTCAGAAAGCCTCTTCATTATCCAATTGTCAACGGGAGAGCTTGATGAGGGAGGGCTGTGCGTTGGGCTCACGGACCACGCGGATATTAGGCGAAAGGCGGACCAGAGCTTCTGAAGCAGCGCTTTTCCCCTCTTAACCGCCTCCCAGTGGAAGGGGAAGTCGGCACCTACCGTTAAGGAGAGAAGGGCATACCTCAGGGAGTCCGCACCCTGCTCTTTCGCCGTCTGTATGGCGTTTATCGCATTTCCCCGGGACTTGCTCATGGGTCTTCCGTCCGGAGCCAAGATCATGCCGTTGACTAGCACGCTCTTGAAGGGCGCCTTTCCAGCAAGGACTATGCCCCTGTAGGCGCTGTACCAGAACCACGTCCTGATTATCTCGTATCCCTGTTGTCTAACGTCAACTGGGTAAGCCTTCTCAAAAAGCGCCTTGTCGTCAAAGAACCCGGTTATGAAGAGCGGGGTTATGCTCGAGTCAACCCAACCATCTGCAACGTCCTCCACGCCAACTAAGTTAGTCGAACCGCAGACGGGGCACTTGCTCGTGGGCGGGGCATCCTTCCTTGGGTCAACTGGAAGGTCCTCGCGGCGGGCGGGTATAAGGGCGCCGCAGTCTTTACAAACCCAGAAGGGAAGAGGGGTTCCGAAAAGGCGCTGCCTGGATATAACCCAGTCCCATTCCAGCGCAGAATGCCAAGCCCGAACCCTGTCCAACATGAGTTGAGGGTGCCACTTCATCGACTCGGCAGCCCTTAGCACGTCATCCTTTACGTCCACCATCTTCGCCATGAACTGGTATCTTGATAGGAACTCGATGGGCGTCATGCAGTTCTGCCTTTCAGTATGGGATAGGACGTTGTGCCTGAAGGGCTTTAAGTCAATCAACTCGTTTCTCTGCTTGAGCAGTTCGAGCGCTTTCTTCCTCGCGTCTGATATGCCCAGCCCTGACAGCTCGCCGGAGTTCTTTAGCGTGCCCTTTTCATCGATGACTTCGATTATCGGCAGGTTATACTTGATCTGCCACCTTATGTCTTGTTCATCGCCGAACGTTGCTACCATTACGGCTCCAGTCCCAAACTTAGGGTCAACTGCCTCATCGGCCATTACCTTCACTGATCTGTCTGCGAGCGGGACAATTACCTCCTTTCCCACCATGTCCTTATACCTCTCATCGGATGGGTGGACAAGCACCGCCACGCACGCGAAGAGCAGCTCTGGCCTCGTTGTGGCTACCTGAAGGTCCTTGCCGTCCGGCGAAGCGGCCCTGAACTTGACGAATGCGAGCAATCCGTCCCTTTCCACGTAGCCGACCTCGGCCTGAGAAACCACCGTGTTGCAGTGGGGACACCAGTACACGGGAAATTGCTTCCTGTATATGAGCCCCTTGTCGAACATGTCTATCAGGGAAAGCTGGACCGCTTTGATGTAGCGATCGTCATCTGTGCTGTACTCGTACTTTTCCCAGTCCGGCCTGTAGCCTACAGATATCATTCCGTCTTTTATGGATTTTATGGTCTTCTTCGTCCAGTCCCTGCACGCTTGCCTGAAGGCATCTGGGTTATCCTTGCTGACCTTTAGGTTGTACTGAACCTGCAGCTCGGTCGGAAGGCCGTGCGTGTCCCATCCCTGGGGGAGAAGCACGGAATATCCCTTCATCCTTTTGTATCTTGCAAGCGTGTCAACTATCATGGTAAAGTACACCGTTCCCATGTGGGGTTCCCCGCTTGTGAATGGGGGCGGCGTGTCTATTACGTAGATGGGCTTTCCCGATTCAGGTTTAAAGGCGAACCCCTGTTCGTAGACGTCCGGCCTTAACCAATAGCTCTGCCATTTGGGCTCAGATGCGGTATGGTCATAGCGAGATGGCAACGTCACTGAAGCTCACAGTTTTTCTAGGCTCTTGCGCTTAAGCATGTCGCATTGAGGCCACGAACTGCGATGGAATGCCGACCGCCCCAGTTGGAAGAGATGGTCTCCTTGACAATGGGTCTCCATCGAATGATGGTGGCAGAAAGGAACAGACGGGGAGGGAAACGGGGAGGAAGCATGCCGTGCGCCTCCACTAAATGGGTTGAAGCGTCCTGCAGGATAAGCCTAAATCCGCGAGTATAAACTGTATATGCGGTATATATTCGTCACAGGCGGCGTTATGAGCGGGCTCGGCAAGGGCGTTGTATCCGCATCGACTGGTATGTTGCTTTCATCCGCCGGCTTCAACGTATCCATGATGAAGATCGATCCTTACCTCAACGTGGATGCAGGCACGATGAACCCCTATCGCCACGGGGAGGTCTTCGTAACTGATGACGGTGGCGAAACGGACCTCGATCTAGGCACTTATGAGCGCTTTCTCGACAAGAACATGGGTAAGGAAAACAACCTTACTACGGGAATCGTTTACAGAGAGGTTATTGAAAAGGAAAGAAGAGGAGATTACCTCGGGGAATGCGTTCAGGTAATCCCGCACGTAACAGATAACATAAAGGAAAAGATAAGGGGGACGGCCATGAAGTCAGGCGCTGACTTTTTCATAGTTGAGGTAGGGGGGACCGTCGGAGACATAGAGGGGTTGCCCTTTTTAGAGGCGCTGCGGCAAATGAAACTTGAGCTTGGGAAGGATGCGTTTTTCGTTCACGTGGCCTACGTCCCCTATTTGGAGACCACTGGCGAGAGCAAGACGAAGCCCGCGCAGCACTCAGTTCAAGCCCTCAGGGAGATAGGGATACAGCCTGATGTGCTCATTGCGCGCTCGCCTAGGGTCATCGGCGACGAGGAAAGGGCTAAGCTTGCGCTGTTTTCGTCGCTGCCCGTTGAAAGGGTCATAAGGGTTCCCGATATGCCATCCATTTATCAAGTTCCACTTGCGCTTCAATCGCAGGGTTATAGGGACATAATTCTGGGGCAATTCGGGTTAAAGGCCCTTGGAGAAAGCGATCTTCCGCTTAAGCTTTCATTGGCCTTCACGGGTTTGCAAAGGGGCCCCAGGATCGGAATGGTTGGAAAGTACGTTAAGCTTAGGGACGCTTACGTTAGCATAGTGGAGGCGCTCAAGCACGCTGGGGCGAGATTGGGCTTTGAACCTGAGCTCGTTTGGATAGACGCCGAAGAAGTGGAAAGGGGAAATGGCCTCTCCGGTTTCCGGGATTTGAACGGCGTGATGGTGCTTCCCGGCTTTGGCAAGAGGGGAAGCGAGGGCATGATAGCCTCCATAGCCGAAGCGCGGAAGCTCAAGCTTCCCTTCTTGGGTATCTGTTTTGGCATGCAGCTTGCGGTGGTGGAATTCGCTAGGGAGAGGCTGGGACTTAGGGCGAACAGCACGGAGCTCGACCCGAACGCGCCGGATCCCGTGATAGATCTGCTTCCAGAACAGAAGAACTTGAAGAACATGGGCGGAACTATGAGGCTGGGAGGGTCAAACATAAGGCTAGTCAGCGGCACGAAGCTCTTCGCCATATACGGGGGAAGAGACCCGAGGGAAAGGCACAGGCATAGATACGAGATCAATCCAAAGTACTGGGAGGCGCTTCAGGCAGCGGGTCTGGTTTTCTCGGCCTTTGATTACGAGGGAAAAAGGGTCGAAGCCATAGAAGACCCGTCGCTTCCGTTTTTCGTTGGAACGCAGTTCCACCCGGAGTTCAACAGCAGGCCCATGAGGCCTTCCCCTCCCTATCTGGCCTTTCTTGAAGCCGCTGCCCATCACGCTGGGGCACTGAGCTCAGAAAGCGCGAGCGCCTTCAGCTGAGCCTTTATTCTCTTTACACCACTTCCTCAACCATTATGCGCTTCGGCGGAATCGTCTCATGTGGATATATCTTTGTGGCTATCAGGTTAACCCCCTCTCCCACTCTTACGTCGTCTGCGATCACGCTAACGCCCATTATCTTCGTTTGCGCCGTCTCGGAGGAGAGTATTTCCGCATGCCTTCCCACGATGCTGTCGCGGATTTCCGCCGCCTTGCCGATGAACACCCTGTCCATTATCGCTGAGTTCTCTATCACGGATCCGTCTCCTATTATGGTGTAGTTGTCTATGGACGAGTCCTTGATGTAAACGTTGTCACCTATGGAGCAGTGCCTGCCTATTAACACGGATCCCTCAACCTTGATCTTCCCTGTCCTTATTTTTTCCTCGATTTCCCTCGCCCTTTTTAGGGATTCCATACTTTCTCCCTGCACCCAAACGGATGCACCGGCCTCAATCCGGTTCCCTTTTGGAAGCCAGGGTTCCTCAACCTTGAGAAGCTTCTGCATCGTTTCCAAGTACTTGTTTGGGCTTCCTATGTCGTACCACTGGCCTCTGATAGGATAAGCGTAGATCGGGTAATCCCTCTTCAGCAAATACGGTATGAAGTCAAGGCCGAAGTCCAAACGCCCGGCCTTTATCATGCTTTTGACTTGCTCCTCCTGGAAAATATCCCTTATCTTGGGGCTTAGAAAGTAAACCCCGGTATTTATGAGGTTCGATGGCGCTTCCTCTTTTTTGGGCTTTTCAACAAACCCCATCACCCTCATGTCGTTGTCGAGCTTTGCAACCCCGTACTCTGAGACGTCGTCGACGGCGGTCACTCCTATGGTCATCACGGCGTCCTTTTGCTCGTGAAACTTTATCAGCTCCTTTATGTCAACGTCGAATATGTTATCTCCTTGTACTCCGACGACGGGATCAGTTATGTCATAATAATCCATGTTGATCCTCACGGAGTCGGCGTTGCCGACGTCGTCAACTCTCGGCTGGTACTTTATGTGAACTCTTGGCTCGATGGCGTAATACGATGAGAAGCCTCTTCCATCTCCGAAGTAGTCAAAGAGGCTCTTATAATTCACGTACCCCTTAACGCCAAATATAAAGTTCTTCACGCCCTGGCGGGCAAGGTTAGCCATGGCTATCTCAACTATGGGACGGTTCAGAAGCCTGATGACTGCCTTGGAAACTTCAGCTGTTAGGGGTCTTAGCCTAAGCGCTTGTCCCCCGACCGGAATTATAACCCTTAACCTATCCGCGTCGCAGGGTTCACCCAACTTATATATAACTGTGCGTTAGCATTTAACTTCTTTGGGGATGTGAGTCATTTTGCCCTTTCGGGCGAGGTCTCCCGCCTTAGCAACGGACTTCTGTCCATATAGCAGCCCGCGCGGGCCTTAAGCGATCTTCGCAGGCTTGAGATATCGCCAGGCCGTAAAGAGTTGCGAGCATTCATGCACCAAGATCAATGCCCGGACCCCCTCAATTGGAGAGCGCTTATCCCCTATGACAGCTATTTGCCGTTATCGTAAATTATGCAGCAGTAATAATGCAGGTTTTCGTGGCTATCATTTCCCTATTTTGTGACCTGAGCCAGTTTTGTTCAGATCCTCCCTGAGTTATGCGTCTTCATTGCACTTTGGAGGGTATAATCTGTTTCCCTTTATTTTCACATGTCGGATGATCGTGAAGTAATTGTCCTTCCCTATTCCTGAATTTGGGATGATCGGCGTTGTCGTAAAAGAACGCATCAAAAGGCGCTGCAAAAATAAGCGCACAGACATTTGCGAGAACTGGGAGTTTATTTCATAAAGTCGCGTGCTGTTTCTTGAGGCCTGCGAACACGCTTGAGTGTACCGGCAGCTTGAGGATGATCTCTGAGCATGCTTGCAAGAGAATGCCGTGTTTATCCCCTTTCAAAATATGGCTGTAAAGGTATTTCGGGCGCCGAAGCGCTTCTCCAGCATTGCCTTCCGGGCCTCGTTGGGATAGACCTTTGCTAGTCGGCAACCATGACGTTTAGAGGTTATCGCGCTATAGATAAGCAAGCGCAATTATAATGGAGTTTTTAAGGGCCTTTCAATTCCCTTGTCATGGGGAGGAACTTCCGCCTCGGCCCGTAAGTTTAGGGGAGCTTAGATATCTCCCTCCGCAGGCGGAGGGCATTTTTATATATTGGCGTTTAGCTTACCTTTTACTTATCTTTTATGTAATAAAAAGTTTAGGTGTTAAGCAGTTGTTCCATGAGGCTTTCGAGCCATTCGACCGCGTACTCATTGTCCATGTCTTTTGCTTTGCTTATGAGTTCTTTTACCCTTGACAGCAGTTCGCTCTTGCTCATCGACGCGATCTGCCCTAACTCGTAATCGAGATCTTTAGCTATGGCGTTGAGCCCCTCAATGGTTTTTCTTGAAAGTCCGTTGCCGGAATAGCTTATGGGAAAGCGCTCCATATAGGGGTTGTGCTGTTCTGATGTTTCAGCGTAGGTATCAGAGCTTATGGCGTTGAGGTATATCTTTTTCACTTCCTTAACGATAAGGCCTATCAGTTTTTCCTTATCGCCTTTTAGATTGAACTCGTTCTTCCAGTCGTCCCAGTTACCCTCGACTACCCCTCTTGCGATCTCCTGGGGTATACCCTCCTGGACCGCCCTTTCGACGACCTCCCTTATTAGTTCCTTGTCTTCGCTCACTGCTGTGATCGCTTTAAATCAGCCGGTGGCGAATAAACTTCACGCTTTTTTATCTCACATGAATGTGTAAAAGATCAAGGGAGCTGCCTCGGCCGAGATTTGAACTCGGGTCTGCGGCTCGAGAGGCCGCCATACTTGACCGGGCTATACCACCGAGGCAATTTCAAAATAGCTGTATCGATATAAGCTTTGCATGCGATCGAGGAAGCAGGTAGCACGAGCATCACTTTCAGTAGACCCCATAATTCCTTAATAGCAAGTACGTGATATTAAGTGAAAATGAGCGAGAACGAAGGCGACGAGGGCATAGAAGTGCCTGAGGATAGCCCCGTGATCAAGAAGCTTATGGAGCTCGATGGAGTTGGAGAGGCGACAGCCCTCCGCCTTTATGAGAACGATTATACGTCTTATGAAAGTCTTTCAATCGCTTCCGCCGAGGAGCTGTCCGCGGCAACGGGCCTTAGCGTTGCCATGTGTCATAAGATAATAAATTCGGCACGGGAGAAGCTTAACATACAGATAATAACCGCCGACGACCTTGAGAAGATGGTTCAAAACAGGGGAAAGATAACCACAGGTTCCTCGGCCCTTGATGACCTTCTCGGAGGGGGCGTGCCCGTCGGGGAGGTCACGGAGTTCTACGGGGAAGGGGGATCGGGGAAAACTCAGCTTGCCATACAGCTTGCTGTTAACGTGATGCTTCCAAAGGAGAAAGGTGGATTGGACGGGAACCCGTTCATAATAGATTCGGAGAAGACGTTCAATCCTAAGAGGTTTAGAGAGGTTGCCGCGGCTGCGGGTCTAGATCCGGATGAAGCGCTTAAGAGGACAAGGGTGTACGTGGCCCGGGCTACAGACGATCAGATGGCCACCGTTGAGAAAATACTCATGGATCCTGATAACACGATAAAGGCGTGGAACACGAAGCTCGTAGTAGTTGACAGCGTCATAGGTTTCTTCAGGAGCTCGAAACAGTTCCAGGGAAGGGAGCACCTGGCCGACAGGCAGCAGAAGCTCAACAGGCATCTTCATGACCTCACGAATCTGGCAGATGTTTACAACATAGCGGTAGTTGTCACCAACCAGATCATGTCGAGGCCTGATGTCTTCTTTGGCAACCCGAACACTTCGGCCGGTGGCAATATAATGATGCATGGGCCAAACAACAGGATCAACCTAAGAAGGAGCAAGGGAGGTCTTAGAATAGCGCACCTCGTTGATAGCTCTTACCTTCCTGAAGGCGAGGCGGTGTTCGAGATAACGCCACAGGGTATAAGGGATCCCAAGAAGTAGGTTTGCTTTGACGCGGATTCGACCGTTTTTTCATAGGTCAGGTTTATCTTCTATGCCCCAACCACCTTATGGAAGAGGAGGCCGAAGAGGAAGAGGTCTATGAACAGGAGGAGAGGGAGGAAGAGGGTGAAGTCGTGCGTTATGGTGAGGCCTTACCTGAGCCTCCCGAAGGAAAAAAAGTTTACCTGCTTTCCGTGGAGTACGACGCGCAAAAGGGCAAGGCTTACCTGAAGCTCGTGGATGAAGACGGAAACGTCTACGCCTACTACGATCGGACGAATCACAAGCCTTACCTCATAACTGACGTGCCCCCAGATAAGATCAGGGAAATACCTCAGATCGCCAAGAGCAAGGAGTTCGTGGACGCCATAAGGGTTAGGAAGTACAACGCCTTAACGGGTGAGTACCTTCAGCTGACCAAGCTAATGGCAACCGACCCGCTTGCCATAGGAGGTAAGCCCAACTCCTTCAGGGAAATGCTGCCAAGGGTCTGGGAAGCGAAGATAAGGTACACCAGCTGCTACACGTACGACAACGGCCTTCTGCCAGGCATGCCCTACATGGTTTACGATGGGAGCATAAGGCCATATCCCAACGACCTCACCCCAGATGAGGAGGCACAACTCAGAAGGATATTTGAGGGAGAGACCGAGGATTACGTGGCTCAGGCTTTCAAGTACTTTCCCTTGCTCATATCCGCAGCTCCTGATGTCAAGAGGGCAGCTCTTGACATAGAGGTTTACACGCCAAGAGAGAACTTGGTTCCAAATCCTGAGGAGGCAAAGTTCGCGGTTATATCCACTGCCTTCTCAGGGAGCGATGGAAGAAAGGTGGTTTATCTTCTCATGCGTGATGAGGCTGAACTACCGAGGGGAGAGTCCGCAGACCTCCCGCGTGACGTTGTGGTTGAGCAAGTCAATGACGAGGCCGAGCTTCTCAGGAAGACATTCAAGACCATGGAAGAATATCCCCTTCTGCTGACCTTCAACGGGGATAACTTCGACCTCAGCTACCTTTATCACCGTGCCCTCAACCTCGGCTTTAGGAAGGATCAAATCCCCATCTCGCTGAGCAGAGATCAGGCTTACGTCATGAATGGGTGGCATCTCGACCTCTACAAGTTCTTTAAGAATGCCGCCATACAGATTTACGCCTTCGGAGGCGCCTACAAGGGTTTCACGCTTGACGAGATAACGAAGGCATTACTCAAGAAGGGAAAGATCGCTGTCCCTCCTGCTCTGCACGGGCTTACGACGGGTCAACTTGCAGCTTACAACTTCAACGACGCTGAGATCACGCTTGAGCTCACCACGTTTCAAGACTCCTTGGTCATGAAGCTGATATTTCTCATAATGAGGATCTCCAGGCTCTCCATCGAGGAGGTCGTGAGGCTTGGCATAAGCGGGTGGACAAGGAGCGCCATCTTCGCGGCGCACCGCGAAAAGAACTACCTCATCCCCAATCAGAGCGACCTGGCCGTTAAGGGGACTGTTCAGAGCAAGGCGATCATAAAGGGCAAGAAGTACCAAGGAGCCATAGTCATCAAGCCAACCACGGGCGTTTACTTTGACGTGGCTGTCATGGACTTCGGTTCGCTGTACCCTTCCATAATAAAGGAATACAACCTGTCCTACGAGACGATCGATTGCCCTCACCCGCAGTGCAGATCGAACAAGATACCGGGAACCGATCACTGGGTGTGCACCATTTGGCAGGGTATATTTTCCACGTATGTGGGCCTCATAAGGGACTTCAGGATCAAGTGGTTTAAGAAGAAGGCCAAGGAGGCGACAGACCCTCAGGCAAAGGTATGGTACGACGTCGTACAGAGGGCTTTGAAGGTTTTCATAAACGCTTCATATGGAGTTCTTGGAGCAGAGACGTTTCCGCTTTACACTCCATCGGTGGCCGAGGCAACCACGGCCATGGGAAGGTACGCCATTACGCAGACGACCAAGAAGGCTCAGGACATGGGCATTAGAGTCCTTTACGGCGACACCGATAGCGTCTTCCTTTACAAGCCCGCCGAGGAGCAACTTGATCAGCTTTCACAATGGGCGGAAAAAACGCTAAGGATAGGGCTTGAGGTTGACAAGAGGTACAGGTACGTGGTCTTCTCCGAGCTCAAGAAGAACTACCTTGGGGTCACGCCTTCGGGCCAGGTAGATGTCAAGGGGCTTTTGGGAAAGAAGAGGAATACCCCAGAGATCGTGAAGAAGGCCTTTAACCAGATACTTCAGGTGCTGGCCAACGTGAAGGACGAAAAGGAGTTCGAGTCAGCTAAGCAGGACATCAAGAAGATAGTGAAGGACGTGTACAGCAGGATAAAGAGCAAGCAGTTCTCCCTGGAGGAGGTCTCCTTTAACATCATGCTAAACAAAAACCTTTCGACGTATACTAAGACAACCCCGCAGCACGTGAAAGCGGCGCGTATGTACGTTGCCGTAACCGGAAAGCCGCTTGGCCCCGGAGAGGTGATATCGTTCGTTAAGGTGAGGGGGGGAGAGGGGGTAAAGCCCACCGAGCTTGCGTCCGTGGATGAGATAGACCTGGATAAGTACATAGAAAGCCTGAGGAGCACTCTTGAGCAAATACTGGACGCCTTGGGCCTGAGCTTCGACGAGATCATAGGCGTTACCGATCTTTCCTCCTTTATACAGTTCAAGCGAGGCGCTATGGTTAAAAGAGGCCCTGCTACCTCTCTATGAGTGTTGAGGAAAGGCTTCGCCAACTTGGTTTATCGCTGCCTGCGCCGCCCTCGGCCTTGGCCAGCTACGTGCCTTACTTTGCCTTGAAGGAAGAGGACTTGAAGTTTTCAAGCTTAATATACGTTTCAGGTCAGCTTCCGATGGAAAACGGCAACGTAAAGTACAAGGGTAAGGTTGGGAGGGATCTAACCCTTGATCAAGGCATTCAGTCAGCCAGGCTTTGCGCAATTAACGCCCTATCGGTGCTCAAAGCGGCGGCAGGGTCACTTGACGCCGTGCGGGGAATAGTTCGCGTGGAGGGATTTGTAAACTCGGATCCCCAGTTCACCGAGCAGGCCAAGGTGGTCAACGGCGCCTCTGATCTGCTTGTTGAAGTCTTCGGGGAAAGGGGAAAGCATTCCAGATATGCCGTGGGCGTTAGCTCCCTTCCCCTGAACGCGGCCACGGAGATAGCTTTGATCGCCTTGGTGAGATCGGAGGGCCGTTAGCGCTCAAGCTTCGACAGCGGCTACGTTTTAGACGATTTATCGACAAAAAAATTTATTTAGGTAGGCGTTGTTTCTAGTAACATGTCATCTGGGAGTGATGAACTGCTTATAGAGGAGCTAAAGCAGATTCCGCTTTACGCTCAGCCGTTAGAGGTGGTAGAAAGGAAGGGGATAGGGCATCCTGACACCATATGCGACGGCGTTGTTGAGGAGTTTTCGCATCAGCTGGCGGCCGCTTATTGGAAAAAGTTCAACGACATCTACCACTATAACGTGGATAAGGCGTTCCTGAGGGCAGGCAGAGCTGAGCAGAACTGGGGAGGAGGAAAGATCATAAAACCAATGCTTCTTGTACTTGGAGACAGGGCAACTTGGAGCGCGGGAGAAGAGACGATCGACGTCGGGGAGATAGGAATATCCTCGGCTAAGAAGTGGATAAGGGAAAACCTCAACTCTCTTCATCCCATCCTTGATCCCGATTCCGACATCGTTTATCAGGTGGAGATCGAGCAGGGATCCAAAGAGCTTTCGTATATATTAAACGAAAACATGAAAGTTAAGAACAGCACAACCATAAGATACTCCGAAAAGGGCGAGATTCCCAGGGCCAACGACACATCGGCCACGGTTGGTTACGCTCCGTTGACGAAGTCAGAGCGCATGACGTATCTACTGGAGAGGCACCTGAACTCAAAGGGCTTCAAGCAGGAGCATCCGGAGGTCGGTGAGGACATAAAGGTGATGACCATAAGGAAGAGGAACAAATTCGACATAACCGCGGCGGTTGCCTTCGTCGACAGATACGTCAAGAGCGAAGATGATTACTTCAGCAAGAAGGAGAAGCTCAAGTCCGAAATAGAGGAGTACGTGAAGTCCGAGTTCCTTGAAGGGGAGGAGCTCGAGTTCTCCCTCAACGCGCTTGACAGGAGAGGCAAAGGGCTCAACGGCGTTTATCTCACGGTTACTGGCACGTCTGCTGAAGACGCCGATTCCGGTGAGGTCGGCAGGGGCAACAGGGTTGACGGGATAATATCGCTGAACAGGCCCGCAAGTAACGAGGCGGCTGCCGGTAAGAACACGGTGAGCCATGTGGGCTTGATTTACAACATACTTTCCTTTGACATGGCGCGCGACATATACTCCCAGTTCTTCGAGAAGGGACTGGAGGAGGTATACGTGTGGATGGTGAGCCAGATAGGGCGTCCAGTTAACTCTCCCAAGAGCGTTACTGCGCAGCTAGTCATGAGGCCTGGCCTTACAGCTGAATCCATAAGAGAAGAGGTCGAAGAGCTCATCAACAAACGCCTTGACGCCATGCCTGCTTTCATAGACGACATAACAAATAACAAGACAGATCACTACATAGAGAAGTGGATGGCGGCGCCGGAGCTGCGGGCTTAGGCCGGCATGAGTAATGGGTTTACGGCGGCTTGCGTGCTGCTGAGGCCGTTGGGCCTCGCTCTTTGGTGAGGCGAAAAATTCCATGAGGTGCGCTGTGGTTTTTTCTACAAAGGACGAGGCAGGCATTAACATCTCGTCTGAGCTGCGGACGGTCATGCCATATGCGCCCATCGTAGCCGTAGAAAAGGATCTCATCGATCTGAGTCGCTCGGACGTCCCGGAGACAGACCTCGTGATCTTTGCGTCTAAACACGTGGGTAAGCTTCCCTCGTTTACCGTTCACGTTAGCGGTAATCCCGGCAGCGAAGCGCTGTTTGGCGGGTCCCCCTACGAGGTATCGGAGTCGGCACCGTTGCCCATGCGCGTCGCGTTGGAAACCATGAAGAGGTTAGCCGCTCCCGAGTTCCAAGTGACCTACGAAGTAACTCACCACGGGCCGTCTGACCTAAAGGTGCCGTCTTTCTTCGCTGAGCTTGGCAGCGGCCCCTCCCAGTGGTCGGTGCGCAGCTATGCCAGGGTGGTGGCCGAGGGAATAGCCGAGGTTATCAGAAGGTGCGGAAACTGGGGCCAGTTTAGGCCAGTGCTTGGACTTGGAGGACCTCACTACGCTCCGAACATAACCAAATACGTTCTCGCGAGCGACGTCGCGGTCGGGCACATAGTGCAGGGCTCCATACTGGAGGAGGACGATCCCGAGAGGGCTATCAACGTAGCCCTTGCCGGCAACGGTAGCACAAGCGCCTTTTTACTTGATTGGAAGGGAGTTAAGGGAGGGACAAGGCAGAAGGTGCTTGAAGTTGCGGCTAGGCTTGGGCTTCCCGTGCTTCGGGCCCGAAAACCTAAGC
>DAYW01000010.1:42108-47871 GCA_002507085.1 archaeon UBA168 | reverse complement strand
CAATTCGCCTGGGATACTGTGACTTTCGCTGATCCAATATGATGGATCCTTTTCCGCTTGGCAAAAGCGGCTCCACATCTGAATCCTTTATCATATAGCCGAGGGGAGAACCCATCTTTTTTAATTTGAACGTCAAGCTCTTTCTTACCATTTCAACGAGTTTCTCGCGTTGTACGTCGCCAGGCCTTACGGTGACATAGGCTAAAGCCCTTTTCTCAACCGCCTTTGGAGGTCCCGAAATCACTCTGAACCATCCCTCTCCGGCTTCCACTCCTATGGACAGCACAAGCTCAGCATCTACTTCCCTCTTTTTGCCGTATATCATGAAAGAGCCCTTGGATAGGAAAGTACCGCTGGGAGGAGAAAGCGATACTTGTTCCGACCTAAAGACGGACACCTTTATGGAAAGAAGCCCATCTGCCCAAGCCTTAGAGTAAGAGGCAACGAACTGGGCAGCCTCGTTTATGCTGGTTTCAGGGACCTTTTCGGCGTCTTCGTAAATTACGGCCAGAGGAGACCCATGGACGTCCGCGTGCAGTGCCCAAAGGCCGTTTTTCATCACGTTTCTTATTATCGATATGTTCTGATCAGCGTCCTTCCCCCCTATGACGAGCAGGCCATCGCTAGTCATGAACCACCTGTACCTCTCATACCACTCCCTCTTTCTCGCAACCCTCATAGATGCTTCCAGCTCTCTGAGCTGGCTTTCTTGCCTCTTGCCGCTTAGCTTTGCCTCCAGCTCCTTGATCTTTTCCATGGCACTTTTCTCCTTTCTTTCCTCTTCCTCTTGTTGGGCGTGGAGCTCTGCTATTTGATCCCATATCTTCTTGTTTATGGCTAACGGTATGTCTGGGGCCTCTTCAAAAGTCACGTAGCCGCCGTTGGGATTCTTTGATATGAGATGAAGCCCGGCGACTTCGCCGGGCGTCAACGCATCCCAGCCACGCTTCTTTTGAAGGGCCAGCAGCTCCGAGAGGGCAGTCGAAAGCGAAGGCGCCAAAGCAGAAAGGAGTTCCACCTTTTCCCTCAGTTCCTGTGCCCTTTGCCTGTGGGTTTCAGCGGCTGCCATGGCGTTCTTGACGGTTATTTCAAGCTTTTCAGCTTCTTCCTCTCTTTCTTCAGTTAGTTCTTTGGAAAATACCTCTTCCAGAGTCTCATTGAAAGTCTTCTTCTGCTGCGCGTTCGCCTCATCGCTTACGAATGGAAAGGGATGAAAAGAGAGGTCGTTCTCCGACTTTATGAGCACAGGCCTTATTTCCTCTCTCGCTTTCGTCCTTTCCCACAGCTTTTCAGCCTCGGCGATGAATGCCTTGTACGCCTCAGGTGTCAGCTCCTTGTCTTCTGGTAAGTTCGCCCTGGCAAGGGCCTCCCTTATGCCCTCCATGGGAAACGAGATCTGATGAGTGAGCGAGACAAGGGCAGGCCCGCTTATTTTTTCAAGCGCCTTTGCCTGATCGAGTTGCAGTCCCCTGGCAGGAGGTAACGCATAGGGCCTTCCCTGCTCAAGCGTTCTGTCCTTTGCCCTAAGGGTGTGAAGGAGGTAAACTATCTTTCCACCCTCTACAACTGCCAGTTGCCCAGTGGAAAAAAGCTCTAGGTAAAGCTCGATTTGACCGTTAAACGTGAGCTTCGCTATCCTTTCCGCATCTACCTGCTCTATTTCCTTCAGCACCTGGCCCCTCAAGATCTGGTTCAGCTGAGGATGCGGCCTTGAATTTAGAACCTCCCGTTCATGGATGTTGGTTAAGTATAGGTAGCGGCCTGGCCTCATGACGAGCGTCCGGTCGCCTGCTCTGGTTCTGATGCGAAACAGAAAGATAGGGCCCAATGTGTAAACGGCATCCACGCGTGAGCCGTTGATCTCGTCTGCGTTCTCGGTAATCCAAGCCGAGATGTCAATGGCAGATAAGCCGGTCTTCACGGTGTTAAACCGGTCTCGGGCCTTTTAACTTTGCTCATCTGACGACGGCTCATCTTCCACTACGGGTGTTTCTTCCGCGTGCTGGCCTTCCCTTTTTATCGCCCCTTTTTCAAGGGCTTCTGCTACCGTTTCTAGCCCGAAAAGGTTTGCCTCAAAAACTCCCCTCTCTCTTTCGGACAAAAAGAGCGCTTTCTCTTCCCGTCTGAGTTCGGCCATTACCTTCTTTATCTCTTCTGGATCAAGCCTTGAATACGCCATTACGAACAGCGCCCTTATGTCCTTCCTTATGGCTGCTTCGTACATACCGTTGAGTCCCCAGAGAAAGCCGTTCCAAAGCTCTCCTTTGCCTTGGGCGCTTTCTATAACGTCAAGCTCTTTTTTAGCCGTAGCTTGATCCCCTTTAGCCAGCGCTATGCAGAAGTTCTTCAGAGCGCGCCTGTGCTTTTCTTCCGGCAGCAGGCTGTCTCTTCCCCTTCCCATGGGTTTAACCAATCTAGCGGCTTTAAGCTTTCAGCCCTACGCTCTTTTACCAAGCGGTGTTGGCCTGTGCTTTTTGAGCGAAAGACTTTTTTTCGGGCGACTTCACTTCCATGGTGAAAAGCTAAATAGAGGAAAGGCCCGTCATAGTTGGCTTTGATCCAGGCATGTCGAGTGGCCTTGCGGTGCTGTCGATCGATGGCAGGTTGCTTCTTTCAAGGACTTACAAGGGGTCTCGCAACGTCGCCATGGACGTGATTTCGGTGGGAAGGCCTATCGCTGTGGCGACCGATGTGCCCAAGATCCCAAGGGCCGTAAAGAGGCTGGCAAGCGCCTTCGGATGTCCTGTGTTCAAGCCAAACCGCTATTACACCGCTTATGAAAAGGCAGAGCTGCTTAAGAGAAACGGTTGGGAGGGGCTCGAGATACACGAATCAGATGCGCTTTTCGCAGCGCAGCTCTGCTTGAGCGTAACTCGCAAAAAAATGGGTGAGGTGATGGAGAGCGGGCTCACGTCCAATGAGCTCATAAGGGCGCTTTCGCTTCTTTTATCGGGCGAAAACGTTAAGGACGCCGTGAGAAGGGCGTCCGTGAACGCGGTGGCATTACCTCGCGAGCCCGGACGCGCTAAGGCGGGCAGGTCGTCGATAGGACGCGAGAAAATAGATAGGCTGGAAAACCTTGTTAGTGAGCTAAGGGAAGAAAACGACGAGCTTCGTGATGAGGTGAATAAGCTCAAAGAGGACGAGCAGATGCTTAGACAGCAACGTGAGCTTTCCATCTACAGGGATAGACGCATAGCGATGATGAGGCGTAGGATCGACACGTTGGAGCGCTTGCTCGCTGATAGGCAAGCGGAAAACGGAGAGCTCAGAAGGGAACTAGAAGAGCTGAGGGATCTTCTTCAGCGTGTGGCTGAGGGCAAGGACGTACTGGTGCCAAAACTGGAGGGCACCCGCATAGAAGGCGGGATGGAAATGGGTTCCCTTAAGGTCGTTGCCGTTGACGATGGATTAAGTGGCGAAGCATTAGAGCAGCTGAAGAGGAGCGGGGTGGAATACCTGTTTATCATGAAAGACGACGACAGGGCCGCGGAGCAGGCGGCAGAAAGGGGCATATTTCCGATCAAATCCAAGGATCTTAGTTACGTTGATATGGGAGTTGTTGTTCTCTTCGACGCGAAATCGCTAAGGGAGTCACAGGTGAGGTCGAGGGAGTTTTGGAACGCGAAGGAGATACAGAAGAAGAGAGAGATGCTTAAGACTCTGCTAAGCGGTGGCAAGCGATTAGCTTTAATCTTCAGATATAAGTAGGAAGGGATGGAGCTTAGCGAAGGGGATGGCGAGTTATTGGTTGGCCTCGCGAGGAGAGCTGTTGAAGAATATCTAGCCAGCAATATGAGCTTTAAGCTCGCGCCTCCAAAGGATGCTCCGAAGCAGCTCTGGGAAAGGGCTGGGGTGTTCGTTACGATAAATGGCAGGAGCGCTAAGGGAGCTTACGATGAGCTCAGGGGGTGCATAGGTTTTCCATATCCAATACTCCCATTGGTTCAGGCGACGATTGAGGCAGCAATAGCCGCTGCCACAGAGGACCCGCGCTTTTACCCGCTGAGTGTTGAGGAGCTTGGGCAAGTGACGTTTGAGGTATCGGTTTTAACTCCCCCTCAGGAGATAACCGTACCTAAAGAGCAGATTCCGTCTCAGATTAAAGTGGGCAGGGATGGCCTTATTGTTCAGAGGTATACAAGGAGTGGGCTGCTTTTGCCTCAGGTGGCGGTGGAATACGGCTGGGATCCTGAGGAGTTCTTGCGCGAGACCTGCATAAAGGCGGGATTGGATCCAAGTGCTTGGAAGGACGAGCGCACCAAGGTGCTTTCCTTTACAGCTATCGTTTTTGCAGAGAAAGAGCCCCTCGGACCCATCGTTAGAAAGCCCTTATAGCCGGTGCTTCGCATGAAGCTTCACATTGGGGCATGCGGAATAGGCTATGGGCACGTGGGAAGGGATCTGCCAACTGCCCTGCACTTTGCAGGCGCCGGATGGGATGTTTACTTCACGACGTACGGCGATGCCGTGCACTTCGCAAGGGCATCAGGCTTCAGGGCTTATGCTGAGCCATCGGTTGGCTACGTCACAAAAGGGGGCGAGGTCACAATGAAGGGGACGATCCTATCGATGTTTCGTCAACTGAGCTCCTTTTTTACGCAGCTCGCTGACGAGTACCGCATAATCAAGAAGGAGAATCCCGACATCGTTTTAAGCGACTCAAGGCTTTCCACGCTGCTGGCGGCAAAGCTTGCCCGCAAAAAAGTCGTGTTGCTTATACATGAGCTAAAGGTTCTTACTCCCATCAGGGATCCGAAGTTCAAGCGCTTTGTTGATGCGATCGCTTACAGGGCGTTGTCAACCTTTTGGTCCTTTTCAGACAAGGTCGTGATATCGGATTTTCCTCCTCCGCTTACAATTGCCGAGGAAAACGTGGTGCTTTGGTGGCCCTTGAGAAGAAGGAATAAGTCGGTTTACGCCGGGCCCTGTGGCAGGGTTAGCGCGTGCAGGAAGAGCGACCATGGCCTGGTTTACCTAAGGGTCAGCGGGATAGAATCGGAGAGGGCGGTGTTAAATGACCTGTACTATAAGACGGGCGTCCTTCTGGCCAAAGACGGCGTTCGCGCGGTTATGAGCAGAGGAAACGCGCGGGGAACCTCCGTGTCCTCTGAGTTCAACGGGAAACTGCTTGTTTACGACTGGATAAAGGACTATGGCGGTATGGAGATAAATCTTCTGGTTTCGGTTGCTGGTCAAACCAGCATGGCCGAGTTCGTGGATCTCGGCGTGCCCTTCATATTAACGCCGCCGATATCTCACACCGAGCATTGGGGGATAGCGAAATCCCTAGAGAAGAAAGGGATAGCGTTGGTCTTCCCGCTTCGCGGGCTGACCCCCGAGCGCCTCAGGGACGCCGTTGAGGAGGCGCTGGTTGATGGGGCTCTTCGCATGAGGGCACAGGAGTACGCGAGCAAGGCCAAGTACTATCCGGGTGACCAGGTCCTTATCAACGTTATAACGTCTCTGGCTTCACGCCGTAGTGCACGAGACGGCTGCTTGAACATCGGGCTAACTTAGCTTGAAGTCAGCGACCACGAGGCGCCCAGGGTCTTCGTCCTGATTTTCCCGTGCTTTGATCAAAGGATAAGAGTATCTGTACGCCGTGGCTTGAGCCTATGCGGGATGCTCCCGCCTTTATCATGGCCAAAGCTTTTTCAGCGTCGCTTATGCCTCCTGCCGCCTTAACTCTTGCCCTGTTATCAACCGCGCGCTTCATGAGCATGACGTCTTCGACGGTTGCTCCCTTCGGGCCATAACCGG
>DAYW01000010.1:41643-42023 GCA_002507085.1 archaeon UBA168 | reverse complement strand
GATGCCATTTGTTTCATCTCGCGTCTAACCGTCAAGAGATCCCCGGAGCGAAGTGCCCCGACGTTCATGACGTAATCGATCTCGTCTGCTCCATCATCAATTGCCCGTGAGGCCTCCTCAGCTTTTACGTCCACGTGTGAAGCCCCAAAGGGGAACCCCACGACCGACACGACCTTTACGTCGGTGCCCTGCAGGNNNCTGGCCACATGAACTGGATTAACGCATACCGCGTAAAAGCCGTAAAGCCTTGCTTCATCGCATAGTTTATCGATATCAGCATAGGTCGCCGAAGGGTTCAACAGCGTATGGTCTATGTATTTGGCCAGCTCCTCTCTTGATCTCGGAAGTTCCATATCCAGAGTTGCATCTGCCCTTTTAAT
>DAYW01000010.1:39813-41593 GCA_002507085.1 archaeon UBA168 | reverse complement strand
GGGCCTGTGTATGTGAGTCCAATCGGTAAAGACTTAATAGCGTGAGCTTCCGTCTTCTTGCGGGAGTGCCCGAGCTTGGTCAAAGGGGCTGGACTCAGGATCACCATCGATGGGAGCTCCAGTGCCGTTGGCTGCGTGGGTTCAAACCCCACCTCCCGCACGTTTTGCAACTTCTAGGCGGTTTTCCTTACTCGCGTATGAGGTTGATGCCCGATCTCTCGTCTTTGTAACGCGAGATGGAGATCCCCGCTATTTCGATGGCCACCACCTCGAAGTTTAGGTTCACCCTTCCTTCAAGGAGGTGGCCTGCCCATGTCTTTTCTTTTGTCCCGATAACTGCGTGAAGGTGCAGTGGATTTGATCCTTCCTCTGGGGTCATGTAGTTTCCGCTGAGGGAAGCAACCTCCAGGGATCCCTTAATTTCCTCCTGTTCATATTTCATGCTGCTTGCGTTGAACCACGCTAACGTTGCATGGGAAAGCGATCCTATACCGCTTATGAGGGCAGCGCTGACGCGCGCGGCTTGCAGCCGTCCCTCTACCTCTTTTACGAGATCATCTCCATGCTGCAGCCTAAAGACCAAAGCTCTTCCGGCTCCTCCTATGGTCATTTTGCTCCTTTCTCCGTTCGCTTATAACCTTGCGTTAAGACCCATAAAGCCACGCAGTTAAGGGCCTTGTTCAGGTGGCTGCGCGCTGGCTGGCGATCGTGGGGTCAAGATAGGATGTTGAGCTATGTTGCATCTGACCGCAAAACATTTAATCCAAAAGCCGTGTCTAACTCGCCGAGGTAGCTCAGTCTGGGAGAGCACCCGTCTCAACTACAAGTTGAGGGTGAGGCTGAAGACCGGGTTGTCGCCGGTTCGAGCCCGGCCCTCGGCACCAGTTTCCTTTTTGAAGTGCTCATAGCATGATGAGGCCTTTGGCCAAGCTTCAGAATAATATCGTGCTTTCAGCATAGCATGCTTGCATCAGTATGAGCTTGAGCGCTTTGTTGCTTGCATAGGCCGCCGATATTTCAGAAGTGCATGAAAGGAAAATCCTATAAGGGGACATATGATATCCGTGGCGACGGCTAGTTGTCCGGTCGCGAACAGTTAATAAAGGTAATTCAATTGGCTAAAAGTGAGAATAGAAACTTTTTACTCGAGCCAGAGTGCGATGAAATTCTTCGCGCTTACAACATACCTGTAATAGATTCTTTTTTTGCAAAGTCTCCTGAAGAGGCCGTGGAAGCATCCAAGAAGCTCGGATTCCCGCTTGTGGAGAAAATAGTTTCTCCTGACGTTGTGCACAAGTCGGACGTCGGCGGTGTGAAAGTTGGCTTGAGCAGCGCTGATGAGGTCAGAAAGGCCTTCATTGACATACAGACCTCTGTGAAGCAGAAGAATCCTAGCGCTAGGTTTTACGGCGTTTATCTGCAGAAAATGCTGAAGGGGGGAATTGAGACTATCGTAGGGGGGACCCGTGACCCCCAGTTTGGTTCTGTCGTGGTTTTTGGCTTGGGCGGTATTTTTGTTGAAGTTCTTAAGGACGTTAGCTTTAGAGTTGCACCTCTTTCACAAGAGGACGCAATGGACATGATAGATGAGATAAGGGCGGCGCCCATCTTGAACGGCGTGAGGGGCTCTAAGCCCGTGGACAAGGTCGCTTTGGCAAAGCTGATAACGTCCGTGGGTGCTCTCATGGTGGAAAACAAGGAGATATCCTCTTTGGATTTAAACCCTGTGATGGCCATGCCCGAGGGGGCCGTGGCCGTAGACTCGAGGATTATTTTGGGC
>DAYW01000010.1:35320-39743 GCA_002507085.1 archaeon UBA168 | reverse complement strand
AAAAAGACAAGGGATGAACTTCACGCGAAGATCAAGGAGCTTGCCGAGGTCGTGAGAACGGAAAAGGAGAGCAGAGATAAGGTAAACGAAGAGGTCAAGAAGATAAAAAACATGAAGGACGCCCTTGTAAAGGAATACGATAAGAAGAAGGAGGAGTTCGAAAAGCTCCAGGCGACCGTGGTGCCCCCAAGCAGGAAAGAAGAGAGGCTCGAGAAGGAGCTGAAAAGGCTTGAATGGGAGTATCAGACGAGCGCCATACCGCCGTCCAAGGCGAGAGAAATGGAAGAGCGCATACTGGAGCTTGAGGCTCAGCTTAAGACGGTAAAGCAGTACAACGAGAACAGGGAGAAGCTTGAGCGGCTGCGTTCCGATCTTCGTGAGACCGAGGCTGAATTTAGGACCTTTAAGGAGAAGCTTGACGAGCTTGCTAACGAGGCCCATGCGCATCACAAGAAGATGATGGAAGCTGTTGAGCAGATCAAGGCTTTGCGCGCGCAGGCCGATGAGGCACACATGAGGTATCTTTCGTCAAACACCCAACTTACTTTCATGAAGGCTCAGAAGATAGCCATACTCAAGAGGCTGAATGAGATAAGCGCCGACAGAAACATAAAGGCGCAACTTCAGTTCTACCAGAAGGCGAAGGAGAAGATGGAGCAGCTTAACGAGAAGGCCAAGGAGAAGATATCAAAGGGCAAGCGCCTTTCGTTCGAGGAGTTCCAAGCCTACGTCAGTGGCGCAGAGCCGCTAAACCTGGATCAGAAGAAGGATTTGAGTAAGGAAGCCAGCGCCGAAGCCTCTCACTGAGCTCAAGGCTTTGCCTTTGGGGCCTCGAGGCTGAGGAAAAAGGACTTTACGGCCTCCGGTATTTTTTCCTCTTTTTCACATATGCTGTACGGGAAGTTGCCGCGCTTAAGCAGCGCAATCGCGTTTTTGTCTGCTGATGGAGATATCAGAAGCTGGCTCAAGTCGTAGAGCATGCTCTTGG
This sequence comes from archaeon UBA168, assembly GCA_002507085.1. Classification (GTDB taxonomy): domain Archaea; phylum Thermoproteota; class Thermoprotei_A; order Marsarchaeales; family UBA168; genus UBA168. The sequence continues at coordinate 38,755 of DAYW01000010.1, read as the reverse complement.
TGCCGTCTAAAGCTGTTCTAACCTCGATTTCGGATACGGGTGAGTTGCCCTTTAGGATTAAGATCTGGTGGGGCCTGTTTGAGCGCTTGTAAAATATCTCTACCTCTTCGGCGTGGCCGACGTTACCGAAAAAGCTGCCAACATAAAAAACGTCGAAGTTCCTGTAGAACTGCTTTTTCAGCGTGGTCTTAAGCTTAGTGGGAGGAGAATTAAGGGCGCTGAAACCCTTCGGCGTTAAAGTATAGGCCTTCTTATAGACGACTTTTTCCGTTCCGAGCTTTACTTGATCTTCAGGACGGTTGAACCTTATGGAGGGAAGCTGGAACCTGTTACCACAACTGCGGCAAACGTACCAAGAGCCTAAGTCTATTAGGTCCTCTGGATTGATTTCGGCGTTGCACGCCGGGCAGAACAGCTTATCGCCCTTTCTAAATGATGCAACTGGGAGGACGGTACCGCAAACGTCGTGCTGTGCTAAGGATTCCCTAACTATGTAGGGAGACCCGCATTCCGGGCAAATTATGGTTTCGTATACAGGTAGCTTGTCGGCAACCAGCACGTTGTTATCATCTACGTTTAGTTCGAGAAGCCCGATGCCCGCAAGCTCGTCTAGGTACTCGTCTATTCCTGGCGTCTCTTTTTTGTCTACCAGGTAGGTATAGCCCTTTTGCTCGTCAAAGATCACGTCTATCCTGTTCTCGTTAACGATCTTAAGAGCGTCGTCAGGGTCATCGGGCCAGAACATTTGATGGAATACTAAGCACACATATATTTATTTTTTCCTTACGGGTTTCTGAAGGTATACATAAATTCTGTTGCGCAGCGTCTAGGAAGCGCGCCTAGCGTCCAAGGCGCAGCTATGAAGCGTATCCCATTTTTTCAGAAATGCATAAATTCCCATTCCTGTCCTTCATGATGTCAGAGGCCATAGCTGTGGGAGTTTTGAAGGACGGCAAGGTTGCCGTGGAGCGCCCTTCCCCGGTGCTGGAGGGAAAAGAGGAGGTCTCCCTTTACGAGGCGCTCTACCTCAAGAGAAGAGGCTTGATGATGATAAAAAGCGGGGACAAGGAGGCCGAGGACGAGGACATAATCAACGCCAGCGATGACAACTTGTTTTGGCAGAAGTACGTCGTATATGAGGACTTGAGAAAGAGGGGTTACGAGGTGGGCCCATCCCCGTTTTCGTTGGGCTTTTACGTTAAGAGGAAAAAAGATGAAGTATCGCCGACCTTGCTCTACGTAATGGTAGAGGGAAGCAAGGAGCCGTTCGGTTCCCTTTTGTCGGTTTTGCAGGCCGCTAGGAGCACGAAAAAGGACGCCATATTAGCCATAGTCGACGCCACCGGAGGGGTATCCTATTATGGAGCAGCCCTATCAAGGCTTGACAAGAAAGCGTAGGATAAGTTCTCTCATCGGCATGATGAGGATCAGAAACTCGATCCTAATGGGGATTGCGGTAGTAGCCAGCGAGTGGGTAGCGCTGAAAGGACCCGCCGGGTTGACGGAGGAGGTTGCTGGCTTTTTGGTGGCTTTTTTCCTGACCGCTGGAGTTATGATAACCAACGACTACTTCGATCGCGAGGTAGACAGGATAAACAGGCCTGAGCGGCCCATTCCTTCCGGGGCCGTAACGGGGAAAGAGGCAATAGCGTTTTCAGCAGCGCTGTTTATTGCTGGGATAGCTTCATCGGCCGTTGGTCGTTGGATGCCTATCGCGCTTCCATTAGCCCTTTTCTCGGTGATCATATCGCTTGCCTACAACGCGGGACTTAAGAAGATGGGAATAGCAGGCAATGCCATTGTGTCATTTAACGTGGCCCTTCCCTTCATATACGGATCCATAATGGTTGGCAGGCCAGGATCGCTTATGAATGGCCTGTTTTTCCTTTATGCCTTCGTTGCCAACATGGCCAGAGAGGTCTTTAAGGGCATTCCTGATGTAATCGGCGACAAGAGCCGGGGAGTACGCACGCTTGCCGTTGTTCGCGGTCCCAAAACTGCTGGGTTGGTGGGTTTCGTTTTGGTGGCGGTTGACGTGGCATGTAGCCCGCTTCCATTCTTCATGGGCGTTGCTGGAATCGGTTATCTTATCCCCTTGGTCGCTGGCGACCTTCTGTTGCTTCACTCGTCGTTTGCAATGGCAAGAAGACCGGAGCCGCGCGTAGTTGACAAGGAGAAGGGAGAGATGCTATTGGGCATGGGCGTTATAGTTCTGGCCTTTCTCCTATCTCCTCTGTGAATTGGGCGCTGAGAAGAGGCTAGGGAAATGCGGCGTGCACGCTTTTAAGTCTCCACAGGGATAGCACATGAATTTTGAGCTCGTTCGTGGCATGCGCGACGTCATCGGCCCCGAAGCTAAGTCGCAAAGGAAGTTCGAAGAGACGTCGTCCCTGATACTCGACAGGCTTGGATACCAAGAGGTTAAGCTTCCCTCCATAGAGTACTATGACCTTTTGGCTGCTAAGGCCGGAGAAGAGCTCCTAGACAGCCTTTACGAATTCGAGGACAGGGGCGGAAGGAAAGTTGCCCTAACCCCCGAGCTGACCGCGAGTGCAGCAAGGCTCTACACAATGAAGCTCAGAGATCTGCCCAAGCCGGTAAAGATTTGGTACGTGGGGCCCTGCTTCAGATACGATGAGCCTCAAAAGGGGAGGTACAGGCAATTCACGCAGCTTGGCGTCGAGGTCTACGGATCGTCTTCGCCGCTGGCTGACGCAGAAGTGGCTTACGTCTCTTCACGTCTCCTAAGGGCGGTGGGCATTAAGGCCTATCTCAAGGTGGGCAACATATCTTTCATGCGTTCTTTGCTTGAAGGGTCAGGAGTTAGGGGAAGAGATCTCAGCAAGGCAATTAGGGAGATAGATCACGGAAGGTACGAGGATGTAATGGGGCTTCTGAACGAAGACGGAAAGAAGATGCTCAAAGAAATGGTGGACTCGCCGGAGAGCAGATCCGATTTGGATCGTTGGGAGGGCGTGGCTAAGGACCGCTTCCCCTCGGCTTATGAAGGCCTGAGGCGTCTGCGCCAAGTGCTTGTCATGATGCGCGCCATGGATCCCCAGCTTGAAGTAAAGGTTGACGTTGCCTTCGCCCGTGGAATAGCCTATTACACCGACTTCATATTTGAGGCGGTAGTCCCAGGAACGGAGGGCTCTTTGCTGGGAGGGGGAAGGTATGACAACCTGATATCCGACTTGGGGGGACCGGCAACGCCAGCTGTGGGCTTTGCGGTAGGCGTTGACAGGGTAGCCCTATCCATGTCTCCGGTGGCTGAGACCAAGCAAGTTCTTGTCGTCGCGATCGACGATCAGTCGCTCGAAAAGGCGGCACGGGCCTTTGGCATCCTCAGCAATGCCGATGTGCGCGTGGAGCTGCTGCCAGGAGTTGTTCCCATCAGGGAGGCGCTTGAGAGAGCCCTTAAGGGTTCGTACCAAA
>DAYW01000010.1:27180-35301 GCA_002507085.1 archaeon UBA168 | reverse complement strand
AAGGCTCATGAGCAAGTCGAAGCCAGCGAGGCTTCCCTTTTGAGGCAGTTGGGCTTTGGCGAAGTAGGCCGCTCTTGATATCGCTCTTGATTCATCATTTACATCTTGGGTTTGAGGTGCTCAAGGGCCGCGTCTTCTGTCCTGCATTCGATGGGAAGACTTTTGAACGGCCCTTCCTATCACTTGGGCCCATAGCTCAGCATGGATAGAGCAACGGCCTCCGGAGCCGTTGGTCCAGGGTTCAAATCCCTGTGGGCCCGTGCTTGATTTGTTAGGACTGTTTCATAACTGTGAATTAAGTTGCATTTGGCTCAAGGGAAAAAATTTAAATAACGCTTTAAGCTAAATCGTAAGGTGAAATTTATTCTCGCATGCCGTGCTGGCTCTGTTGCGTCCACCGGCAAAAAGGTGGCCATAGTAGGAGCCGGGGTTGCGGGCCTCGGAGCGGCGGGGTACCTTTACTGCAAGGGCTACCAGCTGGACGTTTACGACGCGCTGCCGGAGGCAGGAGGGCTTCTTCTATTCGGAATTCCAGAGGAAAGGTTACCCAAGAAAGGGGTAATTGAAGGCATTGAGGAGCTTAAGGCCGCAGGAGTTCGGTTTCACTTGGGCACAAGGGTTGACTCAACCGCGCTGGAAGGCATCATAGAGACTCATGATGCCACGCTGTTGGCTACGGGAACATGGAGGGCAAGAAGCCTTAACGCCCCAGGGGCAAATCTGGAAGGGGTCATAAGTGCGCTTGACCTGCTTGTGGACAACGCGAAGTACAGGATGGGCTTTTCGACGAATGTTAGAAGGCTTTACGGCAGGGTAGGCATAATGGGCGGTGGCTACACGGCCGTGGACGCCGTCATAGAGGCCATGAAGTGGACCGATCAGATATACGTTTTCTACAGGAGAACGATCAGGGAGTCGGAGGCGCATGCTGAATGGGAAGCCGTGAGTAAGAAGGGCATAAAGGTATTCGAGAGATCGCTGGTAACGCGCGTCATGGGGACAAAGAGAGTGGAGGCGGTTGAAGTTTGGAACGTCAATATGAGGGGTAACGTTCCTGAGTTCGTCCCTGGCAGCGCCCAGATCTTCCCGTTGGACTTTCTTTTGGTGGCCATAGGAGAGGAGAGGACGCCTCCTGGTTGCGTTGATAAGCTTGGCATTAAGATGGATGGCGGAAGGCCAGTGACTGACGATAACATGATGACTACACGTAGATCGGTTTTTGCGGCAGGAGACCTCGTAACGGGCCCTTCGTTTATAGGGAATGCGCTGGCAAGTGGGCTAAAGGCGGCGAAGGCCATAGATGCGTTCTTGAGAGGGGCATAGCTAAATAGGGAAAAGCTGCTTTTCACGCGCCGACCGCGTTAGCCGGCCGCGTTAGAGCGCAGTTTTTACTGCCAAGATGGGGACAAGCTCACGCCTACGTGGATTCCTATTTGTATTTGCGCGTGCAACAACTGCCCAGCGGTCGCCCTTCGCTCCGGGATGTCAGCCGCTGAAGCGCGGCACCGAGCTTTTAGCGCGAAGATGATGTCATGCGGAAAAAATGTTGGGAATAAGGTTAAATGACACCGGGCTATGTTTTTATGTCAGAAAGTCTCCCCATAGGAGCTACAACGGTTGGTATAGTTTTCAATGGAGGCGTAGTGCTGGCCGCGGACAAAAGGGTGTCATATGGATACACTCTGTTGAGCAAGTCGGGAAGAAAGGTGTTCCAATTGAACAAGAAAATAGGCATGGCGTGCGCTGGCTTGGTAGGCGACATGCAAGGGCTGGCCAAGTCCATAACTGCTGAGATAAAGATTTACGAGCTTCAGAACAACAGGAGCATAAGCGTCAAGGGGGCAGCAAAGCTCCTCGCAAACATACTTTATGCCGCTCGCATGTTTCCTTACTACACCGAGATACTCATAGCGGGGATAGACGAGAGCGGACCCCACCTATACGTGATGGATGCGATAGGCTCCATACTGGAGGACTACTACGCCGGAGTTGGGAATGGGTCGCCTGTTTCCACTGGCGTGTTGGATCAGGAGTACAAGAAGGACATGAGTAAGGAAGAGGCTGAAGCGCTTGCCGTTAAGGCCATAAGGGCCGCTATAGCGAGGGACATCACCAGCGGCGACGGGATTGACGTGCTTACCATCACGGAGACGGCCACTGAGCTGAAGCAGTTTTCGGTAAAAGAGCAGATAGCTCCTTCACGATCTTAGGGTAAGAGAGATGGGCATTCTCAAAGAGGAATGGCTTGCGTCCATGGAGCGCAAGCTGGAGGAAAAGGAGAACAAGAGGCGCGAGCTCAGCGATTTATCCTACGAGCTCATAAAGAGATGCGGCCTGCTGGTCTCCAACCTCCACAGGCGCTCCGAGATGGTTGATCAGCTGCTGAGCGAGGCGACGAGCCTTCACTTCAAGCTGATGCAAGAGGTGAGGGCTTGGCCTGAGCTTAACTCGAGCGATGAGCAGTCGGCTTTTTCTGAGTACGCCGAGGCCAGGTGCTTTTACGCATTGATTCGCCAGGGGCAGCTTCCGGATCCCTCCGAATTCTATGACGAGGAATCCTTTGCGCTGGGGCTGGCCGATCTCATAGGCGAACTCAAGAGGTCACTTGTTAATCAGGTAATCGAGGGAAAATACGATGAGGCTACGAAGCTCTTCGCGTGGATGCAGGAGCTATTTGACGCGCTGCTGCGGTTCGAGTACCCTCGGTCGGTCGTGCGCGGACTAAAGAGGAAGCTTGACGTTGACAGGGCGCTGCTGGAAGACGCCAGGATGGTCCTTGCAAACGCCAAGCTTTACTATAAGCGAGAGAAAGGCACTTAATTGACTGCTAGTGTTCTTTGGAGAAGTTGAGCGAAGTCATCCCGATAGTTTATGAAGGGGGAGAGCTGTCGCTTTTGGACCAGAGGGTTCTTCCCTTCCAGGAAACTTGGATAAAGTGCCACGACGCGAGGGAAACGGCGCAGGCCATAAAGGACATGGTGGTAAGGGGGGCACCTGCCATAGGCGTCACGGCAGCCTACGGTGCCTGCATGGAGATAGCTAAGTCTGTAGGTAGGGGGCAGGGAGTGGAGGGCGCGAAGGCAGGGATCGAAGTCTTGTTGTCATCCAGGCCCACGGCCTATAACCTGTTTTACGCCGTGAACAGGGTGCTTTCTGCCAGCAGGGCTGCCGCCGAGGCCGGCAGGGATCCTGCGCTCGCCGCGGAGCTTGAGGCAAAGCGCATAGATGAGGAGAACAAGCAGGCCGCCATAGACATGGGAAAGGTAGGGGCGTCGCTGATAAACGACGGAGACGTCGTCATGACCATATGCAACACCGGCGCTCTTGCCGTTGGCTACCTTGGAACCGCTCTTGGCGTTATAAAGACTGCTTGGAGGGAAGGCAAAAAAATCCACGTCGTGGCGCTGGAGACGAGGCCTTGGCTTCAGGGAAGCAGGCTGACGGTCTACGAGCTTCAAAAGGAGGGAATACCATTCACGCTCATCGTTGATGGGGCAAGCGCCATAGCGATTCAGAGAAAGGGGGTCCGTTCGGTGTTTGTGGGAGCGGACAGGATAGTAGAGGACGGCTCCACTGCAAACAAGATAGGTACCTTTTCTCTCTCGGTGATCTCAAAGTATTTCGGCATACCCTTCTACGTTGTGGCCCCCCTCTCAACGGTACAGCTGGGCGCAAAGGAGATAAAGGTGGAGGAGAGGTCGCCGGATGAGGTAACCTACATCAGGGGCGTGCCGATCAGCACGGCTGGAAGCAACGTTTACAATCCGGTCTTCGACGTGACGCCCCCAGAAAACATAACCGCGATAATCACCGAAAAAGGAATTGCATGGCCTCCCTACGAAAAGAGCCTGAAATCGCTGAAGTCCGCGTAGAAACCTATACGTCAACTATGCACTGGGCGACCCACCGGTCACCGGTTTTCTCGACCTTTAGGTCTGCGTACGTAGCCGCTTTCACCTCCTCTTGCAGAGGTACGTCCTTCATGCTCTGACCCCAGGCTGTGGCCTTAAGGCTGACCTTCCCCTCATCTACATCGACCTCGAATTTTGAAAACACAATTCCCTTTAGCGATGAAAGGGATATGAGCTCGTTTAACCACTTGACCAATAGATCTTCAAGAGAGCCTGCCGAGAGCTCGACGCTGATCGCGGTTTCTGGCTTCACTCTCTCTATATCTGCCATGATCGAAAACGTGGCCATGGCGGCCCCCTCGAAGGCCTCGCTGACGGTATCTCCTATGCCCCTTACTCCCGCATCAGCGGTGTGTGGGTAAACCTCGTACTTCATGTTCATCCCTTCACGGTGCCGAGGGGTCTGAGCTTCGCTACCATTAGGGCTATGCCGGCATCGTGTATTGCCGCCACCACGTCAGTTACGTCCTTATATGCGTCTGGGGCCTCCTCCGCGAGGCCCGACCATGAGTGACCCCTTATCAGCATTCCCCTTCTCTCGAGCTCCTTTGCCAGCTCCTCTCCTCTGTATTCTTTTTTTGCCTGAGTTCTGCTCATTTTCCTGCCGGCTCCATGCACAGCGGATCCGAAGGTTTCCTCCATGCCCTTCGTTGTTCCCTTGAGCACATATGAAAAGGTGCCCATGCTTCCGCCTATGAGCACGGGCTGACCAGCTTCCCTGTACTCAGGTGGGAGCTCTGGCCTGCCTGGGCCGAGCGCGCGGGTTGATCCCTTCCTGTGGACTACAAGCTTCTTGGTCTTTCCATCTACCTCGTGAAGCTCCAGCTTTCCAGTGTTGTGGCCCACATCGTATACGAGCTCCATGCCCAGCGACTCGGGAGAGGATGAAAACGCCTTGGCGAAGGCTTGGCGGGCATAGTAAGTGATCATCTCGCGGTTTGCCCAAGCTATGTTCATTGCAACGTTCATCGCCGAGAAGTACTTTCTGCCTTCAGGGGAGTTGAAGGGCACGCTCACGAGCTCCTTGTCTTTAACCTGAATGCCGTACTTCTTCATCGCGGGGGCCATTTCCTCGATGTAGTCCATTCCTATCTGGTGGCCCATGGCCCTGGAACCCGTGTGCACCATTATTACCACCTGGCCTTTTCTGATGCCATAAGCTTTGGCTGCGTCTTCATCATATACCTCATCCACTACCTGCACTTCGAGGTAGTGATTGCCCGATCCTAGGCTCCCTATCTGGTTTGCCTCCCTTTCCTTGGCCCTCTTACTCACGTTGCTAGGGTCGGCGCCCTCGATCATGCCGCCCTCCTCGATGTGATTCAGGTCCCTTTCCCAGCCATATCCCTTCCTTACGACCCAGCGGGCCCCCTCCACCATGACCTCGTTGAGCTCTGACTGCGATAGGTGCAGCCCTTCTGAGCCGAGTCCAGCCGGGACTCCCTCAAATAGGGAATCCATGACCTGCCTTATCTTCGGTCTTACGTCCTCTTCATCGAGGTTTGTGGCTATTAGCCTAACGCCGCAGTTTACATCAAAGCCTATACCGCCAACGGTGATTATCCCGTTCTCATCCGGGTCAAAGGCCGCAACCCCACCTATTGGAAACCCGTACCCCCAATGCGCGTCAGGCATGGCTATGGAGTACTTCTTTATGCCGGGCAGGGTTGCCACGTTTACGGCCTGCTCTATGGCCTTCTCGTCAAGGTCAGCGATGAGCTTGTCCGAAGAGTAAAACCTCGCTGGTACCCTCATCCCCTGTACGGCGTCGGCGGGCACCTCCCAAACGTTGTTTGATATCTTCTTCAGCAGTCTGCTTGCCATAAGTTTAGCCGCTGATCGTTTAAAAACCTGAGGATGCTCAAGAACCTTCAGCGCTTAGCTTTTATGCGGGCAAGCAGGCTGTAACAAAATGCCTAGCAGGAAGCCGGTTGAGCTTCTTTACGAGCCGGACCCTAGCAAGGCATGTGAAGAAATAAAGAAATCTCTGCTTTACAGGCGCTCGCTTGTGGTCATAGGGAGCTTTTCCATCCGCCGCGATGGTCAACCCTATTTGCCTAACGGCGAGAGGATGTTGCTAGTTAAAAGCGATTGGTCTCTTATGGTGCATAGGGATAGCTTCTCCACCGAGGCAGTGGTTTCATGGGAGGCGTGCGATTCGGTTAAGCCCTTATGCGGGGAAAAGCTCTCGATCGTGGCTGAGAAGGAGGAGGTCAACGAATCGGAAGCGGAAGCCAGTAGGGGTATACTTGAAAGGCTTCACTCGCTTGAGTTTGACTTTGATCGCATTTACGCGGTCATAAGCACGAACTTGGTTGATGGAACGATGCTGCTTGAGCCGGGCGATGGAGAGCTGCTGACGGCCGTTCTTCTCAAGCCAGAGCTCATAGAGATGGGCTTTAAACCGCTCCCGTCAAACGACGAGTTGAAATCTGGTTTCGTGGACCTAATTGGTGTAGACTCCAAGGGGTTGAAAACCGTTGTGCTGCTTACGAAGAAGCAGGCAAACGGCAGAAACGTCGCGGAGTTGAGCCGGTACATTGCGTCGGTGAGAAGGCACGTAAGCGATGGAGAAGGGGTTCGGGGTATACTTGCGGCCCCCTCCATAACGGGCGCTGCACTGGCCAAGCTGCGGGAGTACAACTTCGACTACAAGCGCATTGACCTTGAAGAAGTGAACGAGATCTTATCGTATTACAGAAGCGAGATAGGTGAAAAGATAGGTTGAGGGCCCTGCTTATACACGCGAAAAAGTTCTCTTACGTTCCCGTGCAGAAGGAAATAGAAGAAGCAGAGCTAGCCGCGAAGGGCCAAAAGATCTCCTATGGAAGGTGTCTTGTTCTTTTCGTGTCTTTTGAGCAAGGGGACGGTGAAGGCAAGGCCTTCTCCCTCGTGGATCTTCTCGCGAAGGACGCCGCTCAGGTAAAGGAAAGCGAGTTCGTGGTTTACCCCTTTGTGCACCTAACTGAGGAACCGCTTGAAGCCGGACAAGCCGTCAAACTTTTGTCGCTGGTGGCCAAGGCCCTGTCCGAAAAAGGCTTTAAAGTGCATAAGGCTCCCTTTGGCTGGACAAAGAGCTTTTCCATAGAGACCATGCCCCATGCCATTGCCGAAAGGGGAATAAGGCTGCGAGCCCCAGTTTCTTGGCTTTCCTCTTCGGCGATCGATCCCTTGATCCCGTGGTGAGGTCCCACCTTCAGGCCGTTGCTGGCCGTTGGGCAAGGGCTATGAAGGCGGCGGCCTCCGCATGAGCCTTGACCGCATGGTCTTGCTCGATTGGTTATCCCGATCGCCACGCTCCCAGCTAGAAAGAGAAAGCCCTGTGGATTATTCCCATGGAAGGGGATTTCCAGTCCTGACTTCCATTGGCAAAGCTAAAAACATCACTTAAGAGGTACGGCGAAGCTCGAACGCGTTGCCTTAAGCCCTGGCTCCCCGTGTATAACTCTCTTGCACGTTATGGAGAACTCGCCCAACCTATGGCCTATCATTTCCGGCGTTACCTTCACCGGAACGAACTCCTTGCCGTTGTAAACGGCAAAGGTGAGGTCTACCATCTGGGGCAGTATGACGAGCTCTCTCAGGTGAGTCTTTATGGGCTTATCAACCCCCTTCTTCTTCTCTATTTGCTTCATTATGTGGGGATAGTATGTGCGGTAATTTCTGAGCAGGAACCTCCTCTCCCTGCTTTTAAGTAGGGCTGCAAGGTCGCTCACGTTCATGGCTTGAAGTTGTTCAAGCGTGTAGCCGCGATAGCGAAACACGGTAGACATAGTTATAGATCGCCTCACCCATTTTAGCGTTTTCTAATGCCAGTCCTCCTTGCAGCCACGTGCCCCACCTTTCTTCCAGGAGGCGTGTTCCTAGCAACGGTCGATGGCCTGCTGACTGATTGATGTCCTCCTCCTCCGTGTGGATGAGACACGGCGTTCATGGCCACTCCTCTCACCTTTGGCCACTTCCTGGCTTTTCTCTTGTTGAGGTGATACGCGACTCCAGCCTTGAGCATTGGCGCCATTGCCCTTCCGCCTCCTGCCACTACTCCCACCATGGCTCTGCACTCTGAGGGAAGTACCTTGACCTTCTTTGAGGGGAGTATCAAGCTCACAGATGTCGGGCTGTGACCAGACACTATGGCGTACTCGCCCGAAGCCTTGACTAGCTTTCCTCCATCGCCGGGCCTTAGCTCCACTGAGCACACTCTCTCTCC
>DAYW01000010.1:0-27140 GCA_002507085.1 archaeon UBA168 | reverse complement strand
GTGTTTCCCACGCCCAAGCCCTCGGCTGCTACCGCGTAGAACCTGTTTGCCTGATTTTCCTTTGAAACAAGCAGCGCAAGGGGAGCTCCCCTGCCTGGTTCATGTATGAAGTTTGCTATTACGTATTCTCCCTTTGCTCCAAGCGCGGGAAAAGCTGCCCTCGCCTTCCTAAGCCAAGAGGGCGATCTGAAGTTTATGTTTCCTCTGCCTTCCCTTTGGACCAAAATGTGCTTTCCCATTTAAATCACCTATAGCAGGCCAAGGTTCGTGGCCAGCTCTGTGGCCTTGAACTCCGGCGCAAGCTTAACGTAAGCCTTCTTGCCTTTGAAGGTGTTTTCAACGTTTACCTTGATCACTTTAACTTTGAACCTAAGCTCAACCTCTCTCTTGACCTTATCTTTTGTGGCGTTCCTGGAGACGTAGAAAGCCAAGACGTTGTTCCTTTCTCTCTCGGCTATGGCTTCCTCGCTCGATACCGGCGAGATTATAACGCTTTCATAAGCCATTCTTTCTCAACCTCCTCCAGGGCCTTCTTAGACCAAACGGTCAGCCTCCCGGCCTGCCCTCCTGGAGCTAAAGCCGGAATTCCAAGTTCCTTATAATACTTAACTTCAACTCCTGGCATGTTTTTGGCTGCCTTGAGTATTGGGGCGTTCTTTCTTGAGACGATTATGAGAAGAGACCTAGGGACCCTTCTTCCCCTTCCCCTCATCTTTGCTCTTCCGCTCTTTATTTTGGTGCCCTCTTTTGCCCTCTCAATATCAGCGTTAAGGCCTAAGTTGGAGAGAGCTGTGTAAACTTCCACGGTTTTTGTGGAATCCTCTATTTTATCGTCCAGGACAATTGGCAGGGCCTTCACCTTTTCGGGAATGACGTGCCCCCTGGCCCTTACCTTTTCCTCGGAGAAAGCGCTCAGAAGGGCGTGCAGCTTGGCCAGTGCCACTTCTTTTCTGTTCATGGACTTCTTGTACTTCTCTTCGACAGTGGGCGGATGGGCCAAGTGCCCGCCTTTGGCGCTTGAAATGAAAGCCGCACGACCAGTTTCCATCCTAGGCACCCTTGAGATTCCCCTTCCAGTTCCCCATGATATTGCGCTTACGCCGCGTCCCGCTTCAGGGCTTCTTCCCTGCGGCTGCGCTGCCCTTGACTGGGAAACTATCCACGCCCTAATTATCAGGTCATCCCTTATGGAAATGGGCTTTGGTAGGCTTAACTCAACCGTCCCTGCTTCCGAACCCGTGAGATCGAATACCGGTAGGTTGCGTTTTTCCAAAGATTGCATCATTGTCTGACACACCTACGAGATCGAATTATAAGCTATTGTTGGTGGCTCTATGGGCTTGCCCTTAATGGACAGCCTGAGCAAAACCAGCCTCTTAGCGGGTCCTGGCACAGAGCCGGAGACTCCTATGAGGCTCGAACGGGGCACACCATAGTGCTTCATGCCGCCCTCGAACTTGAACTTCGAGGCATCAGCGACAAGCACGATCTTCTTGTTGTGATCGACCCTGTGATGGAATCCCATCTGGCCCGGCCTTCCCACCGTGGCTGGGACAACGCCTGGGCGCTGCGGCCCGGTCGCCCCTGGTCCCCGTTTCGTCTTCCTCGACTTGTGAGGGAGCAGCTTCATGCCNNGCCCGCCATGCCCTTGCCCTTGCTTATGGCAACTGCGTCCACGGCCGCGCCCGGCTTGAAGGCCGGAAAGGCATCGGAATCGGGCTTTATGGTTTTTCCAAGCCATGCAGCGGCAAGATCAAGCGCCTTTGAAGGTTCTGCGTCAACCGGAATTTCCACGATTTCAGGCGTCTTCTTTCCAATTCCGGTTTGATCTGGGTTTGTGCTCAGCAGAACCCTGACCTCGTCAAAGCTCAGCTTCTTCAGGTCCTCCATGGATGAGCCCTTGCCCGGTTTCGTCCTTCTTGCCAGCTTTTTCGCCGTTGACTCGTCCAGCTTTGCCCAGCTCTCGCCAAGGCACTTTCCATTCGAGTAAACTCTGGCCGCAAGTACCGTAAGGGGAGGTACTTCAAGAAGCGTATACGGCAGGCTTACATCCCTTCCGAAGTTCGGCGAAGCCTTGTAGCTTTCCGTGTAAACCAAGTGCCCCATGCCTACCTTGTAAGCCGGAAGGCCAGCTAATCCCCCTGATGATGAGAACACCCACGTTCTCACCCAGGGCACTATGCTCCTCGCTCTCTTCCTTGGCCTGTAAGCCAAAGACCCTCTGTGAGGGGCATGCCTACTACGGTGTCCCATGTCTAATCAAGAAAATAACGTTCCCCCTTTTAAGCATGTAACTACTCATATCATGCGCAGTTGGCCCTCTGAGCTGAGCGTCGTGATTCCGGATACATCGCTTTCGACGCATGAAAACCCAATCGATTTCACGATTAGGGCGGGCTTCCTGGCGAGATACTCCGCGATGGCCAATGTCCGCAGGATCATAATATACAGGGAGGACGTTTCCAAGGACGCCCGCTCTGGGAAGGACCTTGAAACCCTGCTGAAATTTTGTGTTATTCCTCCCTATCTAAGAAAAAGGGTATTTCCTTTGACGAACTCCCTCAGGTACGCTGGATTGATCCCTCCTCTTAACATACCCACGCATCCGCAGACGAAAAGGATAGCCCCCGGTGATGTCAGGGTTGCTTTCATCGAGGGCAACAAGGCGCTTGTTGACGAGGACAAGCTCGCTGATCTGGCAAGAGGAGAAGGCGCGCAGGTTGCTCCTCCCGGAATTAAGGGCCTTGCCTTTGTGAAGATCGCTTCCGTCAAGCCCCTGACGGCCCAACCCTGTGGTCCAATTGGGTATTCTGGCTTTTATGTAGAGCTGACTCATCAGGGATTGAGGGCCACGCTCGCGCAGCTGGACGGCCTCAAGATCGGGACCTCCAGGTACGGCGAGGACTACACGAAGGCACTTCCCTCCGCTTTAGAAAGGGTTGGAAGGGCTAAAGTCAGAGAAACCTTTCTCGTTTTCGGGTCGCCCTCAAGCGACCTATCAGAAATTCTTGAAGCTCAGGGATCGTCAGCGAAGGGAGTGTTCGACTTCTACGTGAACATGGACCCCGGCCAGGTCTTGAAGACCATAAGGACAGATGAGGCCGTGCCGCTATCCCTTATAACGCTGAACTGCGCGGCTGCTTTGTTGACCTCCGGAAACCCTTATTTGCGGTTGGGACCTTAATCTCATGGGAGGACAACAGAGGTCACCCCTGCTGGATGAGGTATACAAGCAGGAANNAAAGGGCAAAGAAACAGCAGGAGGAGAAGGGAAAGGCAAAAACCAAGTGATTTTTTGCGATTGCTTTCAGTCGATATGCTTAAGCTCGATTTAAGAACGTAAAATATGAAAGTAATGGTTTTGGGCATCGACGGCTACCTTGGCTGGCCTCTTGCCCTGAGGATGATAGCCAGAGGACATGAAGTTTGTGGGGCTGATAACTTCTATACGAGAAAGGCAGTGGAGGAAGTGGGTTCGTGGTCTGCCATACCGATTCCAAGTATGGAAGAGCGCGTTAAGGCAGTGAAGAGGGTTTTTGGGGCCGACCTCCATTTCAAAGAAGGGGACCTGAGGGACTACAACTTTATATCCTCTTTCATCGAAGAGGAGAGGCCTGATGCCATAATAGACTTTGCGGAGCAGAGGAGCGCGCCTTACTCCCAGATAGACCTAAGCCACGCGGTCTTTACCATGGAGAACAACGTCATAGGCACTATGAACTTGCTCTACGCCATGAAGGAAAGCGCGCCAAACGCCCACCTCTTGAAGATGGGAACGTTAGGCGAATACGGGACGCCTAACATCGACATAGCCGAGGGATATTTCGAGGTCGAGTACCATGGCAGAAAAGACAGGCTGCCGTTTCCCAGACAGGCCGGAAGCTGGTATCACTGGAGCAAGGTTCATGACAGCAACAACATTTCCTTTGCCGTTAAGATTTGGGGGCTGACTGCCACGGATGTTCATCAGGGTCCCGTGTACGGCACTAGAACGGAGGACATGAAGGACGATGAGCTCAGGACGCGCTTTGACTTCGATGAGGTGTGGGGAACCGTTCTCAACAGGTACTGCGTTGAGGCGGTCGCGGGGTTGCCCCTTACTCCTTACGGTGAGGGAGGGCAAACGAGGGGATTCATCTCCTTAGAGGATAGCGTAACTGCTCTTTCCTTACTGCTTGAGCATCCTCCCGAGCAGGGCACCATGAGGGTTGTGAACCAGTACGCAGAGAGCAGGAGCGTTATGGAGCTCGCCAACATGGTGAAGAAGGCGGGAGATGAGATGGGGTTAAACGTTCAAATAAAGCCCGTCCCCGACCCAAGGGTCGAGGCCCAGCGCCACTACTACAACGTTGAGAGGTACGTCCTTCCATCGCTTGGCTTCAAGCCGAGTCACACCGTTGAAGGGGAGATACCGGTTATGCTTCGCGACCTAATGAAGTACAGGGACAGGCTGATTGAGAAGCGTGATGCCATACTATTAGCGGGATCCAACGCCGGGGTTAACTGGAGGCAGACCTCGAACAAGGTCGTGAAGAAGCCCCTTAGGTCAGAGCTCAAGGCTTGACCCAGCGGAACACGACATACTCCACTTTTTTGCTTGAAGCGTTTGGATAGGCCATGACGAAGCGCTTCCTGACGCCGTGGGAGAGCCTGCCAGCTCTTACTATCTCTTCTGGCTCGAAGGCATCGTAGGCCAGCACAACGTGAACGAGGAATATGGCGTGGTCGACGCCCGGTCCGTGCTCATAAACTGCGAAGTCCGCTCCGAACTTCATGCCTGGCTTTACGATGTACCCTTTTTCCTTAAGGTCATCGTAAACCATGAAGAGTTCCCTGAAGTGGAGGAAGTCGCGCTCAAGAGCCTCGCGTAGCTCCTCGGTCGTCATTTTTTTGCCCTTGTGATAAACCTCGAGAATTCCATGCTGTGCAAGGTAAAGCGCCTCAACGGGAGAGAGCTCGAGCTCCGATTCCACCTCCCGCCCCTTGGGTTTGTATACAGACAGGGTGCGCCCGTAATAGCCCAAGGCATATATCGATCCTCCCTCGGCCTTGTCAAGCACAAGCACAGAGCGGCCGTTAAACACCCCTTTAGCCATAACCATAACTGGCACGCGAAGTAAAGCCTTGTGCGGGCAAACGCCTTGCAGACCTCAGTGCAGCGTAAATTAAACATTTATATCGCCGTCCCATAAGTTTATGAAGTATAAGACCATCCGCATCACCTTCACCGCCCTTGTCGTGGTGGCCATGGTGGTGCTCATCGCCTACCTTTTCAAGGAGACCGACGTAGTGCCAATAATAGAGAGAACCGATCCCAAGCTTCTGCTGGGTGGTGCGGGCCTCGAGGTCTTCGGGCTTTTTCTATACGCTCTTTCATGGCACGTTCTGCTGATAAGCGGGGGGATAAAGGTGAAGTTAAGGAAGAGCGTGGCCATAACGTGGTCAAGCCTCTTCTTGCTTTACGTGACCCCTGCTGGCATCCTGATGGACGTTTCCCGCGCCGTCCTTATGGGAAAAGAGGGGAAGAACACGTCAGCATCCACGGCCTCGGTCATAATGCAGAGGGTGTTGTACGCTTTTGCCTACGTTATAGTGACTACCGCGAGCATATTCGTGATATACCTCTACGATAGGCCGCGCTTTCACCTCATATATCCGTTCATCTTCATAGTGGTGCTTGCAGCTGCTGTCGGTGCGTTCATACTTGCGGCATCAAGGCACAGGGGATTGGTTGGTTGGGCAGCGGCCCATTTCTTCAATTTCTACTACAAGTTCATAAAAAAAGTAAGCTTTGACAACAAGGCCAAGGAAAAAGCGCGGGAGACCACTGCTCAGTTCAGCGATGCCATCGTCAGCATGTCCAACTCCCCCATGGGCGCGCTGTTATCCTTAGCTATAATAGTTGGGAGGTTGTTAGTTGCAGCACTCGTCTCTTATTGGGTGTTTATCTCCTTGAACTACTTCGGCATAAGCTTTTGGGAGATAACGCTGGTTATGCTCGTCGGCGAGCTGGTGACGAGCATACCGCTGGGCGTACCGGGCATGCTTGGCTTCGTGGAGGCGGCCATGAGCTTGTCTTACGTCGCCCTGGGCGTGCCAGCTGGCATAGCCATAGCTGCCACGTTGCTCATCAGGCTTATCCTCTACTGGTGGGACGTGATGGTAACAGGGATAACCGCGGCGCTATACTCAGGAGGCCTTAAGACATTCCTCCGCGCATCAGAGCAAGAATCCTAACCGAACTGGCAAGCCTTTGAACTGAGTCGACCATTTCCTCGGCCCTCTGCACGGTTTCATGCATTAGCAATATGCAGGGCAACGCAAAGTTGTACCTGAGCAGCAGGAGGTCCAGCTGCCTCTGTTTGTGATCTACTTCGGCCTCTATTTGGTCTACCTCATAAGTCAGCTGGACGGCCTTGGCTGTGTCCGCCCTAAGCGACTGCAGCGCGCTCTTCGCCTTCTCGAATGCGTCAAAGGCCATGTTGATTATCTCGGTTATTCCGGTTATGAAGTCCTGGCTCTCCTTCTCATCGCTTTTGAGCATTAGGCAGAAGTCCTCGCTTGTCATGGCGTTCAGCCTGAAGCTCACGGCCTCCGCAAATGAAGAGATCTCGGTTATTAGATCATCGGTGGCGAGGAGGTTTGCCGCAAAGTTCGAAACGAGCTGGGCTTCAGCAAGGGTCTGCTCTACCCTCTTCCTGATGTTGAGTTCGTCGACCTCCTTGAGCTCCAAGAGCTTCTTGTACGCGGAGCCCGATGCCTTTGGGTCTTTCCTCTTAACGCCATCTGCCGTCTGGAGGACCGCCCTCAGCGCCTCTTGCACGATCCTCGTGTGATCTATAAGCGATGCCACGGAGCGGTCATATGAAACCCTTTCTTCTTCCGATTGATCGTAGGCCATATGATAGCATGTAGCCATGATTTAACCTTTTACTTTTATAGCGCTATGTAGAGTGCCTCAAGGGCTTTACGCGTCCAGTGCGATAGGGTTAAAACCGTGTTTTTGATAATATCGTGGTGAAGGATTTTGTCACAAGAGGGGGAGGAAAAGCGCGAGGTTATATTGAGGGCGGCGGACGCCAAGCCGCGCGATTACGGAAGGGGCAAGGTTAGGATAAATCAAGCAGCGCTTCAAGCGCTCGGCGTCGAAGTAGGTGACGTCGTGGAGCTGTTCGCGAAGAGGAGAAGCGCAGCCATAGCGTGGCCCGCCTACATAGAAGATCAGGATCAGGACATAATAAGGATGGACGGGCTTACTCGGCAAAACATAGGCGCTTCGTTGGGAGATCGCGTTGTGGTGCGGAAGGCGTCCTATAAGCCTGCCCAGATGGTTAAGTTGGCGTCCTCCTCCTTCCAAGTCAGCGTGGATGAGGGCTTCTCTAGCTATGTGAAGAAGCGGCTCATCGATTTCGTGGTCGTGCAGGGTGATAAGGTGCTTATCCCGGTGCTTGGCCAGTCCATGGTTTTCACCGTGGTGTCCGTGAGGCCACCGGGAATAGTTCTGGTGACCGATGACACGCAGGTCGTCATATCGGATAAGCCCGTAGAGGGCGATGAGGGAAGGCCCATAACTTACGATGACATAGGAGGGCTAAAGGACGTCATACTCAAAGTCAGGGAGATGATAGAGCTGCCGCTTAAGCATCCCGAGCTCTTCAGAAGGCTCGGCATCGACCCTCCTAAGGGAGTTCTCCTGATAGGCCCTCCGGGCGTTGGCAAAACTCTCCTGGCCAAGGCAGTCGCAAGCGAGACAGATGCGTATTTTGTGTCGATCAACGGGCCCGAGATCATGAGCAAATTTTACGGCGAGTCGGAGCAAAGGCTAAGGGAGATATTCGACGGTGCCAAGAAGCATGCCCCGTCCATAATATTCATAGATGAGATAGACGCCATAGCCCCCAAGAGGGAAGAGGTCACGGGAGAGGTCGAAAGGAGGGTGGTTGCCCAGCTGCTTGCCCTCATGGATGGGCTTCAGGCAAGGGGTGACGTCGTGGTTATAGGCGCAAGCAACATCCCTCAGGCCATCGACCCGGCCCTAAGGCGTCCCGGAAGGTTTGACCGGGAGATAGAGATTGGCATACCCAACAAGGAGGGAAGGGAGGAGATCCTTCAGATACACACGAGGGGTATGCCGCTGGCCAAGGACGTCGACATACGGAAGCTCGTGGACATGACCAACGGATACACCGGGGCTGACCTCGCCGCACTCGTGAGGGAGGCAGCGATGAGGGCTCTTAGGAGATACCTGCCCGAGATACAGGACATAGAGGGAGAGATCCCCGCTGAGATCTTGGAGAAGATGGAGGTCACCATGGACGACTTCATGAAGGCGCTCCCAGACATAGTCCCAACGACCCTCAGGGAGGTTTACGTGGAGGTGCCGGAGGTCAAGTGGGATGACGTTGGCGGGCTTTCTGACGTCAAGGAGACGCTGAAGGAGGCTGTCCAGTGGCCTCTTGAGAAGCCGGAGGTCTTCAAGAGGGTTGGCATAAGGCCGCCCAAGGGAGTTCTGCTCTACGGCCCTCCGGGCGTTGGCAAAACTCTCCTGGCCAAGGCAGTCGCAACGGAGAGCGAGGCCAACTTCATCTCAATCAAGGGGCCAGAGATATACAGCAAGTGGGTTGGGGAGAGCGAGAGAGCCATAAGGAGCATATTCAGGAAGGCGAGGCAGAGCGCGCCCTGTGTGGTTTTCCTTGACGAGGTCGAGGCCATTGCACCTATGCGTGGCCTGTCCTACGGCGACTCAAGGGTGAGCGAGAACGTTATCAGCCAATTGCTCACGGAGCTCGACGGAATGGAGAGCCTTGAAAACATAGTCGTCATAGCTGCCACAAACAGGCCTGACATGCTGGATCCAGCCCTCCTTAGGCCAGGAAGACTGGACTTGCTGGTCTACATACCTCCTCCTGACGTCAACTCCAGAAAGGAGATACTGAAGATACACACGTCGAAGATGCCGCTTTCCCCGGACGTTTCTCTGGATGAGCTGGCGATTAGGACGGAAGGATACTCCGGAGCCGACCTAGAAGAGCTCGTTAGGGAGGCAGGTATGGCCGCACTGAAGAGGGACATCGACGCAAAAGAGGTGACGCTGGCTGACTTCGAGAAGGCGCTTTCATCTGTGAGGCCTTCCATAACGGAGGACATGATAAAGTTCTATCAGCAGTGGAACGAGAAGGCCAAGAGCCTCCGCAGGGTTGAGAAGCAGGAGCTGTTGGGGTGGATATGATGAAGAGCTCCCTAAAGGTTGCAAGGCCGTACGATCAGGTTATACTTGAGTTTTTGCTTGAGAAGAACGCCAAGAAGGTTTACGTAAGCGAAAAGGAGATAGTCGATCACCTTTCGGACGAGTTTGGAGAGGTTGACAGGAAACTTCTAAACAGGGTTCTGATGCGCATGGAGATAAGGGGCTTGATCTCCGTTCAGGGCAAGGACAGCACGAAGCTTGTCAGCCTGGCGGAGTGATAGTAATGGGTGTCGATCTAAGGGATCTGGTTCAGAAGCAGACGGTAACGCTTCAGCAGCTTTCTGGGAAGGTCATAGCGATCGACGGCTACAATGCCCTTTACCAGTTTCTGAGCACCATAAGGGGAAACGACGGCAGGCCCCTAATGGACAGCAGGCAAAGGGTGACAAGTCATCTCAGCGGTCTCTTTTATCGCACGGTAAACTTCTTGGAAAAAGGGGTTTGGCCAGTTTACGTGTTCGATGGACCGGCCATAAAGGAGAAGAAAAAGACCATCGAGCAGCGCATGGAGGTGAGGCTGGCGGCCGAGAGGCTCTACAGGGAGGCAGTGGAAACGGGGAATGAAGAAGAGGCAAGAAAGTACGGTGAAAGGGCTGCCCTCCTGACCCCTCAAATGGTTGACGAGGCAAAGGCCCTTCTGGAGGCCATGGGGGTCCCTTGGATACAGGCTGCTGCAGAGGGCGAAGCGCAGGCAGCGGCAATGGTAAGGGCCGGGGAGGCTTGGGCAGTTGGCAGTCAAGACTACGACTCCCTGCTTTTCGGGGCCGAAAAGCTGGTCCGCAACATGACCGTTTCAGGAAGGAGAAAAGTTCCAAACGAAAACCGCTACGTGCCAGTGGACATGGAGTTGATCGACCTCGGAGAAACCCTCAGATCGCTCGGCATAACAAGGGAGCAGCTGGTTGATATAGGGCTGATGATAGGCACGGACTACAACGAGGGTTACGAGGGGATTGGACCAAAGAAAGCCCTTTCGCTTATAAAACAGTACGGGTCTCTTGAGGAGGTGATCAAGGCGAGAGGCCTTGACCCCTCTCCGCTATCCCTAAGAGAGCTTTTTTTAAACCCTAAGGTAAATCCCGTGGAGAGGCCGAAGTGGGGAGAGGTCAGCGTGGAAAAAGTGGTCTCCTTCCTATGCGATCAGCATGACTTTTCCAGGGAAAGGGTGATGGAAAACCTTGCCAGGATAAGAAAGAAGCCTGAAAGGAGCTCTGGCCAAACGTCTTTGACGTCCTTCTTCGGGCGAGAGCTAGTCTTATTTCACAGCGCAGTTTAAATGGCATGGGCTACGTTAAGGTTCCCGGCAAGGTCACGCTGCTTGGGGAACACGCGGTCGTTTATGGGTATCCAGCTCTGGTAATGGCAATCGACCTTTACACGAGGGCTGCGGTTAGCGATGGCGAAGGAGCAGTGGAGGTCGAATCCACTTACCCAGGGGGGCGCGCCGAAACGCGGATCGGATTGGACGGCAGGGGAGGAGACGAGCTGCCGTACGTTAAGGCCGCGATCAAAAAAGTTTGGGAGCTGCAGGGCGCCAGAAGGCCCGCGAAGGTGAGCATAGCCAGCGAGCTGCCGTATGGGTCAGGGCTGGGAAGCAGCGCGTCGGTCTCCGTCGCCACCTTGGCGGCTTACTCGCTGTCCTACGGCGTGAAGCTTCACCCTGATCAGCTCGCCAAGCTTGGAAGAGAGGTTGAAGTTCAAGTTCAGGGAAGGGCCAGCCCCATGGATACGCTCGCGGTTAGCCTGGGAGGGTTGATAAAGATCTCTCACGAGAAGTTTGAGGTGATGGGCGGCGGCTTGAGCGTGAAAGCCGTGATTGCTTGCGTTGGTAAGGAAAAAAGCACAGGAGAATCGGTCGCCTTTGTAAGAAAAAGAAAGGATGAGCTTGGTTCTAGGTTTGATGAGATACTGGAGGAGATAGGTTCGCTGGTCGAGAGCTCATCGAAAGCCATCAAAGATCGCGATCTAACCCAGCTTTGTTTGCTGATGAACAGAAATGAGGAGCTTTTGGAGGAACTGGGGGTGGTCACAGAAAGGTCGCTTAACTTGGTGCGCCGCGCAAGGGCATTGGGCGCCACGGCTGCAAAGATAAGCGGGGGAGGATTTGGCGGATGCATAGTTGCTCTGGGAGGCGATGAGAAAGTGGCAAGCGGCCTTGCGGCAATTGCAGACAGGGTATTCCTAGTGACGGAAAGCAATGGAGTGAGTTATGGCTGAAGCGTTTGCCATTAATCAGGTGTTATAGGGCCAACGCGGCGAGCAACGCGTATTAGCAGGTATCCGTTTAGGGCATGACGCAGCTGATATTTGATTACTCATCGCTGGAGGGGCTTGTAAGCGTGCTCTCGGCAAAGGCAAGGGTATCCATAATGAGGGCTCTCAGGGATGGTCCGAAGTCGAGTGCATCTCTCTTCGAGTACCTCAAGCGCGAAGGCTACGAGGATATGGAGAAGAGCACCTTTTACTACCACTTGCAGAAGCTCAGGGCCTGCGGACTCATAAGGGAATCTGGTAACATAGCTGGGGCAGGAAAGCCTGAAAAAGTATGGTCTTTGGCGGCGGACTCGCTGGTAATAAGCCTGAGATAGAAGCAGATGGGGGCTTGTGAGAGCTCGACGGGCACGCAGCGAACCCGCTTTCGTTGCGGAGGTTTGAGTCGTTTGGTCGTTGCAACCGTGAAAGTTGGGAAAGTCGTTTCTTCATTGGCTAGTTGGCTTCTAAAGCGATAAGCCCCTTGATTAAGGAGGCGCGATTAAGGGCGCGCAGCGCCTCCAAGGAATGATTGCTGGCATAACCCCCAAAGCTTATTAAAGTCTCTATCAAATTATTGGAGATAAAATCGCCCAGATTCGATTACACCATTCAGCTTGAAGACCCGTCGAAGGAGGTGTTGGTGAGCGTGAGAAATGCCCGCGCCTCCTTCAAGAAGAGCTGCGAGCTCATGGATGCCATACGCGGTAAGAAGGTTAAGGAAGCTCAAGCGATAATCGAGGGCGTTATACAGATGAAGCAGCCCATTCACTACACTAGCCATCGGAAGCACGTTCCCCATCACTCGGAGCTCAAGGGGAATAAGGGCGCTGAGGGGGGATATCCCGTAAACGCGGCGAAGCAGGTTCAAAGACTTCTTGATAACGCTTTGGCAGCAGCTGACTCCAAGGGGCTTGACGAAGATAAGCTTGTGGTGAGTCACGCTGCCGTTTTACTGGGATTGAAGGTTAGGAGGTTTTTCGCTCGTGCGCGGGGTCAGCACGACCTTAAGGTGAGGCAGCTGGTCCACATGGAGCTGGCCCTTAGAGAGGTGGATTGACGTGCTTGTAAAGAAGTACTTCGTAGATAAGGGCTTTAGGTACGCCATGATAAAGGACCAGCTTTTTAGGAACTTGCGCTCCGCCGGGCTAGCTAGGGTGGAGATAGCGCAGGCTCCGCTTGGAACCAGGATAATCCTGTACGCTCAGAGACCAGGCCTTGTGATCGGGCAAAGGGGTAACAACATACAGGCCCTAACGGGAGAGCTCGAGAAGAGGTACAAAATAGAGAACCCTCACGTCTTGGTTTATGGGCTGGACCAGCCAAACCTGGAGCCCCAGGCCTTGGCCTTTGGCATAGCTGAGCAGCTCGAAAGGGGAATGTACTTCAGAAAGATAGCCAACACCACCTTAAACAACATAATGCAGAGCGGGGCAAGAGGAGCTGAGATCATCATAAGGGGTAGGCTTTCTATAGCCAAGTCGAGGATGGCTCGCTTTACGACGGGTGTCATATACAAGAGCGGCATGGTCTTGGGAAGGCAAACGGAGCTCGGCAAAGCGCCAGCGCTTCTCAAGGAGGGGCTGGTTGGCGTTAAGGTCAGGATCACCAAGCCAGGGGTCCCGGTGGACGCAGTGCTCGTAAAGCAGCAAAAGGAGAGTGAGCAGGTTGTCGCTTAAGACCTCGGACTTAAGGAAGATGAAGAGGGAGGAGCTTCTTAAGCTTCTCGACGATCAGAGGTTGCAGCTCTTGAAGCTGAGCTCTGAAAAGGCCGCTAAGGGCACCCTCGACAAGCCGGGAACGATGAAGGTCGTGAGGAAGAACATCGCGAGAATACTGACTTTACTTGGTGAGCAGAAGTGAAAGCACTTGACTTGGTTTTTGAAGGAAAGCGCGTCGAGTTCGAGTTTAACGGCAGAAAGGTAAGCGGGACTTGCGAGCTTGAGACCAAGAACACATTGCTAGTTGACGGGAAGACTTATCCCAAGAGGTCTTTGACGGGACTTAAGGTAGAGGCAAGAGGAGTCTCAAGGGTTTTTTATGAGAGAAGCCTTGAAGAAAGGCTAAAAAGGCTATTAGCAGAGTGAGGTGAGATCGTTGCCAGCTCAAGAGTTATATGGTATTAAGGCCCCCGAAAAGGCCTGCACCGATAAGAACTGTCCGTTTCACGGGGATTTAACCGTGAGGGGGACTGTTTTCGAGTGCAGGGTAGAGTCGAACAGGATGAACAGGACAGCTACAGTTGTCCGCGAGGTTGCAAAGTGGGTTCCAAAGTATGAGAGATACGAGCGTGAGAGAACCCGCATACACGCTCACGTCCCGCCCTGCATACAGATAAAGGAAGGAGACGAGGTCCTGGTGGCAGAGTGCAGGCCCATATCCAAAACGGTATCGTTTGTTGTGCTAGGGGTGAGACCTCATGGTTAAGAGAGGAGGTAAGGAAGCGGTAGAGGTAAGGAGGCCGCACCTTTCGCGCGGCATAGTCGCTGGGACCCAGCTGGTCTGTGCAGACAACAGCGGGGCAAAGATAATCAGCATGATATCAGTGGAAGGGTACAGGGGAAGGATAAGGAGATATCCTAGGGCAACGGTTGGAAACATAATAACGGCCTCGGTTAAGGTAGGCAACCCAGAGATGAGGAGGCAGATCGTTAAGGCCATCGTGGTGAGGCAGCGCATGCCAATAAGAAGGCCCGATGGCACGAGGGTCGTGTTTGAGGACAACGCGGCGGTTATACTCACGACCGATGGCGATCCGAAGGGGACGGACGTCCACGGGCCGGTGGCCAAAGAGGCCGCCGAAAGGGTCGTAAAGCTGGCCGGCTTGGCCACGATGGTTATATGAGGTGTTTGTTTTGAGTAAAAAACCTTCAACTCAAAGATTAGCTCTTCAATCGTTCAGGGATGATCCATTCCACAGGAAGTATTTGGTCAACGCTCACCTGTCATCTTCCCTCAGGGGTCGTCTGGGCATAAGGTCAATGCCCGTGAGGGAGGGGGACACCGTGAGGATAGTTAAAGGAGATTACGCGGGTAGACACGGAAGGGTGCGCGCCGTACACCGCGAGCTCGGGAGGATAGAGGTCGTTGGAATAACTGAGAAGAGCGGAAAAGGCGATACCATATATCCAAAGATCTCCGTTTCCAACGTTGAAATTACGAGATTGAACCTAAGGGACAAGTGGAGAAGAAAGATCATAAGTAGGAAGACTGGAAAGGAGATAACCGCGGAAGTCGAGAGGGAGATCTCCTCCCCCGAGGAGGGAAGCGAGGTGCAGGAGAGGGAACAGGAGCAGGAAAAGGGGCAGGAGGAAGAAAAGCCCCAGCAGAGCGCCGCCCTGCCGCAGCAGGCGGAGGGCAAGAAAGAGGAGGGTGAGCAGCGATGGCCAACAAAGGTGGAAACAGGCACATGAAGGTCAGCAGCATACCCAGCTCCTGGCCAAGGGGCGGGAAGAGCGTGAGGTTTCTGGCAAAGCCTAGGCCAGGCCCTCATTCCACGCAGTACTCTTTACCGTTGGTGATTCTGATAAGGGACGTGCTTGGTCTGGCCTCGACGGCCAAGGAGGCGAGGATCGCCATAGCGACAGGAAAGGTGAGGGTTAACGGGAAGCTGCGCAAGGAAGACAAGTTTCCGGTTGGCCCGTTCGACCTCGTCTCCGTCGAGTCTTATGGGAACTACTGCATATTGCCCAAGAAGGGAGTGGGGCTGTACCCAATCCCTTACGAGGGTCCTCGTTACCTCAGGGTGGAGAGGAAAGCCCTTTACGCCGGGAAGTACCAGATAGGATTCCACGACGGGAGCAACATGCTCCTGCCAAGAGATAGCCCGTTCAGCGCGGTAAAGGTCGGCTCCACTCTAGTTCTAGAGGCTTCGGGCGAGAAATGGGTTCCCAAGCAGGAGCTTCAGCTAAGGGAAGGGTCCTTAGTGATAGTTGTGGGAGGCAAAAACGAGGGAGTGATAGGAACCGTTTCCTCCGTTTCCGAGGATCAGGTTAACATAAGCACTCCCCAGGGACAGGCCTTCCAAACGTCAAAGGATCACATTTACGTGGTGGACCAGAGGGTAGTTGACGCGGTTTCCAGTCAGGAGGCGAAGACCGCTTGAATCCGATGGATGAAGTTAGGTTGGAGAAGGTAACCGTTAACATGTCCTTTGCAGGAAGGCAAGAGAGGCAAAACGCTGCGATTACAGTCCTTCAGTCGTTGGTCGATCAAAAGCCTGTGGTAACTCGTGCTAAGAAGACCATCAGGGACTTCGGAATACACAAGGGTGAGCCCATGGCCGCGGTGGCCACGCTCAGGGGCAAGGCGGCGGAGGACTTCCTTAACAGAGCTCTTTCAGCGGTCAACAAGAGGATCAAGGCGAGCAGCTTTGACGGTCGGTCAACTTACAACTTTGGCATAGCTGAGCACATAACTATACCCGGCACCAAGTACGTGCCGGAGCTCGGCATATTTGGAATGAACGTGGCCATAACTCTCAGCAAGCCTGGAAGGCGGGTGGCGCTTCGCCGGGAAGATCCGAGTTCCATTCCGCCCAGAAAATACGTGAGCAGGGAGGAGGCAGAGGAGTTCATGACCAAGAAGTTCGGGGTTGTTTTTGAGTAGTGATAAAAATGGGAAAGTATAAACCTCCTAAGGTCAGGAAGTACGGAAGGGGAGCGCAGGTGTGCTCCCGTTGTGGGAGCCACGATGCCCCAATTAGGGCATATGGACTTCACCTGTGCAGGCAGTGCTTCAGGGAGATAGCTCAGGACATGGGCTTTAGGAAGTACAGGTGATGACCAAGTGTCCTCTTCTCTTTCGAACGTTTTGGACGCCATATACAAGGCTGAAAAAAGGGGCAAGAAAGAGGTGATCACTTATCCTGCGAGCAAGCTCGCCGCTTCAACGCTTGCCAGGCTGCGCGAGCTTGGATACATAGGGGACTTTGAGCTGATAGACGACGGGAGGAATGGTAAGTTCAAAGTTGAGTTGCTAGGCAGGATAAACAAGTGCGGTGCCATAAGGCCTCCATTGTTCCTTCAAAGCGATGAGCTGATATCCGGAGACGTGAGGTTTCTGCCGGGCAAGGGCGTCGGCGTGCTTCTGGTCTCGACCCCCTTTGGCGTGCTTACCAGCTCGGAGGCCAGGGACAAGAGGATAGGCGGCGTCCTTATAGCTTACGCCTATTGACGTCGCTTGCTTGGCTTCTTTTTTTAATTCGAAGACGTCACCCCTAAATACTCCCCTCCTTTTCTTTTGAGATGCCTAAATCGCTGACTTTGACCAAGGTGATCACTCCCCCAGAGGGGGTTAAGGTTCAGCTAAAGGACGAGAGGACAGTACATGTTGAAGGAAAGTCTCAGCTAACGATTAAGCTGCCCATGGGCAATTACTCTCTGGAGCAGAAGGAGAGCTCTATAGTGGTGACTGGGACGGGCCTTAAGAAGGAGGACAGGGCCATGTTTGGCACAGTTGTTGCGATTATCAGGAACGCCCTGACCGGCGTTATAGAGGAGTACGAAAAGACCCTCGTGGTTGCGTACTCTCACTTTCCCATGAACGTTCACGTTGAAGGAAACAGGGTTGTAATAGAGAACTTCATAGGTGAAAGGGGAAAGAGGTACGCCAACATAGTGGGGGACACCAAGGTCGAGGTCAACGGCGACATCATAAAGGTCAGGGGACCTGACAAGTACGCCGTTGGGCAAACGGCGGCCAACATAGTGTCCGCTTGCAAGCTCAGCGGTTACGACCGCAGGGTTTTCCAGGATGGGATTTTTGTAAAAGCGTGATTTAAATGAGCGAGATCAGGCAGAAGATAATTAAGAAGCGTTCAAGCGCAAGGGAGTTCAGGAGGACAAACTGGTTCAAGTTCAAGAGGGTTGGGACCTTTTGGAGGAAGCCGAGAGGGGATGACAGCAAGATAAAGAGAAAGGTGGCTGGTCATCCTCCCATGCCATCTCCTGGTTTCAGATCTCCGAAGGAGGTCAGGGGCCTCCACCCATCAGGCTATCCAGTAGCAGTGGNNGAGGAAGAGCTTCGGTCGGTGCCTTCAGGGCGCGCCATATACCTTTCCTCGGGAATGGGAAGGAGGAAGAGGGAGGCGCTCTTGGAGGTGGCCAAGGAGCTAAAGCTTAAGGTGTTAAACGGGGGTAAATGATATGGACTTGAGCTTTCAGAGAAGGCTTGCGGCCTCGCTGCTGGGCGTGGGGGAGAGCCGCGTTTGGATCGACCCCGATCGCGAGGACGACGTGGCCGAGGCCATAACCAAGGATGACGTGAGGAACCTCATAGACAACGGCGTCATAAGGAAGAGACCTCCGTCAACGCCTTCAAGAGGCAGGGCCAGAGTGCTCGCAAAGAAGAAGAGCAGGGGCCAAAGGGCAGGCATGGGAAGCCGCAAGGGGAAGGCCAATGCCAGGAGGGGGCTTGACGTTTTGTGGGTTAAAAGGGTTAGAAAGATGAGGGCGTACTTGAGAGAGCTGAAAGAGAGGAACGAGATAGATCCTAAGACATACAGAACCCTTTACATGAGGGTTAAGGGAAACGCATTCGCCAGCCTTTCAAGCCTGAAGAGGTACTTGAACAAGGGTAGATGATAATGGCTTCACACAGTCCTAAGAAGGTTTACCTGTCTAGGTATCGCAGGAAGAGAGAACGGAAGACCGACTACAGGAGGAGGCTTAGGCTGCTTCAGTCAGGCGCCCCTCGTCTCGTAGTTAGGCAGTCTAACCGCTACATAAGCGCTCAGCTTGTGGTTTATGGCGAGAACGGGGACAAAACGGTGGCCGAGTTTTCCTCTAGGAATCTCTCAAAGTTTGGGTGGAAGGGCGACGAGGATAACTTGGCTGCTGCGTTTTTGACCGGGCTGGCGCTGGCCAAGGTGGCACGCGAATCGGGTTTTAAGGCAGAGATGGTTGTACCGGATCTGGGAATGCACTCCCCGCACAAGGGCGGGAGGGTTTTCGCCTTGCTAACGGGGGCTGCGGAGGGCGGTCTGCCGATCAGGGTGGGGGAGGAGGCCGTCCCGGACGAGAGCGCCCTGAGGATGGAGGCGCTTGCCAAATACGCCTCCGAGCTTAAGGCTAGGGATCAAAAGGCATACGCCCAGAGGTTCTCCAGGTACATAAGCAGGGGCTTGGAGCCCGAGGCTCTCCCAGCCCACTTTGATGAGATAAGAAAGAGCTTGGGTGCTTAAAATGTCAGAGTGGAAAGCTAAGACTAAGCTTGGCATGATGGTTGCTTCAGGAGAGGTAAAGACCATATCCCAGGTCTTCGCCCTGAACCTCCCCATAAGGGAGGTCCAGATAGTGGACGCGCTTATCCCTGACATGAAGGTAGAAAGGATAAGCATGGAGAACGTTCAGAAGAAGACGGACGCCGGAGCCGTGAGAAGGATGAGAGTAACCGTGGCGGTGGGCAACGGGGATGGCGTTGTTGGGATAGGGTCCGGAAAGGCGGCTCAGGTCCTTGATGCGGAAAACAAGGCCATAGAGGCTGCCAAGCTGAACCTCATCTACGTTCACCGCGCGTGCGGCAGCTGGGAATGCGGCTGTGGAGAGCCGCACAGCATACCTTCTGTGACGGTCGGCAAGAGCGGGTCTGTAAGGGTGATACTTTATCCAGCTCCAAGAGGAACTGGCCTTGTGGCCAGCGATACCATAAAGAAGATCCTTGCGCTTGCGGGCATAAGCGACGTGTGGAGCAGAACCCTTGGCGAGACCAGGACGACGCCCAACCAGGCACTGGCCGCTTTTGACGCTCTTAAGAACATGGAAACCATGAGGAGGCAAGAAGATTGGTCGAGGCTTCGAAGGTTTTGGTCATAAGGTTTGCAGGAGAAGCTGGCCTTTCCCCTAAGAAGCTCCAGACTCTTGAGTACTTAGGTCTCAAGAGAAAGCACTGGGCGACCGTTATCGACGACACTCCCTCTTACAGGGGAATGCTTGCGGCCGTGGAAAGGGAGGTGGTCTGGGGGCCGCTGGATGACGAGGCGGTATCCCTTATATGTGAAAGGGCGAAGCTGCCCCAGGAGCAGGTGGACAAGATAAAGTCTGGCGAGCTCTCCCTTTTGCCAAAGCTTGTAAGGCTTCATCCTCCGAAGAAGGGCTACAAAGAGTACAGCTGGCGGAGGGGTAACATCGGGGCGGACATAACTCCCCTGTTAAAGCGCATGGCGTGACGCCGGGGGAACGCTTAAAGCTTGTGAACCGTGTAGGGATGAAATCCAATGCCGTCACCTGGCAAGATAGAGAAGAAAACTCACAAATACCGCGGCAAGAGGAGCATGGGATATGGGAGGGTTGGCAAGCATAGGGGAAAGGGAGCCAGAGGAGGAACCGGAAAGAGCGGTCACCACAAGGGCAAGTGGTCGCTTACCATAAAGCTCGCCAAGGAGGGCATCATGGTTTACGGCAGGCATGGTTTTCACCCGGTTGTCAGAAAAGAGGTGAAGACCATTAACCTTTACGACCTCGATGCCCTAAGCGCTGGAAAGCAGGAAATAGACTTGACAGCGCTGGGGATAGGCAAGCTCCTTGGAAAGGGAAAGATAACCCATCCAGTTAAGGTTCACGTCAGCGCCGCAAGCGCGAAGGCAGTGGAGATGGTAAAGCAGGCAGGAGGAGAAGTAATAACCGCGGAAAACGCTTAAAAATAAAGATGGGGTTTTGAAACATAATGCGCGCCATAGACGTCCTGGCGCCGCCGGGCAATGCCATACCGGGTCCGCGGAAGCCAGCAAAGAAGACATCCCTTACCGAAAAGCTCATCTGGACGGGCGTAGTGCTGGTGCTTTACCTGGTCATGTCCGATATACCGCTTTACGGCATATCTTCTTCTGTGTCGTCCGCCTTTGCGCAGCTGAACGCCTTCAGGATCATATTTGCCTCTACGAACGGCACCCTTATGCAGCTTGGGATAGGCCCCATAGTGACGGCTGGTCTTGTCATGCAGATATTGGCTGGCTCAAAGCTCATAGACATAGACCTGTCAAGCGAGGATGACAGGGCCAAGTTCACCGCCTCGCAGAGGTTTCTCACCATAGTATTCGCGCTTTACGAGAGCGTAGCCTTCATACTGGGAGGGGCCTTTGGCTCGCTTACCCTGCTTGACAAGGTGCTGGTGCTCGCGCAGTTGCTATTCGCGAGCTACGTGGTAATGCTGATGGATGAGCTCCTGCAAAAGGGATGGGGAATCGGAAGCGGTGTATCGCTCTTCATATTGGCCGGCGTCGCAGAGTCCGTCGTGATGGACTCGATATCTCCTGTTATGATATCCGGTGGCCCTCTTGGATCCATCCCTTACCTGATCTACGTGATCGAGAAGCACATGCCGGTTTGGACGGCTTTCATAAGGCCAGAGGGAAGCCCAGACATGACTGGCTTCATATCCATGATAGCCGTAACGCTTTTGCTCGTGTGGCTTCAGGGCATGAGCGTAGAGATACCCGTGGCCTACGAGAAGGCGAGGGGCCTTAGGTCGAAGGTGCCGCTTCAGTTCCTCTACGTGAGCAACGTCCCCATTCTGCTTGCCCTTATACTCTTCGCTCAGCTTCTGTTCTTCGGAGAAAGGGTAATGACCATCTGGAACCCCAACAACAGCAACCCAATACTGAACTTCATAGGGACTTTCAACATGACCAACCCATCGAACCCGATCCCGACGGGCGGAATCCTCTACTACTTCCAGGCGCCCACGGGCCTCGCCATGACGGCAAGCCACCCACTTGAGGCCATTGGAAACTTCGCGCTTTTAGTGGGCTTCTCGGTGATCTTCGCCTACCTCTGGGTCGAGGTCTCAGGCATGGGGGCAAGGGAGCAGGCAGAGCAGATGGTTGAGTCCGGCCTTCAGATACCTGGCTTCAGAAGGGAGGCGAACGTCATAGAGAGCAGGCTCAAGGGACCCATAAGCGCCCTGACGCTCATCAGCGGCCTTGTGGTGGGCGTGATAGCTGGCGTTGCGGATATGTTGGGAGCGCTTGGGACGGGCATGGGCATACTGCTTGCCGTGGGCATCGTGTTCCAGCTCTATCAGCAGCTTGTCCAGGAGGAGTTCCTGGAGATATATCCGGGCCTTGAGAGGTTCCTGGGCAAGTCTTGACTTTTTAACCTTAAAAGCGCGGACGCGTCCTGCTCATGGCTCAGTACGTTGTCAAGGTAGGCGAGGTCATGCTGGGTGAAGGCGTGCAGCTGGGCGACTTCGTTAAGCTCTGGGGGCCGCTCAGCATTGGAGCGGGAACGTCGGTAGGCGATTTTTCCGAGATAGGCCATCCTGCCTCGAGGGGAGAGAAAGCGCTCACCGACATAGGCGATGGATGCAACTTGAGGGCTGGAGCCATAGTTTACTCCGGCGTAAGGATATCTTCAGGTGTCACCTTCGGGCACAGGGTGATGGTGAGGGAGGAAACGGAGATAGGGGAGGGAACGCTCGTGGGCAGCTACACCGTGATAGACGGAAGGGCCAAGGTGGGAAAGAACGTCAGGATCGAGACGGGCGTCTACATCCCTCCTTACACGGTCATCGAAGACGACGTCTTTCTCGGTCCCTATGTCATAATGACGAACGACAAGCACCTCCTTACACCTCCTGAGCCGCTGGTCGGACCTCACGTGAAGAAAGGTGCCCGTGTGGGAGCTGGGGCTGTGCTGCTTCCGGGCATCACCGTGGGGGAAGGAGCCCGGATTGGAGCGGGAGCGGTGGTGACGAGGGACGTGAAGCCAGGCGAGACCGTCGTGGGAGTTCCCGCAAGGCCAATGCGATACCCAACTCTTATAACCGGGTATCTTTCTTTCGTGATAGGCCGTTGAAAGCCGTTGTGACAGGAAGTTCGGGGTTCATAGGGTTCAACGTGGCCGAGTGGCTCAGCAAGTCGGGATACGATGTGGTGGCAGTTGACGTGACAGAAAAGCCCGAGGATCTCAGCGCGCGCTACGTGAAGTTGGACCTCACGGACAAGGAAGCGGTGATGCGGCTGGTCGAGTCCGAAAGGCCTGATTACGTGCTTCACTACGCGGCGATCACGACCCTTTCGTCAACCATAAGCGACCCGTACTCGGCCTTCTTCGTAAATGACTTTTCCACGCTTAACCTCCTTGAGGCCTCTTCGCGTGTCGGGGTCAAAAGGTTCGTTTACGCAAGC
Source organism: archaeon UBA168 (assembly GCA_002507085.1). Lineage (GTDB taxonomy): Archaea > Thermoproteota > Thermoprotei_A > Marsarchaeales > UBA168 > UBA168. The sequence goes on along the minus strand of DAYW01000010.1, from coordinate 4,518 downwards.
TCGGTCCTGGGAAGCACAAGAGTTTACGTAAAGTGGGGACAGAAGGAGATGAGCCTTCCCATATCGGCGCTTTGGGATGTCCCCATATCTGATGTCGCGGTAAAGAGCGTCAACCCGCTTACCGGGAAGGCGGACTACATGCCCATATCTTCGGTGATAAGGCACAGGCTCGGCAAAAAGGACCTCTACAGAGTGTGGTACAAGAAGGGGGTGGAGAGGAGCGTGGTAGCTACCGGCGATCACTCGGTCTTCGTGCTTACCGACGACGGCATGCTCAAGGCTAGGGAGGTAAGGGCGCTTGAAGCGGGCACCGACTACCTCTTCCCTGACGATGGCTACGGCGTTCCCTGCGGCCCAGATGAGGATGCTCTCTTGAAGTCCTCGCTCAGCCAGGGGGCTGAGATAACGGAGATAGAGCAGATAAGCGATGACGAACTCAAGATGCTTAAGGCCCAAGGCGACTTTGACGGCTACGTTTACGACATATCGGTTCCCGGTTCGCAGGCGTTCTTTGGAGGCGACGTCCCGGTGCTTCTCCACAACTCCTCCAACGTTTACGGTGTCCCTCTTAGAAACCCTGTAAGGGAAGATGACCCGTTTGCCCCGAGGGTGCCATACGATCACACCAAGGTCGTGGCCGAGTACATGGTCTCAGCCTACGCCATGGCCAAGAAGATGCCCTATTCCATAACTAGGTCTTGGCTGATATTCGGAGAGCACGACAAGCCCAATAGGGCGGTTCCCATATTCATAAGGAAGGCGGTAAGGGATGAGCCCATAACCCTCTACAACTCGGGAAAGGACGTAACCGATCCATATCACGTGAGCAATTACCTGAAGGCGCTTGAGGTAATCCTAAAGGATGAAAGGGCGATAGGCCAGGCCTACAACGTGGGGACGGGAAGCCACATGAGCGTAGCTCAGATGGCGCAATCCATAGTGGACATATTGGGAAGCCACTCGAAGCTCATACTGGCTGGCCCCAGGAGCGAGCTCGAAGCGCAGCCGCAGATAAGCTACCCAAGCATTGAGAAGATAACGGGCTTGGGCTACTCGCCCGTGACCAGCTTTAAGGACGGGGTGCTCAGGACAAAGCAGTGGATGGAGAAGAAGGGATTGCTCTGACTTGAGGCCTCGACAGGTTTAAGTGCCAAGCTTTTCTTTTTTTGGCTGTGAGGAGCCTATCTCACCCTGATCTGTGATGAGGGTAGCTAAGCCGAGCCGGACTGCCTTGGGTAAAGGCCCGCGTCCATTATCACCCTTTTTATCTCCAGTGGTTCCCTGTTTAGGGCCAGCTGGTCGAAGGGATAGTTTGAGGTCGCGAGGGCCACGGCTTCTCCCCTCTTTGTCGCCACGACCACCTGCTGTCCCGCCTGAATCCTTTTATCGACCATGAGGATGTCCTCCCCTCTGGGCTTCATTCCCCTGCAAACGGGGTCCACAGATGCATCAGATATAACCACTTGAGGAAAGTCCTTCAGCGCTTCCTCCAGCGGTCTAACCACCTTCCTCGCGGGTTCCTCGTTGCCCTTTTTGAGCTCGGAGGCTGCCTCGTAAACGTCGTAGAGGTCAACCGAGTCCCTTTCGTCGAAGACCCCGCTCTTCGTCCTTCTTAGCTCCTCCATGTGGGCTTCCACACCAAGGGCATATCCCACGTCAACGCAGAGCTTCCTCATATAGGTCCCTGGGTCAACGCGGGCCCTGAAGAGCACGTCCCTTCCGTCCACCTCGATTACGTCTATCTTGTAGACGGTGCGTATCCTTCTGATCCTTTTCACCGAGGACCTGAGGGGAGGCCTCTGGTATATTTGGCCTTGGAACTGGCGCAACACCTCTCTCAGCTCGTGCTCGTCTACGTCGCCGTGAAGCCTCATGAGGCACACGTATTCCTTGTCGGAATCTATGAGGGGCTTGAGAGCCCTTGTGGCTTTCTCAAGGGCAAGCGGGAGAACGCCGGACACGGAGGGATCTCCCCGGCAGGAGCCTCAAGGGTCCCTCCGTGGCCGACCTTGCTTAGTCCAAACATCCTCTTCACCCAGGCGGCTACCTCATGGCTCCCTGGCCCGCTTGGCTTGTCGAGGTTTATGACGCCCAGCGACAGGTGTCTCTTGATCTCCCGATGCCAGGGATCCTCTCCGCGGTCTCCCTTGTCTTCCTCCCTTATGACCAAAAAATCCATATCGTATTTTGTGGGCCGCTTATAACCGTGCTGATCGCGCGCTGAGAATGGCTAGGAGCTCCGATTCGTCCTTGAAGGATGCGGTCTCGCCCGTCGGCTGGACGTGCCTCAGGTTGAAGACCCTGTTCTTCAGGGTCCCGTTTTCGGCGTAGGCTACGTACACGAAGCGCGTATCAAGGGGCTTCAGCACAACGCACTTCTTTCCCGAGCGTCTGCCGGCCTTTATGACGCAGACCTCACCCTTGTGGGGAACCCCTATCCTCAACTGCGCCGTTAATTTTCTTGTGCGCCCTTAAAAAACTTATGACCACTGCGTTGGCGCTTTCCGCAGAGACGTAGGTCGTATCTATCACGAGGTCAAACATGGTGAGGTCGTTTATGTCGTAGCCGTATATCTCCTTGAAGCGCGCGGCCTCGCTGCGCTCTCTTATGGAGTTGGTTCTCGTGGCCTCTTCAAGAGTGGTGGAGTCCCTTCTGGCTATCCTCTCGTATCTGACCTCAGGGGAGGCCTTCACGTATATCCTCACCGCGCTCTTCGCGATCCAAGCCGTCAGATGCCCATCGAGCACTACGTCCCCTTTCTCCTCCTCCTTCCTCGTCTCTTCATCGATGGCCCTATCTATGCTGTGATCTTTTTCCGCCATGAGGCTGAGCTGATCCAGCCCAACGCCCATGTCCTTTGCGACCTTCCTGAAGATGGAGCCCGCGGAAACGTAGCGCAGGCCGAACTCCTTTGCCACGGCTTTTGCGATCGTGGACTTTCCCGAGCCCGGAGGGCCGCTAACGGCTATTACGGGCACGCTAGCTCACTTCAGCAGCGACACTATCCTGGAGGCGGCCTCGCCCGCCTTTCCCTCCTCGTTTTTGACGAAGAGCACAGAGGCCCCGCAGAGCACGGCGGAGGATATGGCTGCTTGCCTGTTGACGTCCATGGTGAACCTCAGCTCTTCAACCGTCTGGTCATCCGACCTGTTCCTTATGCCCTGGTCCTTCGCCCTCCTGGCCACGATGGCCTCGGGATCCGCCTCCACAACAACTATGTGGTTTGGGTGAAGGGCCCTTATCACGGGCTCGGGAAGGCCGGGCCAATATCCCTCGTTTGTCTTGATGATGGCATGCGTATCTAAAATTATGGAACCGCTTGTGGCCTTTTTTGCTATCTCGCGTGCCGCCTCTGCCTGAAGGGCTATCTGCGTGTCAACCCTGAGCTTCCTTATCTGGTCCCTGTCCTCGACGAGGCCCTGAGAGGTGGCCAGCTCGAACATCACGTCCCCAAAGTTCAACACGGCAAGCTGTATTCCTGCCTCTTTGGCCTGCCTCACTGCCTCGTTCAGAACGGTTGTCTTTCCCACGCCAGGCACTCCTACGACCACAACTACTTTTCCAGCCATAACACTATCGACCACTAGGACTTAAGCATTGGATTTGGGAGAAGCGTTGAAGCGCGGGTCCCGAAGATATCAAGGCCAGGTGTGCAGTTCGCTGCACCGCGCCCCTGCGCTCATACCGGTGTGGACTTTCTGCTGCAACCTCAATCGCTCTCGCGGTTGTTGTTTGCCGCTGGGGGCGTTGAAGCAGCCGCCTTCAAGCGCAGCCATAACACTTCTATAAATCCCTGACCTCAAAGCGTATATGCTAACAAGGCTTTAGGTCGTGTTCGATCCGCTACCGGTGCTCTGCTTGGTTTTTCTTGGCATAGCTTCGTGGCAAGACATCAGAGAGAGGGAGGTATCCGACTTCGCCTGGGTAATGTCGATCCCTGCCGCCGTTGTTATTTACGTTCTGACGTCCAGGGACTTCGTGGAGTTGATCCCTGGAGCGATAATAATCCTTGCCGCTTACTTGATGGCAAGGGCAGGGCTCATGGGAGGGGCCGATCCACTGGGCATAGCGCTCGTGGTATTGTCGTTTTCATGGCCTGTGGCTGGGGTTCCCGCTTACTTTCCCGTTTTCATATTGTCGCTTCTTTGCGAGCTTGGTGTATTCGCAAGCCTTGTTTGGAGGAAGGACCACAGGGGCGCGCCGGCCCCGTTTACCTACAGGGTGAAGAAGGACCAACTGGGCTTGGTATGGCTTCCGAGGCTGGACAACGGGGATTATGCCGTTGACTTAAACGATCCCAGGCCCATGAGGGAGCTAATAGACGAGGCGAAAAAAAAGCTTCCAGGAGATAGCGTTTGGGCCTCCCCTGCCCTCCCTTACATGCCTTTTCTTTTGGTCGCGGCGGTTGCTTTCCTGATGATCGCTTGGGCCTGATGGGCCCCTTGAGGCCGATTGGCGCAAATATGGCTTTCTCGGCAATGGGACCGCTGATCAAGAGCGCGCGCGATTGGCAGGTA
>DAYW01000064.1:13395-13532 GCA_002507085.1 archaeon UBA168 | reverse complement strand
AGACCAGGCTCCATGAAGTGAACGAAGTAGCTGAATATCATGCTCTTATTCCTGTCTCCTCCTCCCAGTACGTGATCTCTTAAGTGAACGAGGGCCTCGTCTACGGAGAGTCCAGTAGCAGCGGCCATGGCCTGCAG
>DAYW01000064.1:12777-13297 GCA_002507085.1 archaeon UBA168 | reverse complement strand
AAGCTTCCATCCCCCAGTGGCGTAGTCGAAGATAGAGGGATCTAGACTGTACCTCTGCGCCGGCACCTTATCTGCGAACGCTTCGTAGCCCTCTATGATGCCTTCATCCAAAAGCTCTTCAAGCACTCCTAGGTAATCCCGATAAACGGCCTTCGGTATCAAGTGCCTCGTTATGAAGAGGTTCTGGCCCAAGGGCGCGCCCAGTGCGGCAAGGTAGTACCCGGGCGTGCTGAGCAATATCTGGGCAGCCTCGTACAAANNCCTTCATAAGGCGATGATCGACCTTAATGAGGATCTGGGTATCCTGTAGCCCTATCCTGAAGTAGTTAACGCTGGCCTGCACGGAAAGAGCCTTCCCAGAGATGTAATTCCTGTAAAGGAGCACAGCTTCTTCGCCGAGACCGCTCAAACCCCCGAGAGAGCCAAAGTCGAATTCATTTGAATTTTCGATCGCCTTTATAAGAAGTTTCATTTTTTCGTCAAAAGTTAAGTAGGACATAAGCTATTTCATTGCTTTTAC
>DAYW01000064.1:11971-12722 GCA_002507085.1 archaeon UBA168 | reverse complement strand
GGAAAACCCGGAAAAAGTTAAAAACTCCTCATGAAATCCGATTCCTCGCAAAATCCATGAGCAAATTCATGAGTGATCTTCGAACTCTGCAACAAAGCAGCTCCACACAACCATTCACAAAGCCGTGCATCACAAGAGAGACGCGTTGCAAAGGGCGCGTATCAAGGGCAATTGAAAGAGCTACCGGCAACCCAGACAATCAAAAGAAGGTTTATAGCGCGCGCTTTTGTGATCTCATGAAGTTCGCAGTTCTTGTGTCGGAAGGGCAAACCGGGGATCCGGGCAACGCCAAGGAAGTGCACGTTTATGACGGAAAAGGCCTGGTCGAGAAGTACGCGAATCCCGCGCTGAGCGACCCGCTGAGGGGGATAGCTACCATGAACTCCCTGACGCAGAGGTCAATTGGCCACCTGATCGTAGCTGACATAGGTAAGCCGGCCTTCGCCTACGCAAAGAAAGTAAAGATCAAGGTCTACTCGGCCAAGGGTTCAGAGGGAAAAGCGGTGGAAGCCTTCATGAGTGGCTCACTGGCGGAGCTTTCCGCCGCAACCGATGAAGGAGAACACGCTCACCAAGGGGCGCACAACCACCAGCGAGCTTGAGCTCATCCTCAGGTTCCTATTAGTGGGATGGCGCACGACGTTCTCGAAAACGATGCCATGTGGCCACACGCAATGACCAAGTCGTCAGGACCAGCTGCGCTTGACGCCGAAAAGCCCATGGCCCTAGTGCCACAGCGCGAGACCACTCA
>DAYW01000064.1:0-11909 GCA_002507085.1 archaeon UBA168 | reverse complement strand
TCCGTGGTTGTTTTTGGCAGCGTCGCAAGGGGCGATAGCAGGCAGGATAGTGACCTCGACGTGCTGATAGTGGCTAAGGGGCTGCCTGAAGGCCAGCTTGAAAGGTCAAAGCTCTTTGACGAGGTCGAGATGGAGCTGAGCGATGAGCTGGCTGCCGCATCAGCAAAGGGCTACTCCGTTGAGGTATCACCCATAATGAAGACGCCCGAGGAGGCAGATGGCTTTTCCACCCTCTACATGGACCTTACGGAAGATGCCCTAATCCTCTACGACAAAGACGGCTTTTTCTCAAAGGTGTTAGAGAAAGAAAAGGAGACCCTAAGGAAGCTGGGCTACGAAAGGGTGAAGCTCGGAAAGGCTTGGTATTGGAGGAAGCAAGACTACAGACAGAGTGAGGCGATAAATTACGAATAGCGTGGACTTGGCCCTTTCTTACGTCAGGCAGGCAGAGGACAGGGGGAAGTACGCAAAGATGGCCCAGGAGGAGGGAAACTACGCTTACGTGGTGAGGCAATGCCAGGAAGCGGTTGAACTCTCGCTCAAAGCATGCCTAGGCTTGCGGGCGTTTAGGTAACGAAGCTTCACGACGTGGGCCCGGTGCTGAGAGAGATGAGGCGCTCTTTTCCGAGCTGGTTCGCAGAGAGGATCGATGAGCTGGCCTACTTCTCAAGGGTCCTTAGGAGAGAAAGAGAGCCATCGATGTACGGCGACTCGGAGAGTGGGCTGCCGCCTGACCGCCTCTACTCCAAAAGGGATGGAGAGGAAGCCCTTAAGATGGCTGAGGTCGTAACAAGCGTTGCCAGGAAATTGCTGGAAGAGGTAAGGAGTGGGAGCTGAAAACCGCGCAGCAACTTGCGCCTGAGTTCACAACATCACAACAAAGACCAAAACGCCAGCAGGGCACTGGGCCTGGCCATTCGGTGGCCTGCAAGCACTGCAGGCACAAGCGGTTCGGCGTCGTTTAATCCAAATCGGGAAATCAATATCATTATTAAAATCCCCTCATGCCTAGGGGCGCCGCAATTTAGAATATCTAAACNNCCCCAGCCGATGCACAACCAAAGACAGGCACGCATTCTCAAGACTTCAGCCAACTGATTCGCGAAAAGCTTTAAACTTACCCAGACTGGACGCGTAACATGCGCTTTTTTGCGCCCTATGCTATCTCTCTTGCGGGATCCAGACAACCACTCATTGACCTCGTTCGCCNNCGCCGCAATTTAGAATATCTAAACTGAACTTGCCCTGTAACCTCCTAAAGCCTTGCTCTCCATCCCTATGGCTTACTTCGGTAACAATCAAAGAAATTGCGGGTTTAATGGCGCTGAATTCGATGCCCACGTCTGCAAAAGAGAATAGCAATCGGCACTGTAGAGAGAGGCAGCCAGCATCACTGCCATGGCTACATGAGATAGATGCCGCTTGGCGTTAATCGCAGCTCGTAAAAGACCCTATCTTCAGACACAAGGTAAAGGAATATTGAGGCAGGTATCATGGCCCTCTTTTCGGCTATGTCAAACTCATCGTAGGAAAGCACGTATCCCCTCTCCCAGTTCAAGTCCCGGAGGCTTGCGCTTTTGCCCTTTACCTCAACCGCGGTGTCGCCTACAAGGAAGTCCACCTCTTTTCCGCTCTTCATCACGGCATAACCCGCCCTATACCTGCGCAGTATGTGCTCTCCTACGACTCCCTCGAGCAACTTCGGCAACTCCTCCTCAGCAAGTCTCCCATCACCAAGCGCGTAAAGTTTCATAACGCGATATAGAAGCGGGTCCGTGAAGTAAACCTTCTTGTTTGACCTGAAAAGCGGCTTGTAATTTGCCTCCCATTCGACCCTGTAAACGGTCCTGATGAGGAAGAGCTTCTCGCTTATGTCCAAGTAAGACGCAACCGTGTTATGCGACCCAGCTGAGGTTTCCCTAGCAACGGAGTTCTCGCTGATCCTTGATGCATATTTCTCTACAACCGCGCGCATGATCTCCTTGAAGTACCTCTCATCTCTGCCCAGCTTTGCAAGATCGCTGAGCACCGCGTCCTTGTAGGTTTCGTACACGGCCGTCAGTGGATCTCCCCCTTTGTAGGCGGATGCCAAGAACCCGCCGGTAAGAAGATACCGATACAGGGCTGCGTTGAGCTGATTTAAGTAGGGGATCAACTTGACGGCCGCTTCCGCAAAGGCTTCAACGCTTTTGAGGTCAGAGGAAGCGACCTCAAGCTTCCTGTAGAACGTATTGAAGAACACCCTGAAGTTCAAAGGGAAAAGGACGACCTTATCGATCGGCCTTCCCGGCAGAGTTTCCATGTAAAGCGACGCGGAAGAGGAACCCGTTACGTAGACGCGCGAGTCACGGAGATATCCAGCGTTGAACAGATGCAACAGCGCGACGTTCCAGTCTCTGACAAACGTTATTTCGTCCAAAAAACGTATGAAGGGCCAGAGTGAAACCTTCTGTATTCGTCCAAGAGCCTGATCAGGTCATCCTTATCCCTAAGGGAGTCGCAAGAAAAGTAAAAGACGGCAGAGGGATCCACGCCGGAGTCTATCAGCTCCTTGATGGCAAGCTTCATCGCAGTAGTTTTACCGGATTGCCTAGGTCCCATGATTAGGGAATTAGAACGGGGTAAACGCGGGATAAACTTTGGTTTCGAGGACATGGCCATGACCACCTTTTCGTCCTTTTCAATGAAACTTGGGTCAGCCCACCATGGATTTTGAAAAGCCATTCGAGAGGCGATCGACATTTTGGTCATCCAAATGACCAAACAGCTTAAAAGTTTGTCTTAGGGTGACCAAAATTCTCGAAATTTGGTCATTTAATTGACCAGACCCAAAAAGCTGCACACGCCGTCTGTGGCCAAAACCAACCGCCCAGGTTTACAATGCACTTGAACACGCGGCACCAAATGCCGCCTTAAAAACTTACATATCTTTTAAACTTCCACAAACACGTCAATGAACCTCGAGTACCAGTTCCTGTACTGCTGTGGCGTTGCAAAATGCACTTCCAAAGGAGCCTCCGGAACTCCTTCCCTGATGCTCGCCTCCATGCTGTAGCGAAGCTCTTCCTTTTCTGATATAACGAGTAGGTCGATGTCGCTGGCACCGGTATAGTCTCCCCTCACCACAGAGCCAAACACCAGTAACCTTGCCGAAGGATCGTACTTTAGCGCTATCTCCTTAGCGCGCCTGGCGAACGTTAAGTAATTCTTAAGCAGGTCCAGCTTGCTGGACAACGCGATCAAACACCTCCTTGACGAAGTTAAGCGTGGGCCCCTACCTCCTGCTTGTCGTACTCCCTCGGCATACACCTTGAGGCAACATACGCATCCTCAAGCTTGCTGACGTACAGGTAACTTTCTCCCCGAAGCAACTGCGCTACGCCTTCGCTGTGCTTCGCGAGCTCCCTCAGCAATTCCGTGAGCGAATGCGTCCTCGGATACGTACCATCGAAATAAAAAAGATAATACTTAGCCAAAAGCTGGCAGTGCTGCTCAAGGCTAAACATCGCAAGATCATAATCCCGTGAATCGAAGAGAGATCGAGCGTTTCTAAGGAAGACCGCTGGCCCTCCTTTTGAGCAACGCCGCTTCCCTTGAGCTCATACTTGTTATGTCGCCACTCGAGTTAAGCGTGTTGCTCGGACTGCGCCTCTTAAGGACCTTTGCATCCCGTGCTAAAGCCGGTCGCGAGCTGGCGCTTGCGACCAGGGCTTTTGAAAACCGATAAGGACAGGTCTTCTCCTTGCCATTTAAAGTGGTGATATCATTCGACAAGTTATATCATCTGCCTCACGCCTTCTCCGCAAACCATATTTTCACGCCAGCGTTGCTGTCGAGGTTGCTGAAGAAGACCTCGCGGGATCCATCTCAATGGGCGCTACCATTTCCCGCTCTTTACCCTCGCATACCTCTAAGCCCACAGCTTTGCCTCCAGGATGCACCATCGTTAGTGTGCTTCAACTGNNCAACTGGCGGTTTTATCGTTGACGTCTTCCTTCCAGCTCCGTAGCTCTCCTTTTTCGTCAACGAAGACGCTTCCAGGGTTGCCCTTCCTTCCGTAAGCCAAGTAAAGCGCGGCGGTCAATACCGCAAAGACCCCTATCGCCGCAAGCGCAAGCGGATCGATAGGAGTCAAGATCGAAGCCAACGCCACTCCGCTCAAAAGGATGGCCAGCGCCGTGACGCCCCAAAAGAGCCCCATCTTGGCGCCAAGCCTCCTGTAGAGAAGCGGCACGCCAAGCGCGTCAACCGTCCTTCCGAGCATCCAGAAAAACGAGGCAAGCAGGCTGAGCTGGGCGAAAGCCGCATCGACGCCAAGAGTGAGGTAGCCGGCGGCCAGCGCGGCAGACACAAGGCCTACCAACGCCGTTCCCACAAGCGGCTCCAGGAAGCGGTCCAACTTCGCGAAGCTGGCTGGCGCGGCACCCTCCCTGGACAGGTTGAAGAGAACCCTTGCCGGCGCCACGGTGGTGCCCACGTTAGACGATAACAAGCTGTTAAGGGCCAAAACGAAGGTTATGAGCATAAGCAACGTCCCGACCATGGGCAACTTGCCTACCTCCTGCAGAAGGGGCTGAGGAGAGCTGGCGAGCGCAGAAAGGTTGGGACCCCAGTCTATCACCATGGCGTATGAGCCAAGGAACATGGCCATCCCGCCAAGGGCCAGCGCCAGCCACATGCCGGCTGTCACGTTGCGCGTCGGCCTGATGGTCTCCTCTCCCAGGTAAGTTGACGTTCCGGCCCCGGATATACTGGTGAGCGAGAGAAGGAAAGCAGCCAAAAAGCCGCCGGAGGAAGCCCCGGAAAGCGAGAATGGCGCTAGGGAGAAACCATGCGTGAGCACGGCGTAAAAGAAGAAAAGCGAGAGAAGGGCTACCTCCGCGCTCGCACTCCAAGCCACCACCTTTCCGATAATCACCTTTATGTCCAAGAGGGAAATTATGGTCGGGTACCAAAGCGCGCTTGAAGCTATTAATAGCTCAACGGGCAAGGAAATGCTCACGTGTAGCATCGCCTCGATCACCTTCAGCATGAGGTAAACGGCGAAAACGTCGGCGGCGTTGAGGGCGACAAAGGCAGATACCTCGGTCACCGCCTCGAAGAAGCTTACCCACTTCCTCCTGTAGGAAAAGCCCGAGAAAGAGTAGAAACCGCCTGCGCTGGCCATCCTCTTCGAGTAGGCCGTCAAAACCGCGAGCCACACCACGCTTGAGATTAAGGCTAGAAAAGTGGCAAGGGGAACCGCGGCTCCAACGTAAAGCACCGCAGCGGTTGTCGTGGACACCACGCTGCCCAGCGGAGCGGTAACCCCCATCGCCTGGCCGTAAGTCTCCCAAAGCGACAAAGCGTTCTTTTTTAAGTGACTGGAAATCATAGGTGATATTTATGGCTTATATAAAAATCTTTCGCTTAACTTGCCTCAAACCAAAATATATTCGTATAAATATGATAGGCGCGCCGAGGACAATTTTTAAGCTAAGGCGAACCGTCCACCCACCGCCTTAACGGGCGTGTCCTTATTTCCGCCTAAGGTCTCGCCATTCCTTCACGCGTTTTGTGTTGCCTTCGAAAGCGTTCACNNAGTGCCGCTTTCTCCAAGTTAACTCAAAGCGCCGACCCGGTGTTCTAACGGACACGCTCTCGGGTGCGCTTAAGTTTTTTGCCTCGCATCGTATAGATCTCAATACCATCAAACGTAGTCGCGGTAATACTTGGCTTTTTCCTGTTTTCTTTAAAGATCATCTCACCAGATCGTCGCATGAGCTTTCTTTATCTGCGCTACCTGGCGCATGATGCCAATCTCGCGATGAAGATGCCAGCTCAAGTTAAGTCAAAGGTTCTCGAAGACCGGTTAATCGATTGAATTTTTAAGAGATAGGCGACCTGACGCGCGGTAGGTACAAAATTCCTCATAATTCATTTCTCATTCTTGAAACGCCTTGTCGCGAAAGCCATAATTTTTAACGTAACTCCGATGGCGAGAACAGCAGTAACAAGGGCTCCCTGGAAAGGAGCGCAACGGCTTCCTTTATGTTTTTATCTGCTTTCTCATGAGAAAAGCTTCTCATCCAAAGTCACGTTCAAGCAAGCCATAGACCTCTCTTCTTTGCCATGACTAACTTTTGTCCTTCCGAGTAAACTCTTAGGTTATTTTCCCACCGTAATCCCTCCGCGCCTCTTGCTTCTGCTCATATCATCGCCTGATGATCTCTGTCGATCCTTACCTCACCCAGGACGCTTGCAAAGCAACACTAGAGCATCAATTAAAAGCGCTTCCGAGTACAAACATTGACTTCAGAAAACAGAAATCTAGAATTTTCCTCTTAGATTTCTTTGCACTGCAGCCACAGCAATAATGCGTGCAAGGTTATATCGGTATTTCCTTTTAGCGAGTCAAGCCAACGCTAGGGACTAGACTCGTATTCCTGGTGAAAAGCGGTAGCCATAACATATTTAAGTCATCTACCGCTGACAGGCCTTTAGGATGAAAGCCATCGCCGCGCCAACTAGCTTTTTTAGATGCGATGTAGCGCCTCCTCGCGAGGTAGGCCGTTGTTTAACTAGAGCCCAATACGGCCTCTGGCGTTAGGCCTCATTCGAGCTTAGACCCCACGCATCCGTTCTTAAGCATACAAAAATAACTGATCGCATGCCTATGGGAAAAATCAATCTTTTGGTTCGTACGAGTAATTGTTGTACTTCGTCCTGTACCACACAGCAGTAATTACTATCGTCAATACTGCGAGGAAGCCCGTGATCGCGACCGAGTTAGGGTTCGGACTGTAACCGTTATACGTGCCAGAGGTTAAGGCTGCAGTAATCACGATCAGGATTGTCATCACGATGACGAAGGCCTTCACATCGCTTTCGCTTTTAACTGCTGGTTTTCCCGAGCTAGAAGGATTGTTCGACATTTCAATCAACCCCCTTGTAGAGGTAATGCGCCACGACCAAGAGGAAGATCAGGACGAACACGAAAAACTCCAGGCTGCTCACTGCCATCTGGAGGTCACCACTGAGTATGTGCCCCGAGGCACACCCGCCTGCCATCCTCGCCCCGAGCAGCATTAGGTAAGCTCCGAGAAAAGCCCCGGCCGCCCTCTTGACCGGGCTGGCGCCAAACTTCTTCCTCCAAGTTGGAGGTATCACGTTATTGAAAGACTGGAACCTCCTCGTGAAGAAAATCGAAGCAAGAAATGCACCGAACAGCGTTCCTATGTCGCTAAACGGTTCCCATCCGATCGTGTTGACAACGACGTTGCTGTACTTCCAGTAAGACGCCGGAAGCCAGAGCCACGCCACCATCCACGAGTACGTAGTCGACTCGCCAAATATCTGGTGCAGAAACATCTCCAGAACGACCGTCAGGCCGATTATTATTCCGACGCTGAGCATCACCCTCCCGAAGAGCTTTGACGAAGTGCTCCAGTTGTAGTTGACCTTCGAAGCCACATTGTTCTCTCCAGTGGGCATAGAGGCACCCTCAAGGAGTACCTCCGCTGCCTCCTTGTGCTGCGCCTCTTCTTCAGGAGAGAACTTGTAGTCCTTGTGTGTGGAGTAGTAAAGGCAGCTCTTCCCGTTTTTGTACCTCGGAAGGGTGTACGCGACGGTAAGAAGAATTGCCGCCCAGACTATCGCTACCAGAAAACCGATCCTCAGGTTGGTATCAACCTGGCCGACGAACGTTATCTCACCGAGATTCATAAAGGTGACGAGCCAGTGACCAAACGCCGTCTGGTATATCACTGTCCAAGTTGCGGCGCCAAGCAATCCGCCGAACAGAGCGTAAATCGCGTCGCGCCTGCCCTCTCCAAGGGCCATCCATATCGTTCCAGGTACGTAACCGGAGATCGCTATTCCAGTGCCAAATATGGCACCGCCAAGAGCTATTCCGACGACATAATCGGGCTTAACTCCCCAGTGGAAGGCGACGCCGAGCGCAGATAGCCCATAGAGCGCCAGCGCACCAGCGGCGATCGCTATCGCTATGCAGCCCACAAAGAGCCTGTCCTTCCATGTCCCAAGCCTGATCAAAATCTCGGGGTTGGAAATCCCCCAGGCCTCTGCGAGCCCTCCGATGACCATTCCTATGAATATGCCTATCCATTCCCAAGCCGTAACGGATATCAACTTTGCTCCATTAATTTCATTTCTGTGACCGTTTAAGGATTTTGGATCTAACATATCTTAAGCTAGAAAACCCTTGAGGACAAACTCGTCTCGAATCGCTAACTTATGTTACGCAAAAGCTCGCCAATACACAACTAAGTTGCACCGCATCGCCACAACACCATAGATTGGTCCGCAAAAACACGAGGAACGGAAGCACAGATTTGGGCGGGAAATAGGCTTAAACGCGTACAGAATTCTCTTTTATGGCAAAGATTCTTGTTATGGTAAACACGGGAAAGGATAACATAAACACGGAAATGGTGGCTTTCAACTTCAGCGTCAAGGCCGCAACCGTCGCCAAGGCGACGGTCGAGATGCTCTTCATAGGAAGGGGGGTTGAGGCCGTCAACAAAAGGCAGCAGAACTCCCCGCAGTTCGAAGAACAGGTAAAGGCCGCCTTGGCGGCGGGCGTCGCCCTAACGGCGTGCAAGGTCAGCCTTGCCATGGAGGGGCTTACCGAGGCGGACATATTTGATGGGGTGAAGCCCGTGCTTGGCGCCGTGGAGACCAACGAGAAGATAGAGCAGGGCTACTCCGTGGTGACCTTCTGATGCTTCTGGCTGCCGCCGTCCCGGGGCCGACGCTCCTTCAGATGATCCTTTCCGTCATATCGGGCCTTGCTGTTGGGTTTTCCTTGGGCCTTATAGGCGGAGGAGGCTCCATACTCGCCATACCCCTTCTCATTTACTTTGTGGGTTTTAACCATCCACACTTGGCCATAGGCACCACGGCCTTGGCCGTGGGCATAAACGCCTACATAAACGTTATACCTCACTTCATTGAAAAGCACGTCTACCTGAGGGAAGGGGCGGTGTTCAGCCTACCCGGGGTGGTTGGAGCTCTCATAGGAAGCGAGCTGGGCCTGCTCACGCCGGGCAAAAAGCTGCTTTTCATATTCGCCATACTGATGCTCGTGATAGCTTCCTACATGCTTAGGCGCAAATGCGTCCAAGCCACCGTTGAGCCCAACATAAAGGGATCGCTGGCGAAGGTCGCCGGAATGGGCTTCCTGGTGGGGCTGCTGTCCGGATACTTTGGCATAGGAGGGGGATTTCTCATAGTCCCGGGCCTGATCGTGTCGGGAGGGCTCAACATAATCGAGGCCGTTGGCACCTCGCTCATAGCCGTGGGCACGTTTGGCGTCACCACGGCGTTCAGGTACGCCATAAGCGGCGAGATCAACTGGCTCATAGCCGCCCTGTTCGTGATAGGAGGGGTGGCGGGAGGATGGGGAGGGGCTAGGATAGCTGGCCGCATGCCCAAGCACAGGCTCACCCAAGTTTTCGCGATCATCATCATAATAGTTGCCCTCTACATGCTTTATGCCAACTCGTCGGCCTTTATGCACCGAAAGATTTTTTCCAAACCAGTAAAAAGCGAGAACCTCAAGCCTTTACTGTATGGGGCTCGATTAACCTCACTTAGGCACCGCATCCGTGGATTTTTCGGTCGGGGAAGTGAATCCTTGAAGCATAGGCCCCCGTCTGTTTCGATTAAATTAGCCGGCGGTTTTTTATCCTCTTCGACGTCACTTGCCGCACTTTCAGGAGCTCTATAAGCCTGGTATTCGCGGCCTTTAGCTCTAGGGCGGTTGACGAATAATTCGAAAGTCGCTCATAAATTCGCCCGCGAATTCGGCGGCAAACGAAGTTTCAGGTGAATTCCCGGCTCTTCCTGTAAGCTTTTCACATAAAATTATGACTTCGTTAGAAATTCCATGAGAATTATTCAACAAATCACTAATGCAAGACCTACCATTTGGCGTAATTAAAGTTAGGTAATCCACGTGCCATGCAAGCTCAATGCAAGGATTTCCGGCCAGCGATGAACTGCCTATCGCCGAGTTAACGGGTATGCACAAATCGCGTACACGGCCTTGGCGTATAACCTCGTCACGATAAAGGACTTGGGTAAGGCAGCCACAACGATAACGTTAGGGCCTGCAACCGGTGGGATCCCCGTCTGACCTTCTCCGCGCCCCGAAGGGTTCCCTTAGGGCGGTTCATTGGTTCGCGGTCTACCGCCTTCACCACCATCGCTTCATGGCTAGCGGGTGCGCCGCGCACCCACCCCGCTCTCTTCGTCCAGCGTTAGACCACGGGGGCTCCATGAGCTCTGACTACGAGGGCTACCTCGAGGCAGGCCTGCTCAACAGCATCCGCATCACCGCGCCAAAACAACCGCTCATCGTTGCGCCGCCCGGGTTTTTCTTATGCTAATGTTTTAGGCGAAATCCCAAGTTTTTCAGAAAGTTCTTCGAATACCTCAAAAAGATACATTTAAATTTGCTCCTTCGGCCAAAAAAACGAGGTGAATCCATGGAAGAAGTCAAGGATGTAGAACTCTCTAGAAGCCTTTCGTTTTGGGCGCTGCTGGCGGCCGGTGTGGGGGATATCGTCGGTTCCTCCATATTCTTTTACAGCGGTTACGTGCTTCACATAGCCGGGCCAGCAGCAGTTCTCGCATATCTGCTCGTGGGGCTTTTTGGCCTTGGCATCGCGCTCATATCGGCCGAGATAGCCTCGATGCCAAAGGTCAGAAAGACAAGCGGCGCCATATACTCCTTCACAAAGGAGGGATTAGGCGGCTTTTGGGCCATGTCGGTCGGCCTCATGAGGGTAATGGGGTACACCATTGGAGGGGCGGCCGTCGCCATAGCCATGGCCACATTCGTCAAACAGGCAGTGCTCATAGGGATCTTTAACATGACGGTGCCGCCTCACTTCGTCGTGGCCCTTGCGGCAGCTGTGCTTGGAGCGTGGGTACTGCTTAACGTGATAGGGGTCAAGCCAACTGCCACAACGGAGATGATTTTCGTGGCCTTCAAGGTCTCGGTCATACTTCTTTTCGCCGCCGTGGTCGTAGCGTTGGTGACCATGCAGCCTCCGTCGAACCTGCTGGCCCACTTCTCGCCCTTTGCCCCCAACGGCTTCTCGGGCTTCATGAGCGCTGCCGTCATAGCCTTCTTTGCGTACACGGGCTTCAACACAGTCGCCGTGTTCACAGCCGAGGCAAAGAAGCCAGAGAGGGACGTCCCCAGGGGGATCTACGGTTCGCAGATTACAGCCATGGCCATATACGTGGGGGTGCTCGTGGTCCTGCTCCTGGCCAGGGGATGGTACAGGTACGGAAGGACGACGACCGCCTTCATATCAGCGCTCAGCGCCGTCAACGCGCCGACCCTAGTGAAGCTTCTGGTGATACCGGCGGCCCTCCTCGCCTCCGCCGGGGTGACCCTGCTTTGGGTGGCCTCCTCTTCCAGGACGATCTACCAGATGTCCAAGGACGGCTTCCTGCCCAGCCAGTTCTCGAAGCTCAACTCCAGAAGGGCGCCGTGGGTCGCGACCCTTCTCGCGGCATTTCTCATGGCAATAGCCTTCATCACGCCCAGCTTCATATATCTCGCGTCCCTCGCCACCTTCGGCTTCATCTACTCCTACCTCTTCGTGGGCCCATCGCTGCTCTCGCTGAAGAAGAGGGGATATAGGGGACAATTCAGGGCTCCATTCTACCCGGTCCTTGAAGTCGTGATGTTCGCCCTAACGCTGCTGTTCATAGCGAGCTTCCAGCTCACAGTGCTCGAGGAGGGGGCGGCAGCCCTCGCCCTAATAGGAATAGCCTACGCCCTTTATAGAAGCAAGGTCCCGGAAACAGCTGACGTGCCGCAGGAAGAGGACGAGGCGGGAACGCCAGCGCAACCTTAGGCCCAAGGAAATCGCTGAAGTCAAAGCCCAGAG
>DAYW01000067.1 GCA_002507085.1 archaeon UBA168 | reverse complement strand
CTTGGATTGCCAAATTGCAACGGTAGCCAGCTCTGGCCACTCTACCCAGTTTCGATTTTCTCTCTCGATAACGTGAGTAAGGGCTTGCGCGTGAACGGCTCCGTAATAAGCTTGAAAGGATCTAACGCGACAGCGAAAGGGATCATCTATGACTTCGAAGGATGGAAGGGTAACGCGCTGGGGTACACTGGAAACGAACCGAATCCAGTTTTACGCGTGCTCGGTCAGGTCGAAGAAACCGCCTATTACAAGGTGCTCTACCAAGTCAACATGAGCGTGAGCGGGAAAACTCCGTCGACCATGGTGCTTAACTCATCAAATCAAAAATACGAGATTCGCCCAACCGGAAAGTCGCTGAGCGTTTATCTCGGTGGGGGAATGTGGTCTGTGGCCGCTTTCCTTGATAACGTTACAATGGTTAGTAATTTGTCGAGCTTCCGCGTGAGTGGCCCCATGAAAGTGAACGCCAAGTTTTCCCTAGACTACCTCAACTTAACAGTCCTTGACCCGCTTGATCTGCCAATTAGCGGCGCCACTGTGAGCGAGGGAAGCGAGCGGTATGACACGAACCCGGGCGGGAACGCCACGATACCTGTGAGCCCAAGCTTAGGCTCCGTGGTTGTGAGCTACGCCGGTGTCCGCGCGGCTAGGTCTTACGTTCCCCCCGCTAGGCTGAGGGTGGTCCTGTTTTCCGCGGCACTTGTCATACGTCGCAGCCTTCTCTGGATAAGGCTGGCGTTATCTATAGCCGAGCGGGTGGTCTAAGCCCTTTGAAATTGATCGAGGAGGCCGTTTATCTCGCTTTTCAAGATGCCCTTGAATGGTCCTTGCTTGAGGAGGATAGGCGCTTGGCTCCCTCAATAGCTGAGTTGAAGTACGAGAAGGCCCGAGACGCGTCCTCGCTGCGCAGCATTATCATGACATCAACGTAGGAGCTGGCCACATCATCGACGCTTATGCCTTTTTCAGATAAGATGCCGAGGAAGAAAGACATGTAGCCGGCCGTGTTCAATATCTCTATCGGTCCTCTGAGAATTATGGCCGTCAGTCCACTCTTTCTCTCCAACACTTGTCCTGTTACGCTGTTGAGCAATGCTTCTGCGTCCTTTTCATCGATCAAAACGGTCACGGTCTCTATCCCCTTTGAAAACCCTATGACCCTGTTCCTCAGCCCTTCAAGAAGCTCCAGATCCTTATCGGACGGCGACAAGGAGATCTTGGCAAGCCCCGTCCTGACGGTCAGCGAGGTCCTAGCCACGCAGCTGTAGAGCGCCTCGAGGTCGAGTTTCTGCCTTGCCCTCCTCTTCAGCGCGCTTGTGACTGCCGTGAGGCTTGGTCCTGTGCTGGGCATTAATTCATGAAGCCTTCTTGCTACGGCGCTGAGGTTGGCGTATCCCATATCTAGGCTTCTCTCCAAGCAGGGGTCCAATGCGAGGGCTTCATCGATTAGGTCGGATGAGCTTTTCAGATTTGGTCAAAATAGACCGAAACCAATATATACAGATTTCTTTCGGTCCAAAATGGAGACGGCTTCGAAGAAGGATCTGAAGTTGAAGAAGGAGCTGGGACTGCTCCAGCTTACAGCCATGGGCATTGGCGCCATAATAGGGGCGGGAATATTCATAGCGCCCGCCGGAGTGGCCTCTGTCGCGGGTCCTCTGGGCATCGTCTCGTGGATAATAGGCGGCCTCATAATGGCCGTGGTAGCGCTTTTTTACGCCGAGCTTGGCAGCCTTAAGCCAACTACATCCGGGTTCTACGTGTACGCAAGGGAGACCTCAGGTGAGTTTCCGGGTTTCGTTTCAGGATGGGGCACCTTTCTATCTTACGCCACGACCGTTCCCATCGAGCTGTTCACCATAATGCTTTACATGACGTCCTTCATTCCCGGCCTGACGACAACAGGTAACATACCAGTATTCGGTTCGGTTAACGAGCTAACGTATGCCGGCTTGGCCGTAGCCCTGGCCTTGCTTTGGGCCCTCACCCTCATAAACGTGGTGGGGATCAAATACGGGGGTTTGTATGCAACCGCAACCACAGGGCTCAAGCTTGCCGCGCTCGTGAGCTTTTTGGGGGCCGGGATATTCTTGGTCCATCCATCAAACTACGGGCTTTTCCTGCCAAGAGATCAGGCGGGATCGGGCATCCTATTGGGAGTATCCGCAACCGTTTTCTCGTACATGGGCTTTAGGCAACCATCTGATCTTGGAGGGGAAGCCAAGAACGCGAATCGGACAATACCTCTGGCCACGCTTATGTCAATGCTTGTANNGTAGCAACTGCGGTTTACATATGCGTTGGGTTGGTCTTCACGGGCATGGTAAACTGGGCGGCCCTAGGCGCCAAGGCCGGCTCCTGGAGTTCTGTGCCAAGCGACCTTACGCTCGCCCAAGCCGCTGAGCTTAATGGAGCGCTCCCGCTGGCATTGCTAATAACAATCGGGATAATGATATCCGCACTTGGGACAGCGGGCGTGTTTACCACAACCACAGCAAGGGTACCTTATCAGATGGCAGAGGACGGCTTTCTCACAAGGGTTCACGAGAAGTACGCAACGCCTTACGTCTCCCTGCTGGTGATCGCGGCCTTTCAGAGCGTCGTAATGGTGTTTTCGATCGGTTACTGGGCTCTGTACTACGTCTCTGCCATATCCGGTGTCATGAGCTATGGTATTAGCGGACCGCTTGCAACGATGATCTACAGGGCGCGGGGACTGAAGGCCGGCTTCTCGGTTCCTTACGCCCAAGTGCTAGCGCCCGTGGCCTTCGTGGCATCCTCGTTCTTGATTTACTGGAGCGCATGGCCATACACGGGCTACGGCGTGGGTTTCGTGGCCAGCGGGATAGCGATTTACCTCTATACTAAGGGCCGCAAGAAGGCGCTCTCCGCTGCCATTCGCGAGATAACTAGGTCTTACTGGCTGATAGTGTATCTCGCCGGAATAATGGTGCTGTCCTACTTCGGACCTGCGGCTTTCAACGGGTTAAACGTGATACCTTTTCCCTACGACGAGCTGCTGGTAGCCGCTTTCGCGTTGGCAGTCTACTACGCGGCCTACGCAAGCAATGCAAGGGTGGCGCTTTCCGGTAAGCGCATATCTTGAGCTGATGCGAGAGAAGTCGTCTTGCTCTTAAAAGTGAAATGGTTTATCGCTTATCTTTTCTCACGTAAGTTACAGTATGTCGGCTTTTGTGTTGTGACCTCAAACTTTTAGGCCCGT
>DAYW01000026.1:3623-32236 GCA_002507085.1 archaeon UBA168 | reverse complement strand
CCATCACAACGTCGGCAGCGTGCACTTCCAAAATTTTCCCCGCGATAATCCGGCGAAACCTGGGCTAGCCTTTGGCAGAGTCCTTGAGAAACCCGCCGAAATGCGCCATGAACTTGGCCACCTTTGGAGTAATGACGTACCTGCAGTAAGGCCTTTCACGATTGGCTTCATAATAGCCCTGGTGATNNCAGCGGTGTAAAACGCCGTGAATGGGACCACCTCGGTAACGATGGGAGCCCCATACTTCTCCTCTCTTTCGAGTTGGCCAATTACCTCCTGCGCAACTCTTCTCTGGAACTCGTTATGATACAAAATTATCGACCTGTACTGCGTTCCAACATCATCTCCCTGCCTGTTCGGTGTCGTAGGATCATGAACTTCGAAGAATATTTCCAGCAGTTGCCTGTAGGTTATCACCGATGGATCAAAAGTTATCTGCACTACTTCAGCATGCCCAGTTCTGCCGGTGCAAACGTCCTCGTAGGTCGGGTTAGGGACCGTGCCTCCCGAGTACCCTGCCTCTACCTTCACCACACCCCTGACCCTTGAGAAGATCGCCTGAGTGCACCAGAAACAGCCTCCCCCCAGCGTTGCCACTTCCATCGAGTAAACCGATAAAATTGACCAACCGCTTATGTGCTTTACCATCACCAGCAACGATAAGCTGTGTTAGTCGCTCCGAAGCCATCGGCAGCACGGGAAAGAAGTGAGTAGCGCTTCTCGCGCACCATTTTCGATATCTTCGCTGTAGAGCTTTATGGGCTACTTCTTGATGGAATAAAAGGCGTACCGGACAGCAAAACCTGGAAACATCGCTTCAGAAGGCCCACTTGTTTGGCGCCGATGGTCGCGTGCGCGTAGCTTTTCATGCGGGGAAACGGCCACAGTCCTAAACTCCGGCCTTTGCTCAGCAAAAAAGCGCTTACGGGACCCAGCAGCCGCGCTCCTTTCAGCATCCCTCCATTCACACCGTAAGCGTTCATAGACGAACCACGTGCCGTAGGCTAAATCAACGCTATCAAGAGAATGCACACAAGCGTTACCGCAAGGAACGCATGCGCTATTATCTGAGAGGGGCGCAACAACGATGATACATTCTGTATCAACGCCTTGTATAACAAAGAGAGAAGGGCCGCTATCATGACCCCGGACACAGCTGGCGTCACAAAGTCCGTCAATCCC
Organism: archaeon UBA168; assembly: GCA_002507085.1. Lineage (GTDB taxonomy): Archaea > Thermoproteota > Thermoprotei_A > Marsarchaeales > UBA168 > UBA168. The sequence continues at coordinate 31,054 of DAYW01000026.1, read as the reverse complement.
ATCAGCGCCATCTCCACGGTCACGAAGAAGAAGGCGGCAAGAGCGAAGAACAGCAGGAGGAAAACCGTTCTCGCGCTTGACCTGAGAGATACCATGGGTATACCAGCCTTGGCGTAGTCGTCCCGGTGCACAAGCGCTATGACCCAAGTGTGAAGCGGTATCCAAAACATGACGAGGGAAAACATGAAAACGCCTCCAAGCCCGAAGCTCCCGCTCCTAGCAATCCAGCCTCCCAGTATGGGCATTGCCCCCGCAACTCCCCCGAAGACTATGTTCCAAGGGCTCCTGCGCTTGAGGAATATCGTGTACACCCATATGTCAAAGGCGTACCCAAGGAAGACCGTCAGCGCGAAAAGGGAGCTCACCATGAGGGAAAGGCCCACTCCTGCCGCAAGAAGCGCGTATCCCCACGCCAGCGCGGCCGTGGGGCTGATCCTTCCCGACGGAACTGGTCTCGATCTCGTCCTCGACATGATCTGGTCTATGTCCCTATCATGATACATGTTTATCATGGTCGTCCCAGAGATCGCGGCGAACTCGGAAGTCACCACCAGTAGCAGGTCAATCCATGAGAAGGGCGCGCGCGGGGTCATGTAGCCTATGAACGCCGTGAAGACCAATACCGCCGTCTGCGATATCTTGGTTATGGAGGCTATGTCCCTGCCAAGCCCCATCTCATCACGCCTCTCGTTTCCGGTCGCTAACTGCTGAAGCCGCAGGCCTTTCCCCTGGCAACTTCTGAGAGAACACCAGGTAGATCATGTAGGTGAACACGCCCATGAGAATCGTTCCAACGACCATCGCCGCATAGGCGAATGACGGAGGGATATACATCCACTTATTTATGAACGCCTGCGCCTCAAGCCCTGATGTGCCCTTTATTATCATATACGGATACCGCGGGTAATCGTTTAAGATCTCTCCGAGCGGCACGCCAACCAGAGAAGACGCAACCAGCAGCGCTGACGAAATCGCCTTAGCCATGTCGTACTTTGCGTGAAGAGCGTTGAAGATGGCCGTTGCCCAGATGAGGGTCACGACCCCCATGAAGGCCACGAAGCCCGGATACGCCCTGACGTAGGTGCTCACCGAGGTGATGGAAAGCGGCCCCAACACGGCGGAAGCCATGTATGGGCTGTACTTGTCCAGCAAGAACGCGTAAATCACTCCGGTTGCCGTGGCCACCAGAAGGGCCGGCATACCCAAGTAAAGGCCGAACTTCGAGGCCTCCTTATGGCTTTCGCTTCCGCTTCTATAGGCCTTTATGGCGTAAACCCCAGCGAATACCATGGCCGCCATGGAAATGGCAGCGCTTATCCTGTGAAGCGTGAAGTCCGGGTAGATGGGGTTCTGAAAAACAGCAAGCGCGTTGCCCTTCAGCGCCCTGTTCATGCCCACGGGATCATCCAAGAAAGAGAAAATCATGTTGAAACCGATGGGCACCAGCAGTGCCCCTATGGCCATCACAGCACCTATTATCATGTGGATCCTTTTAGATACGGTACCCCAGGTGTACCAGTACATGGCCATGAAGGGTATGCCGATAAGCACACCCGTAATCCCTATGGCAAGAGGGACAAAAAGCACGTCGGTAGCTATGAACGTCAGCTGAGGCCAGAAGCCGGCCAGCGCTACCGTGAACCAGGTAGCCCATACCCCAGCCGCGAGCTCGCTCACGGCTAGGTACTTCAGCGCGTTTCTGGCGACGTCGGCAAGCGCTTGGCTTCTGTAAGATAAGTACTCGAGAATTGGGGCCATGATCGCCAGCCCCAGCACAAGACTTACAAGAAATATGTGGCTTACAATGGTTATCCCAAGCATCACAAAACCTATCCAAACGGAGTTTGGCGTCAACTGGCCTTCACCTCTTGTGCCGTCCTTATCTCATGCCTCAAAACCAATACTATGGCCGCTGTCCCAGCCACGAAAATCGCCGCCTCCAGCGCAATTATGTAGGCCACAAAAGCGGGCGTTATAGAGGCGGGCGTCACAACGTCATAGTACGGTATAAGCCCGTATATGGTCCAAGGATGACGACCAACTTCCCTTACGGCCCACCCCGCACCGCCCGCAAACAGCGCCAGAACCGCGGCAAAGAAGGAAGAGTACATGAGAAATTCCTCCACGTCCACGTGAAGTAAACCCAGTATCCTGTTCTCGAGCGAGCGAAGCGCCCGCGAATAAGAGAAGAAGTAGACCAATGCAAGCAAAAATAGCACTATGCCGGAAATAACCATGCCGTAGTACAAGGGAAAAATCAAGCTTTCTGCCGATTCCGCCCCTGAGATGGTAGCTAGCGCGGCTGAAGGCGAAATAGAGGCCTGCGCTTCCTTAATGAGCTGATCGAAACCGGGAAAGACGTAGGACGGATTGCCCTTCAGGAGGATTCCGAGTATGGGGTTCTCCCCTCCTTTGGGCCCGAATCCCTCCGCTGCCAAGAACTTCGTGTATTGGTAAACGTACTCAACCCTTCCTGCCAGATCCCCAAAAACCGGCTGCAGCAGGCTTGCAACGGCTCCAACGCCAAAAGACACCCGAAAGAGCCTAAGCATGTGCTGTCTTTGGACTCCCACCCCCTTGAAGTAAAGGTATGCGAACACCGACGATGCCTCAAAGGCAACCACTATCACGCACGCGGTGACCGTGTGCAGGAAGGTGGCCAAGAGGTCGGGGTTGGAAAACGCTATCAAGGGATTAGACAGCATCTGGCCCAGAGATGAGCCAAGACCCAGATTTGCAAGAGCCGACGAGCCGCTTGCCAACGCAGATGCGGCAGCCAATAGCGCGGTCGAGTTGGAAACCGAGGGGCCGTAACTGACGGTCTCCCAAGGAAGGATCTTAGAAATAAGGGAACCCGTTCCCCAAGGGACGTTCATAAAAGAGTTAGCTCCCAGTATAAGCAGCGCGCTGGCATTAGAGCCAAGAAGAACCACGAGCCCAAACAGCCAGTGCAGCCACCTGTAAGCAAATCTATCCCAAGTGTATATGTAAAGGACGACAAAAACTATCTCAGTCATAAAGGCGAAAAGCTCGAAATACATAACCGAGAAGAAGAAAGTCCCGATGGCCAAAAGAGTCCCTGACCAGACCTGAACCAGCCCAAACTCCACAAGCGTCCCCGTGGCGGCGCCCGCGGCAAACGACACGCCCCAAACCATGCTCGCCCTCCTAGCGGCTTCCAGGTAAAGCGCTTCATGCCCTCTTATGGCCTTCCACTCCAACGCCAAAACCACGTACGGAAGGCCCACCGCAAATACCAAAAACCAAGCGTGAACGTATATCCCCACTATGGTCATGTACTCCGCCAGATTTGCCTTGGCCAGCAGAGGTGCAACCATAAAACTCCTGCGCCGCAATTTATAAGCCTGTTTTACCGCCAAACTTTTACCCTAATATTCAAGTCTCGCGTGAGCAAGATAGCGATAGTCGGGGCCGGGGTCGCCGGCTCTTACCTTCATGCCCTCCTCAAATCAGCCGGTCTTGAATCCAGCCTCTACGACTCAAGCGCAAGCTACTTCAAAGCATGCGGTGAGGCGGTCACAAACTCCTATTCCCCGAAAATTCCTTGGAGGGTCATCGCTGAGGTCCGCAACTTCTCTTTCTTTTTGGATGGCAANNCATTTCGGCAGCCAAAGTGGGTGATCATCGATAAAAACGGCTGGATAAACTCAATGAGAAAAGACGCCATCGTGGGACAAAAGCCCAACCCAGCCGAATTCGACCTCATAGTCGACGCAACCGGCCCTTACTCAGGAGACAGGAAGGTGGTTTACGCGGCGCGCGCGCTGGTGAAGACCGAAAAAGCACCAGATGGCGTCTCCATGGAGTTTGACTCGCGTTTGACGGGGTTCTACTGGGTTTTTCCAGGCGCCGGGGAGACAGCCAACGTTGGGGCGGGCTTCATGGAGGTGAAGGACCCGTTGCCCCTCCTCAGAAACTACGTGAAGAAGCTGGGCGGAAAAATCGTGTCAATCCTTGGAGCCCCCATAACGGTGGGCCCAGTCAATGTTAAGACAAACAGGATTGGCGAGGCCAGAGGGCTTGTCTATCCCATAGCTGGAGAGGGCATAAGGCCGGCCGCCATCTCGGCGGAAATAGCCGCGGATGCGATCATAAGGGGCAGAAAGCTCGAAGAAAGCCTGTCCACGGGGTTAAGCGATGTTGAAAGGGAAATCAAAACCCAAAGGCGCCTTCTGGGACTTTACCGCGCAACGCCGACTCACCTTCGCAGGCAGCTGATGAGGTCGCTTTTCAGCAGCGACCTCTTTCTTGAGGCGTACCTGTCAGATAGGGCAGATGCATGGGATGCCCTCAGCGCGCTCATAAAGGCTCGCTGAGCGCGCCTGCCAAGCAGCTTGTCGAGGTCTATCACCCGGTCACATGCCTTCAAAAGGTCATCGTCATGGGTGGCCACCACGATTCCCCTCCTCTCTTCCCTCATGATTTCCAGTGCCTTCAGGAAGGACAGAAAGCCATCGCCATCCATTCCCACAGTTGGCTCGTCAAGCGCTATGACCTGTCTCCCCGAGGCATAAGCGGCCGCTACCAGCACCCTGATCTTTTCGCCGTAGCTTAAGGCGAAGGGACTTGTCTTGGCCTTTCCCAGCAGCCCAAAAAGCGATAACGCGTCAGCGCTTCCCACCTCTTCCTCGACGCTCTTTTTAAAGAACTGCAGGTCAGGGTTCTGAAAGACAGCGTATGCCTTGCCCACGAGCTTTTTTATGCACGTGGTCTTTCCCGAGCCGTTGCTCCCATAAAGGCACAAGACCTCACCGGCTCTGACCTCAAGCCTGAACCCAACGTCGACGTCGATGATCACATCGCCTGGGTTTCCCCTTTGGACCTCAACGTCGAAGCCGCGCAGCCCATTCCTTCTCAGGAAATCGTCGTCTTTCAGCTTATCGGTTGCCAGCTCAACGAGCGAACCATCCCTTATGAGGTATGCCCTTTGAACACTGCCCCTAATCTCCTTAACCCTGTGCTCGGCCACGACCATGCCGCCCCTTATGAGCGTGAGCACCCCAGCGGTCGCCTCCCTGTCCAGATTGGCAAGAGGCTCGTCGAGCATGACGTACCTGGGTTCCGAACAGAGAACCGTAGCTATGGCCATCCTCTTCTTGTATCCATCTGATAGCTTGAAGAAGTCCTTTCCATAGTAGCTTCCCATGATGCCCTTAGCTATCAGCCGATTCACGTCATGATCCATGGAAAGGATCGCCAGTTCATCTTCGCACGAACCGCCTAGGACCTGAGCGTTGGGGTCCTGCATGACCGCCGCTAGGACATCGCGCGATATCGGAGGCGCCCTGAAGTCTCCGTCGATGCCCAGCCTCGCCCTTCCGCCAAACCCCATAGCCTCCCTTATGACCGTGGTCTTGCCCGACCCGCTTTTGCCAAGCAGGGCCACAACCTCGTCATCTCCTACTTCCATGTGACCGCTCAAAAACGAGGGATAAAGCTCAAGCAAAGCGCAAGCACCCCGTAAGCAAGAAAGGCCAAATCGACAGGGCTGGGCCTCGGCACGGAGTGCCTTGCACCGTGGCCGTAAAGCTTGATGGTGTACGCGACGTACAGGTTCTCGGCAACCCTTACGACCTCCACTATGAAGGGAAGCGTTAGCGAGGGTAAAAGGGAAAACAGGTTCCTTAGCCCGTGGCCAGAAGTCAGCCCGCGCGCCCTTGCGTAAAAGGCCACGTCAGATGCAACAGAAAGAAAGTACGGAAAGTAGTCAAGCGCCAGCACCAAGGGAATTCCCCTCTTTCCCAAAAACCCAAGTATCGACGCCTTGTCTATCACAGTTGATGCTATCAGGTAGAGGTTCACGTAGGTCAGCGTCCTCTCTGTAAAGATGAAAAGCGAGAGGCGGTCCATGACGCGAAGGAGGGAAAAAGACGAGGCAATTACCAGGAGCTCGACGATTAGCACCCTCTTTTTGTTTATCAGGAAGGGAATTGTCATGATCAGCGGGAAAGGACTTGAGGTCATGGCAGCGGAAACCGCCATAAGCACGCCTGACGCCACTCCAAAAAGCGCGTTAATCCTCATGAATTCGTCGTTCCTCTCTGCTTAACCGCTACTTCATTATGCCGGATCTCAGAAGATATGATGAGATGCTCTCTCCCAGATAGCCTATGAAAGCCCCTAGCGCCACGAACCCCACGGCGAAGGCCACCAACGGCAAAACGGGGACGGCGTAATGGAGAAAGAGAGCCCCGACCTCAACGCTAAGCGCTCCCTCAGAAAGCCCAAACACGGCGNNGTGTTGATCGCGGAGGCCTTGAGCCCTCTGTAGCCCACGAAGTAAGCCGAAACCTCGGTCAGTACGCCGGCTATCAGCTCAGTTATAGTGAGAAAGAACATGAAGCTAAGGGCAAAAAGCGCCGCCGTTATTATGCCTATGGCAAGCGCCCCGCCTCTCTTGTTTATCGCCTGAAACCCTACCGAGAGTATGAGAAGCGGAAGCGTAAGGTTCACCACGGGATCCAAGAATATTGACGCTGCATACGCTGCCGTGCCCAGCGACAGTCCGGCTGAGACCGCATAAGAGGCTATGGAGAATATGGCAGCGAAAACCCAAAGCCTTGTGGCTTCATTCATACGTTATGAATCGCCTCTGCTTAAAAATATATCAGTCTAGCTAGTACAGACGACAACTCGCTTAATCAACGATTCGATTGAGCTGTATTGGTACCCGCAAGGGCCCCAGAAACCGCTAGGAAATCGCTTTCCCTGGGTTCCCTTCTTTATTTCCCAAAGCCTCTGCAGGTAAGTGAAATTGGATATCACGGCTAAAACAGCCATTATTATAAGGCTTGCCTCGCTGAACAACAGAGCAAGAGCCACAAGAATCAGCCTCTCCGCCCTCTCTCCTATTCCAATTCCTTCCATCTTCAGCCCAAGGGACTCTCCCTTGGCCCTGCTGTAGCTGACGAGAAAGGATCCAAGAAGGGCGGCCAGCGCCACCGCTCTCGCAGGAAGCGTGGAAAAGGCCATCAAGAATCCCCCGAGTACGACTCCATCCGAGTATCTGTCAAGGGAGGAGTCCAGAAACGAACCGAACTGCGTGGCGCGCCCCAGCGCCCTAGCCACGCTTCCGTCAAGGGCATCTAGAAGCGAGCCCAGTGCAAAGGGGATGAAGGCCCACAGGTACCGCCCTTCGACTATTAGCGCGGCGGCAATGAGAGAAAGCGCAAAGGCGCAGACCGCCATAGCGTTAGGAGATACTCCCAAGCGGATAAACGGATAAGCCACGGCCTGAACCACGCCGGCAAGCCTCCTTCTGAACTTCGTCAGCAACTTTTACGGCTATATAATATGGGGATAAAAGCTTAGCAATTCGTGTAACCAATATGCCCATGGATTACTCAAGAAACCCCGTGCTGGTGTTCTGGGAAACCACAAAAGCGTGCGAGCTCGCTTGCGTCCACTGCCGTGCCTCCGCAATGACGCACCCTCCTCCAGGGGAGCTTGACACCATAGAGGCCATGGCCCTCATAGAAGACCTGGCGCACTTTGATAGGCCTCCTGTGCTGGTGCTGAGCGGCGGCGATCCGCTTATGAGGGAAGACCTCCCAGAGCTGGTCGACCGCGCTCGCTCCCTTGGCATTCCTTTGGCGATGTCCCCGGCCGTCTCCGAAGACGTGGTGGCAAAGATGGCCCAGTTCAAGGGAAAGGTCCACTCGGTTTCCATAAGCCTAGACGGCGGAAAGAGGGCTCACGACTTCATAAGGGGAGCCGGAAGCTTTGAGCGCACCACGTCGGCCATGCAGCAGCTGGCCTCCAGCTTTGAGCTCCAAGTTAACACGACGGCAATGAAGCTTACGGTTAGCGAGCTACCTGATGTGCTCTATCAAGTCAAAAAGATAAATATAAAGACGTGGGAGGTCTTTTTCTTGATAAGGGTTGGAAGGGCAACATCCCTAGAGGACCTCGGGCCAAGTGAGATGGAGGACGTGCTGAACTACCTGTATTGGGCATCCTCATATGGGATAAGGGTCAGGACCGTTGAAGCCCCGTTTTTCAGGAGGATAATAAGGGAAAGAGTGGCTAAGCCCGACTACGTGCCCATGACCTCCCTTTACCCCGCCTTGATTAATCGCACAAAGGAGATCTTGGGTGAGCCAAAGGAAAGACCGCTGGCAGAAATCGGAACAACCAGGGACGGAAGCGGCGTCATATTTGTTTCCAATGAGGGAGAGGTGTTTCCAAGCGGCTTCACCCCTTATCCTCTTGGGAACGTTAGGCGCGAGAGCTTGGTTACAATCTACAGGGAAAACCCAATACTCAAGAAGATAAGGGAGGCCTCCTTCTCTGGTAAGTGCGGGCTTTGCCCTTACAGGCAGGAATGCGGCGGATCCAGGGCAAGGGCGTTTGCCGCCTACGGAGACCCGCTGGCAAGCGACCCGGCCTGCGCTTACGTCCCTCAGCTGGCGCCGAATCCCTCTCCGCTCTAGAGGGATCAGGGCGTGTACTTCAGCGAAGGCCCTCGACCTCTTGAGGCCGTTGCATAGGTATTGCTAAGCCCTGCCGGTGGCTTAAGTCTTGGAATCAAGAACCTCCAAAAGCGGGTAATCCCCATTGCCCAAGGTGGACGGTTTGCCCTGCAACGGCTTAAGAGCTATATCTCGATTATGCATTATCGTTTAATTCCTCGCAGCATGCGTCAAGCTTCAGAGGCTAAGCGCACCCTTATGATCTCATCGCGTATTCAATGCGGCATGTTCAATTCTCTCATGTAGTTCGCACGGCTTTTGAAAGCCATGAGTAAATCTACAAGCGATTTTTAAAAATTAGCTAGAAAGGCACTCCTTTGATTTTCATCTCGGAGCCTGCGCTCAGCCCTTGGTCATCCCGAGCTTTGAGCGCACCTCGTCTATGAAGTCGACCGCCTGCTGCAGCTCCTTCCTTCCCTTATCCGTTACCGTGTAGTACCTCTTGGATAGCCTCCCCAAGCCGGTGCCAGTTGACCTGCTCTGTAGAAGCCCTTCCCTTTCCATCCGATAAAGAACGGAGTAAACGGTTACCGTGGCAGGCCTCAGGCCGAACTGCACGTGAAGCGCCTTCTTTATCTCGTAGGCGTACATTTCGCCGTTTGGGGCCTCGGATAAGAGCTTTATTATGTATATCCATAGGTTTTCCAGCGTCAGGTACCGCTTCAGGCGCTCGTACGCCAAGCTCTATCAATGCTATTAAGCAGCGCTTGCTCTAAAGCCTGCTGTAGGACTCCTTCCTTTCCTTCTTTGACCTTACCACCCTCAACCCCATGTGAACGGCGCACGATATGCAGTAGTTCTTGGTGACTGGCACCTTTGGGACTATGGCCCCCTTTGCCTTGAGCTCCTTCTCAAGCTGGGGATCAACGGGGGAAACCCATCTGGTCACCCTCACGATCTTGTCCCTAGGCACCCACGCACCACAGTTATCACATTGAACGAGCTTTGCCTTTCCCTTGCTCCCCTTTCCTCTTCCTCTACTCTTCCTCTTCTTAGCCACAATATAACACCCGGGCTTATCAGCCGTAGTCTTACTGCCCGTGGTATATATGCATATTTGCCATTTCATGTGCCAACAAATATCACAGCAAATCCCTTAGGTTACCCCGTGCTAAACCCATGCGCTTAGCGTGCATTGGAACCGTTACCATAGACACCATAAACAAAGAGGGAGCGGTCTTCAAGGCCCCAGGAGGGACAAGCTTCTTTGCCTCTCTCGCGCTCGCGGCGCTTAGGGACTCGGCCACAATAATAACCTCGCACGGCGACGACTGGAAGCCCTTCGAAGATCGGCTGAGCTCCTATGGCGTGGAGGTCGTAAACTTAAACCCAGGGGGCAGCACCACAAAATTCAAGATAGATTACGGTGAAAGGGGAAGGAGGCTGTCATTGATTAGCCCGGCAACGCCTCTGGACCTCGACCCTTCCGAGCTGCGCGAGTACGATGGCATTCTCTTGGGGCCCGTGGCCAGAGAGCTTTCAAGGGATTTCGCGATTCACAGCATCTCATCAGGGAGCTTTACAGCTGTAGGCATCCAGGGATACGTGAGGGGCTTTGGCACAGATGGACGGGTTTACGCGCAGCGCACCGACCTCTCCTTCCTCAGGGGATCGTATCTCGTTGGCGGTTCATCGGCGGAGTTCAGGGCGGCCCTTGGAGATGCCCGCTTTGCCCTCGGCATAGGCTCTCGCTACGTCCTCATGAGCAGGGGCAGGGCAGGCGCGACGCTTTACGGCACCTCAAAATGGCATGCAAAATCCAGCGGAAACGGAAGCGACCCCACGGGCGCCGGCGACGTCCTCCTGGCATCTTCATTTCACAATCTCTTATCAGGCATGAAGGAGACCGACGCGATCGCCAGGGCCACCGCTCTGGCCAGCGCCTCAGCTCACGGAAGCGGCTTCCAAAAATTCGAGCTGATCAGAAGGGCGGCTTTCTCCCGACGCTCAAGCGTGTATCTCTATGATATCCCCATCGCTCAGCTTGTAAGATTTCCCCACCTTCTGCCCCTGATAGGCCACGCTTCCCCAAACCCTGGCATACTTAAAGTTCTCTGCCAGCGACCTGTGCAGTGCTTCGGCAACCTCACCAACGGTCACCTCTGACCTGAATATCATCGGCTTCTTGTCCGCCTGCTTCTCCTGCGGAGATTTAAGGTATATGCGCCTTATGCCTGTCGTATGTACGACCACCTTTTCCAGCTCCCTGAGATCGACGTCGAACGGTAGCGCTCCGCCGATGCCATCCTTTGAGATGGCGATGCGCGGCAGATCTAGCATGTAGCGCCCGTAAGCCCCTATTATCGCGTCCGCGTCCCGATACTCCTTTGTCAGAAAGACGATAACGAGATCGGGCATGACCGGCTGGGGCTTTCCCCTTTGTCCTGGGACAACGGAGGGAAGCTCCACAACCTGGACCTTCATGCCCCCCAGGTCGGCCACCCCCATGTCCTTCCTGGAAGCGCCTCCTGTCCACCTTAGCAAGAACTCGCTCTTGCCGGAGTAGGGCGGCCCTATGAGAAAGCAGAGCAAGTCAGCTATCCTTTTTATCCCGTAGCTGTGCTTTCCCTTCTTCTTCTCGCCCTGCCTGAGCTCCTGCCTGAGCTTAGCTATCTGCTTGCTTATTTGAAGCCTGAGCTTCTCGGTCCCATGATGGGCGGGGATGGCTGAAAGATAATCCTCAAGCGCTGCCAGCCTCTCCTCGGGCGTCCTGGCCTCCTCTACCCTCTTCCACTTCAGCCTTGCGTCGATGGGGAGGTTAGTCGGCGTTGTGTATCGTAAAAAACCATGCCTGTGAATTAAAGTGTTGGCCCAAACCGCTTTGCGTATAAGCCATTGCGTCATAATCTTATGGTATACGTTCTGGTTCACCACACGTGGGAAAGCTCGAAGGAAAAGGACGCGCAGAAGTTCTTAGAAACCGTAAAGGGAGCTGCGGCATCCGGAAAGCTCCCGGCGGGATTCAAGGTAGTAGGCGCTTACGTTGGAAAAAACGAGGCCTACTGCATATGGGATGTCCCGTCGGCCAAGGCCCTTACCGACTTTGCCGGCCAGCTGAAACCTCCCACAAAAATAGAGGCAAAAGAGCTGAGCAAACTGATCTGATTTTTTTAAGGCAGAGAGTAGAGGATCGATCTCCTGTTTCTCGACAGGATCTTTACCTTACCCTGTTCCTCCAGGTCTTTAAGCGCCCTAAGCGTTAAGCCATACTTAACGCCGAGGGCAGCGCTGAGATCATAGGCAGTCTGAACCTTGTTCTTCTTCAGCGTTGACACTATAGCCGAGTAAAGCTCCTGATTTATGTCGTACTGAGATAGCGCCTTTTCCTCTTTCTTGCCCTTTTCTTCCTTCTTCTCCTTCTTTCCTTTCTCCTTTTCTTTCGCCTTCTCTTCGGCCGGCTGGGCCTTTGAGATTGGCTTTTTCTTGTTTCCTCCTCCCATTTGTGTTTTGAACGCGGCGGGGCTTTTATGGATTTCCGCAAGCTCAAAAATCGATACACATTTAATATAATACCAGAAACCTTATGAAATGTCTGAGCATAAGGAGATCATAGACCTCCTTAAGGAGGAGGGGTTCTCGGGATACGCGGCCGAGACGTACGTGACCCTTTTGATGATGGGAAAGGCCGATGGGAGAAAACTGGCGAGCTCCACCAGGGTGCCATTTTCGAAGATATACTCGGTGCTTAAGGAGCTCGAAAGCGAGGGCCTCGTTATGAAGGAAGGGTCTCGCCCGGCCATATATCGCCCAAGGGATCCCGTGGAGGCGCTGGAGCTCCTGAAGAAGAAGAGGACATACGAGGAATCTGCAAGGCTTGACTCCTTGGCCCGCGCCCTTGCCCCCCTCATAACCGTTCAAGACGGCGTGGAAAAAGCAATGGTAGAGGTAATTAGGGATCAGGACGCAGCCCTCGCGCGCGCTCTCAGCTGCATAAAGGAGGCGAAGTTCTCGCTGAAGGCCATAGTGCCTCCCTTGGGCGAAAAAGAGGGAAAGCTGATACAGCTCCTAATGGAAAGCCTCATAAAGACGGGCCTCAAGCTTCAGCTTGTGGTCGACAAGTCCTCGCTGAAGTACTTGCGCGCCGAAAAAGGAATTGAAGTGAAGCTGATTTCCAACGTGCCGCTCGGCCTTCTGGTAGCCGATTCCCGCTCGGTGGTCGTGTTAATCTACTTGGGATCGCTTTCCGCCCTTTTCACAGATTCTCTTCCCCTAATAAACCTCACCGAGCTGGTGTTTGAAAAACTTTGGGAAGTGGGAAAGGACGTCAGCGAGGAACCCTCCCCTCAGCGAAGTCCAGAAGCCTCTTTTCCGCTTCTTCGTAGGGCATCTGCACTGGAGGATGCTTAAAGGTATATGCAGATGCGCTCACCAGCGCTCCAGCCACCTTTCTGTCAAGCGCTATCTTAACAGCCCTTATGGCATCGACCATGCTCCCCCCGCTGTCAGGAGCGTCTGTCACTGAGAGCTTAAGCTCGATCGTTACCGGCGTTCCCGCGAAGTACCTTCCCTTTGCCCACACGTAGCATATCTTCTGGTTTTCAAGGAAGGGGATGTAGTCGGAAGGGCCTATCCTTGTGGGAACTGGATAGCTGGTCATTGCCCTGACCGCAGACGTCTTGCTCTCCCTCTTGTCCTTTAGCCTTTCCTCTTCAAGCATGTTCATGAAGTCCATGTCGCCTCCCACGTTCAACTGGTAGGTCTCGTCTACCTTAACCCCTCTGTCAGCCATGAGCTTTACAAGCGTTTTGTGCACCACAGTTGCCCCTATTTGACTCATAATGTCGTCGCCCGCTACGGGCAATCCCCTCTTTTCGAACTCAGCTGCCCACGCGGGATCGGAGGCTATGAACACGGGCATAGCGTTTATGAAGCCTATGCCCGCCTCCATGGCCGCGCGGGCGTAGGCCTGCGCTGCCTTCGTGGAGCCAACGGGCACGTAGTTTATGAGCACGTCGGCCTTGCTTTCTTTCAAGGCCTCAACCACGTCCACGGGCGCCTCTTCGGACTCCCCTATAATCCTCCTTGGGTACTTTCCAAGCCCGTCCAGCGTGGGCCCTCTTTGAACCTTAACTCCCAGCTTGAGGTTTTTGAAGAGCCTTACCGTGTTGTTGGGAGGAGAGTATATGGCCTCTCCCAGATCCAATCCCACCTTCTGCTTGTTGACGTCAAAAGCGGCCACGAACTTTATGTCTTGAACGCGATAGCCTCCGAGCACCGGGTGCGCCAGGCCCGTGTCGTCACCAGTGCGCGAGTAGTACTCGACGCCCTGCACCAGCGCTGATGCGCAGTTTCCAACTCCAGCAAGCGCAACTCTGATTTCTGGCATGGGATCCTTATTATATGGGATTATATATTTAACGATCGTGCAATAAGCCGCTAGACTTAACTCCTGAGCAGGGGTTATTCTCATGCAGAGCGTTTCAATCCACATAGAAAGGCTCCAGGAAAAGGCCAACACGCTCTTCGTTGGCCTTCCGGACGCGGGACTGGTGGGGCTCATTGCCGCGAACCAAATAGTTCACGACATGAAGCTCCAAGGCATGGGATGGATCGATCTGGGAGATTACATGCCTCCAACCGCGGTGGTCCACTCCGGCCTTCCCTTTTCTCCCGTCCAGTTCTTCGCGGGATCGGGAATAGCAATCATAACCGCTGAGGTCCCCATCCCCGTGGAGGCTTCGAAGGTCGTTGGGGAAAGCGTGCTGTCAATAGCAAAGAAGATCTCCGCAAAAGAGATCGTGACCATTGGGGGGCTTGCGAGCGAGGACAGGTACGAGGAGGAAGCTCAGCCTAGCGTGTACTTCGTGTCCTCGAGCCCTGAGACCGTGAAGAGGATCAGCGACATGGGAATATATCCCCTAGACGGCGGGCTCCTCATGGGGGTTTACGCGCAGCTCATGATGGGCGGCATAAGGGAGGAGATCCCCGTCAACGCCTTCTACGCCAACGCCTATCCAAGGCTTCCGGACCCAGGGGCAGCCGCTGTCCTCTTGACAGCCCTTTCAAAGATATACCCCATAAAGGTTGACATAGATTCCTTGGTGAAGCAGTCAGAGGAGATAAGGATGAAGACAAAGCAGATCATGCAGCAGGTGGCCTCAACGGGAAGGCCATCTGGCTCGTTCATGTACACCTGAGGTGAGCGCCATGAGCATACGCAGGCCCTTCAGGTATGAACCGCTCGCAGACCTCATAGACAGGGGGAGGTATTACCTCGTTACCGTGGACCTTCCCCACGTTAGCAAGGACAACATCCACATTTACCTTGACGGCGATACCGTGATAATACATGCGGAGAACGAGTACATGAGCGAGGACGGAAGCTACAACCGCGTGGTATATGATCGCGAGTTCACGCTTCCCGATGACGCAGATCCCTCGACCATAAAGGTGTCCTTCAAGGACGGAATTCTCAGGATCACCACGGACAAAAAGCAGGGAGGCAAGACCGAAATACCCATACGCCGACACACCACCGCAATGCATTTACGTTAACCCATGTCAGCTCTCGGGAAAATGAAAGACAACCTGATCTATAAGATAGCTCCAACTGGAAAGGCCCTGTTCCTCGCTTACGATCACGGCATAGAGCACGGTCCCACCGATTTTAACGAGACGAGCGTCGACCCTGCTTTCATAATGGACATAGCCGAGAAGGGAAAGTTTGAGGCTGTGGTGTTTCACAAGGGCGTTGCTGAGAAGTACTACAACGGAAGGGTACCTCTCATCCTCAAGCTCAACGGCAAGACAAAGCTTAGGGAAGGCGACCCCGTGTCAAGAGCCGTGTGCACCGTAGAGGAGGCGCTTAGCCTGGGCGCCGCGGCCGTGGGCTACACAGTTTACGCGGGCAGCGACTACGAGAGGGAGATGTTCAGCGAGTTCGGCGAAATAGTAAGAGAAGCTCACAGGCTTGACGTGCCGGTGGTGCTCTGGAGCTACCCGAGGGGCCACTCCATAAAGGACCAGTTCGCCCCCGACGTGGTAGCTTATGCGGCAAGGGTTGGCCTGGAGCTTGGGGCCGACGCCGTGAAGGTGGAGTACACGGGCAACCCCGAGAACTTCAAGTGGGTTGTGAAGTCCGCTGGCAAGGTAAAGGTGTTCATGGCCGGTGGGCCCAAGGCTGCCAACGACGAGGCATTCCTAACTCAGGTAAAAGGAGTAATTGACGCTGGAGGAGCTGGCCTAGCAGTGGGAAGGAACGTTTGGCAGCACAAGGAACCCCTGAAGATAAGCAAGGCCCTCAGGTCCATAGTGATGGAGGGAAAGGGAGTAAAGGAGGCCATGCAGGCAGCGGGCCTCTCATAAAACCTATTTTTCGTTTTTCTCCTGAGCCATTTCTCCAGAATTTGAGCCATGACCCATGAGCTCTTCTATGAGCGATTTCACGCGCATGGGATTCCTAACCGCTTTCATGAAGATGTCTTCAGATGCTCCAAGCCCGCTGAGCACCCTCACGTCGCCATAGCCCATGAGCCTTCCCATTGCTCCCTGCATGACTTCTATTTCCCTGATCTGAGGGATGCTTATGACCCTAATCGACCTTGAAAAAACGCCCACCCTGGCCTCCACCTTCCCGTTGCCCACGAAGTATGAGCGGGACCTAACGTAAATGATGGGAGGCAGCACTTCGGCCACGACGAATATCGCGTCCAAACCCGCGATAGCGGCGAGCAGGTAAAGACCATCGCGCAAGGAAAGCAGCACCTGTCTGTAAAACAGCGCAACCCCCATGACAAAAGCGAAGATCAGGCACACCAGAATGAACCTGACCAGGTAAGCCCTGAACGTTGGCCTAAGCTGAAGCGTTTCCATGTTTTTATGATCGCCCCTGCTTTTAACCCTCACGACCTCAGGGTCTTGGAAAACGGTTATATATCACGGCTCAAGTTCCTCATGAAGGGCTACTATCTTTATCCTGACGTAAGGGGCGACCAGATAGTCTTCACCTCCGACGACGACATATGGAAGGTCTCGATAAAGGGAGGGGAAGCCGTAAGGCTCACCTCGGATTTGGGCATAGCTACCAGACCAAAGATATCTCCTGACGGAAAGTGGATCGCATTCTCGAGAAAACAGCTGGGAGAGCAATCCCTCTCTGAAGTCTACGTGGTGCCAATCGATGGAGGCACCCCGCTGAGGCTAACCTACTTTGGAAGCCCTTACACCGAAGTGGTCGGATGGAATGGCGAAAATGTGATCGTTTCCTCCGATTACCATCGCCCCTTTTCTCGCTGGAGCGAGCTGTTCGAGGTCAGCCTCTCAGGAGGCCAGCCCACAAGGCTCCCCTACGGCAACGCAAGCGCCGTCGCGAGGCACGGCCAAGTAACCGTCATAGGCAGGTACACCTACGACCTCACATACTGGAAGAGATACAGGGGCGGAATGCGCGGAAAGCTGTGGATAGACCGCGATGGAAGCGGAAACTTCACTAGGTTTCTAGAGCAGCTGGAGGGGAACGTGACGTCCCCATGCTTCGTTGGAGACAGGGTTTACTTCATATCTGACCACGAGGGAAACGGCAACGTTTACTCCTCTGACATCGAGGGAAAGGACGTGAAACGCCACACAAACCTCACCGAGTTCTACGCCAGGAACGCCAGCTCCGACGGTACCTCTCTGGTGTTTCACGCCGGCGGCGACCTGTACCTCCTAAGAGGAGATGATTTGATAAAGCTTGATGTTGACATACCCTCTGCGAGGAAGGGCGTTTCCCCAAAGTTCGTGGAGGTGTTCAAGAACATGGAAAGCTACTCCCTGCACCCAAACGGAAAGACCTCCCTGCTCTGCGTAAGGGGAAAGCCCTTCATAATGGGCAACTTCGGGGGAGAGGTCATACAGCTGGGCTCCAGAAATGGCCTAAGGTACAGGCTTCCTAAGTTCCTTGCGTCCGGGGACTCGATCGTGACGGTTGCGGACACCGGAGAGGCTGAGACGATAGAGGTCCACGGCGTCCTATCGGAGGAGGCAAAGAAGATCGCGGAACTTGGAACGGTAGAGGCCCTCGAGCCCTCGCCTGACGGCAACCTCGTGGCGGTATCCAACTCGAAAAACGAGCTATGGCTTGTCAATNNGAGGCGATGGGTCTGCGAGGCTGCTCGACTCCAGCAAGTACGGCCCCATAACCGAGATAGCCTGGCACGGGAGCTCGGAGTGGATTGCCTACTCTTTTCCCGAGGGACCGTTCACGCAGTCGTTGAAACTGGCCAACGCCAAGGAGGGAAAGGCCTACGCGCTAACCAGCCCCACGGCCTACGACTTCTCGCCCTCCTTTGATCCGGATGGCAACTTTCTCTACTACCTCTCATCGAGGTCCCTGAACGCGAGCCTCGACAGGGCCATATTTGAGATGGGCTTTCCCAAGCCCGTCAAGCCATACCTGGTCTCGCTTTCGCCAAGGCCCTCTCCCTTTGTTAAGAGCACCGATCTCGAGAAGCCGCAAGAAAAAACGGGGGAAAAGCCTCCGGAAGGCCAAAAGCAGGTAACCGCCATCCAATTAGAGGGAATCGAGGACCGGATAGAGCCCTTCCCCATTGAAGAGGGAAATTACGCCAAGATCGAGGGCCTGAGGAAGGGAAGGGTTGCTCTCCTATCTTTCCCCGCCGACGCTCAACCAGGGAAGCCATCCGGCGTCATCGACGTCTTCGACGTCAAATCCCTTGGCAAGGAGAGGCTGATTTCAAACGTTTCAGGCTTCTCCACAAACGGTTCCCTTCTTCTAGTAAGGGCTGGAGATCAGCTAAGGGTTGTTGACCCAGAGAAAAAGCCGGACCTTTCCGTGCAGGAGCCTGGAGAGAAAAGCGGCATAATCGATGCCTCAAGGATAAAGGTCTACGTGGAGCCTCAAAAAGAGTGGGATCAGATGCTCAAGGAGGCCTGGAGGCTGATGCGCGAGAACTACTGGAAAGAAGACCTGATGGGGAAGGATTGGAAACAAGTGCTCAACAAGTACGAGGGACTTTTGCCGAGGATAGGAACGCGCTTCGAGCTTTCGGATGTGATAAGGGAAATGCAGGGCGAGATGGGAACCTCTCACTCGTACGAAATCGGCGGTGAGTACGACTTGGACAGGCCCTACACCGTGGGGGGACTCGGAGCGGAGTTCGAAGCCGCAGAACGCGGATACAAGATAACGCGGCTTCTCGAAGGCGACAAATCGACTGAGGGAGAGAAGTCACCGCTCAAGTCAGCCGGGCTGGCTGTAGGTGACGTGATAGTTGAGATCGACGGCGTTCCGCTAAGCGGGCAAACGCATCCCTCAAAGGCCCTTCTAAACAGGGGCGGCGACGTGGTCTCCTTGAAGGTCATCCACGATGGAAAGGAGCAGAGGGTCGCCGTTAAAGTCCTGAAGGATGAGAGGACGCTCGTTTACAGGGACTGGGTTGAGAAAAACAGGGACTACGTCCACGAGAAGTCTGGAGGAAGGCTCGGTTACGTTCACATTCCCGACATGGGAGGCAGGGGCTTCTCAGAGTTCTACAGGCTTTACAAGGCCGAGGCCTACAGGGACGGGCTGATAATTGACCTGAGGTACAACAGCGGAGGATTCATATCCTCTTTGCTGCTGGAGAAGCTGAGCAGGAAAAGGCTCGGAGAGGAGAGGCCAAGAGTCGGAAGGCCCACGCCCTATCCTGTGGACGCGCCTCCAGCGGTTATGGTCGCCCTCGTGAACGAGGCAACCGGCTCAGACGGCGACATATTCTCTCACGCGTTCAAGATGCTGAAGCTTGGCCCCCTCATAGGCGTAAGGACGTGGGGAGGGGTGATCGGCATAAACCCCAGAAGAAGGCTTCTCGACGGCACCGTCGTAACGCAGCCCCAGTTCGCCTTCTTCTTCAGCGACGTAGGGCTTGGCCTCGAGAACAGGGGAGAGGAACCCGATATAGCGATCGATATCACGCCCTCAGACTACGCAAGCGGAAGAGATGCGCAGCTGGACAGGGCCGTTGAGGAAGCGCTTGCGATGCTGGACAAAGATTAGAGGCAGGCTTATATATCGAGTTATAGATATTACTCGATAAAATGCGCCCATTTCACGCGAGGCACGGAATAAACGACGAGGCAAGGGAGGGGATAATTCCAACCGATCAAGTCCTTGACTTGATGAAGATAGGCAAGGATGACGTGATAGTAGACGTGGGAGCCGGAAACGGTTACTACACCTTCAAGTTCGCGCCCCTCTGCACAAAGGTGTATGGGATAGACGCAGGCTACAGCGATCGCGATCTGGAAGAGCTTAAGGGAAAGGCCGCGTCGCTCGGGCTTTCCAACGTCGAGTTCCTCAAAGCCGACGCCTGCAATGGGCTTAACGTACAGGGCTACACCCACGTCTTCTTCTCAAACTCTTATCACGACCTAAATTGCCAGGAGGAGCTTCTAGATGAGATAAGGCCAAAGGCCAAAGTGACCTTGATCGAGTTCAAGCCCGACTCCCCTTTTGGCCCTCCTTCCTTTAGGAAGATAGGCAAGGACAAGCTCGTTGAGCGCTTTTCGAGGCACGGCTTCACGCTGCTCGACTCTCGCGACTTCCAGTATCACTACGCCGTGACGTTCCAAAAGGCCCAATGACCGATAAAACCCTTAATAATGGAGTTATAAATTCAATCGAAGATGGAAGAGGACGAAGAACTGGAGAGGTTAAAGAAGGAAGCTCTGAAAAAGATCATTTCAAGTCCAGAACAGCCGAAGGCCGCGAAGGCCGCAAAGCCAATAGATCTGACAGACGACACCTTTGACTCGTTCGTGGCTTCTCACGATTACGTCGTGGTTGACTTCTGGGCTCCTTGGTGCGTCCCGTGCAGGATAGTGTCGCCAATACTTGAAGAGCTGAGCAAGACCTACGGAGATAGGGTTGCCTTCACGAAAGTAAACACTGACGAAAACCCGGCCACCGCCACGAGGTTCTACATAGAGGGCATTCCGACGATACTTTTCATAAAGAACGGTCAGGTTGTAGATCAGATAGTTGGCGCATATCCCAAGAGCTACATAGAAAATACCCTAAAGAAGTACCTCTGACTTTTTTTAAAAAATCACACGTAAAGGAAGGCTTCCAGTTGCGCGCTTATGAAGAGAACGATCGTTATTCCGATTATGACTATTATGGCTGTGAACACCTCCTTAGTGAAGCGCCTGGTGAAAAGCGACACCAAAAGGTAAAGGCTCTCAAGAACTGCCGCCGTGTAGCAAACGAATTCCAGCCAGAATATGGGAAGCACCATAAGGCTTAGAAACCTGTCCATGCCAGTGAATGCTATTTTAGTTTGATTTGAGTAAACTATTGCCTGCGCAGACATCATGTATCCGGTGTTAAAAGAAACGTAAGTCGCCATAACCGGACCGGCCAGGGGAATATCCATTAGCAACGCCAGATAGTAGTTATTCCTGAATATGGACAGGGCAATGGCCTCTTTTCCGCTGGAGTACGGTATCGATGCGTTAAGGCTGTTCACGAGGCCACTTGCCTGAGAGGTGGGTACCGGCTGCCCAGCGCCTATCATCGTCGCTATAACCAAAAACTCAAAGATTATGAGGAACCAAAGCAGCCTTTCCCTTTTAGTGAGCTCCTGAAATGCCTCCTTGAAGTAATCGTACCAGCGCCTGCCTCCATGTTTTGCGGGCTGGAGGACNNCCAGCGCCTGCCTCCTTCGTTCGCGGGCTGGATGGCCTCCTGGACTGGAGGAGCCACGGGCACAGGCTCTGGCGCTGGCCCTGGTCCCGATGAAGATTCTGGCGTCGATGACGGCGTCGATTGCTGATTCGCCTGATCGATTGGCTGCTGTGTGACGGGAAACAGCTTGTTGCCATTGGCATCCCTTAGCCTTGAACCGCAGTAGGGGCAGTACCAAAGATCGTCGGATGGAAGCTCTTTTCCGCAGAAGGGGCACTTGCTCATAAATTCTTCACGCGGTTGCTTTTAACCTTTTTATTTCTGACCAGCGCTGAGCAATGCTGCCCCTGCGCCCGTCAAATTATGAAAAGCGCTATAAGCGGGATGAAAAGCGCGGCGGCGAAAATTGCCCAGTAAAGCCTGCTCCAAGCGAAGCCCTTTGAGCCGTCAAGTGGCGGTATGGGAATCATCTTGAATGCTCCGAGCCACACGTTGACCAAGAACAGGGTCGAGGTGAACGTGGGAGCGACGTTGAGCAGAAGGAGGGGGAAGGACACAGCAGCTAAAACGGCGTTGGCAGCCGGCCCTGCCAGCGATATTATCCCGTTCTCCCTCCTTATGCTCCCGTAATCCCATCCGTAAGCCTGGGCTATGTAAACAGCTCCCGGCGCCGCGAACAGTATGGGGCTGCGGATTGCCGCCAGAAAAATCGTGAGAAGCAATCCCCACCACCAAAGCCTGAACTCGGCCCACCTTCCAAAGTGCCTGGCGGCAAATTTGTGAGACATCTCATGAAACAGAAAGGCCAGGCCCCACGTGGAGAGGGAAAGCGCTATGGCGCCTGCTGATAGGCTGTCAGCAAACGCGAAGCCGAGCACAAGCCAAGCTATGATTATGTTGATTATCTCCTGCACTGAAAAGGGGCCAACGTTGCCCCAGTTCCCTCCCCAGTAAGGCCCGCCTCTCCAACCCATAACCTTTCCCTTACGGGGTATTTAACTCCTTTGGGGTTAATGCAACAGAAACCTCCTTGAACCAGCTGGCCGCTACTCCAGATGAATGCAAAGGCCGTCATAGGCAACTAGAGCCTTAATGCCTCCCTCAGACGCTTGGGTTGCCATCTCATCCTCTTTGCCGCTGAGCCTAGGGGCCACGTGGTTGAGAAGAAGAAGCCTCACCCCAGCTTCTGCCGCGACTTGTCCGGCCTCGAGCGCCGTGCTGTGGCCAGTAATCCTGGCAGCAGCCTCCTCTCCCCTCAAGAAAGTGCTCTCATGAACTAGGAGATCGCTGCCTTGAGCTAGCTTTGCCACCGACTTCGATGGACCCGTATCGCCAGAAAAAGTAACGGTCCTGTTCCCGTCAGATATCCTGTAAGCCACATCGGGAACCGGGTGCTCGCCCATCGCGGTCGCCACCGAGAGCTTGCCTACGGAAAACGAGTCACCAGGTTTCATCTCATGCACATCAAACGGAAACAGCACGAAGTTCCTTGGCATAAAGGCGGATCCAAGCGGACCCTCTCTCAAGAAGTCAATGGCCTGAGCTATCCCCTGAGGCCCAAAAACCGCCAAGGGCTCCTTCCTTCCATCGGCTGCCATGGCCCACAACAGGGCTGGAAAGTCAAAGAAGTGATCGCCATGCATGTGCGTAATCAGCACGGCAGCCACGTTCTTCACGTTTACGCCGAATTTCCTCATGTTTAAAANNCGATCGACCAAAAAGGACGTACACGCCCTGCTGGTCGAAGGCGCCGTCCCACCAGATCCCAAAACCAATACTTCCATGAGAAAGCCCTTAAGTCCAGATTTAAGCGTAAGCCGCGCGGTCCCCGCGCGTCCGCAATGATTTACAATGCATTTCTTTCAGCGATGCATATTTATACCGGGAAGGGCATAAACACTGAAATGGAAGAAAAATCGACGGAAGCGTTAAACTACATTAAACAAAACCCAGGATGTAAGGTGAGCGACGTGCAGAGGTACCTCAACGTTTCTCGCCCCGTCATCGCGACCATAGTCAAGTCGCTCGAGGAGCTGGGTTTTGTGGAGAAGAAGCAGGGGAAGGGAAGGGCCACCGCGCTTTTCGTCACCCAGAAGGGGGAGGAGATCCTGGCACCAAAGCAGGAGGTTCCCGCAAATCCCCCTCCAGCAAGCATAGCTTCGCCTCAGCCTTCCCCGTTGGCCGCGGCCCCTTCAGCATCAGCCCCGGCGGCGGTCTCGGCGCCTGCGGCGCCCGCAGCGCCAACGCAATCTCCATTGCCTGCGCAAGCAGAGGCGACCCCCATCATAACGGCGCAGGCCGTGCAGCCTGCTCAGACGGCTCAGGATCCGTCTCCACAACCCCAGAAGAAGAAGGGGTTCTTCGCAAGGCTTCGCGCCCTCTTCTAAACGCGCGAAAGGGTTATAGGGTCCCCTGAGCTGGGCATATGCAAGAAACGGTAAAGGAGTTTGGTACCCATTCGGCAGTCACCGCGGAGCTGCAGAAAGGGCTCGCGTTAACGGCCTTTGACCTAGGAGCCAACCTCAACTCCTTCGTCTTCGATGGCTTTGATTACATAAGAGGGCACAGGACGCCCGACGAGCTCGAATCCCATGCCACTAGGGCCGGATGCGCGGTGCTCATTCCCTTTGCAAACAGGGTAAAGGGAGGGCGCTACGCCTTCCAAGGAAGGTCGTTCCAGCTTCCCATAAACGAGGTGGCCAGAGGGAACGCACTGCACGGTTTCTTGACCGAAAGGGAGTGGAAGATCAAGGCCGTCTACGAGGGATCCGACTACCTATTTGGAGAAAAGGGGGCGAGCAGGGCCCCAAGGAGAGGGGCCGGCGTCGTCTTTTCATACGACTTCGCCTGCGACACGGGCTATCCGTTTAAGTTCAGCTCAGAGGTCGAGTACTCCGTGTCCAATGAGGGACTTTGGGTAAGGCTTACGGTGACGAACACGGGAAAGTCGGAGATGCCGGTCACCATGGGAACGCACCCCTACTACCTGGTTGACGGGAAGCTCGAGGATTGGACCCTTGAGGGCAAATCGAAGGGAAGGTGCAAGGCCGTGGACCTCATACCGACCGGGGAGCTGGAAGACGTCAGCTTCAGCGGAAAAATAGGCTCGAGGGCCTTCGACGAGTGCTATTTGGCGGATGGCGACGTAAAGCTCTACGGAAAGAAGAGGGGCATAAGGATCAAGCTGAACGAGAACCCATACGTCCAGATATACACCCCGCCATCGCGCGATTCGATAGCCATAGAACCCATGACGGCCATCGGCGACGCGTTCAACAACGGCATAGGGCTCAAGGTGCTCAAGGCCAAAGAGAGGTTTGAGGCAACCTACGAGGTCCTTCCCTTCTCTCCTTGATTTTTCCACAGGGACTCAAAAACCTCAAGGGATTTTTGATCGTCGCAGTCCCACACCTCCTGAGCCGGGGAGTAGGAGACGCTTTCCCAAGGGAGCTCGGCCTCGGGAGGAGAGAGCGAGAGCTCTAACAGGTCTACGACGCTCACGGAGGTCACCAGCTCGCCGTCCTTTGCCTCAAAGCCAAGCGAGGACAGCTCCTTTCCGCTTGCTAACACGTTAACCACGGGCGCCTGCGACTCCTTCGTCATCTCGAGGAGCTTGCGGACAACGTCCTTCGTTAACAGGGGCATGTCGCATCCCACGACGAGGGCCCTCCTCCAGCCCAGATGCGATGATGCCCACTTGGCGACGTACCTCAAGTCGGCCACGTATCCTTCACCGGGGGTCTCGAGAAGGCTGACGCCATCCACCATGCTTGCGTAAGCGGCCGAACACGCGGTCCTCGTGGCAAAGGCAAAGAGAACGCGAAGCCCTGACCTCCTCAGCGCCTCCGCAACCCTCTCAGCCAGGGGCTTGCCGTGAAAGAACACGCAGCCCTTGTCCTTTCCGCCGAACCTCTCCGCCCTTCCTCCGCACATAACTATGGCTCCATCAGGAAGGGGCAAGGCGAGGCCTCCTCGGTGTCTTAGGCTCGTTGCCAGGCCCGCCGCGAAGAGGGCTAGGCCAATCAGGAGAAGGACAAGGCCAGCAGAGAGGTAGTACGAGGGCACTGGGAGCGTTTGATCCCTCATGACCACCGTTAACTTTCCGCTCGCCTCAGTCGAGTTAACGACCAACCAAAACGAAGAGAGCTTGTGGCTCGGCGTCACCTTCACGTAGCCGACCTTTCCTCCGAAAAACTCCTGCTTTACGAGCGGCTTTAGGCTCGCCAAGGACGCGACAGAGGTGCCCGTGGGGATGTTGGTGGGGATGCCGGTAGGACTTGCCTGCCCTGATGCTGCTGACGGCGAAGCGCTGTTGTAGATGAAGCCGCTGGAGTTCGAGGACGGCGACACGAGCAGCCCCGTGTAAGTCCCGTTATAGATAAGCACATCGAAGTTCCCACTGACCTGCGTGGCGTTTACATCTATTACGGCCTCTGAAGCGTTGTAGTTAAAGCTGAAGCGCCCAAGCACTGTCAAGCTCCCCGGCTTCAGGGTCGTTGGCACCGTACTCGACAAAACCGTGTAGGTTGGCAGCTGCGTCGCAAGTACCAGCGGGAGCGCCACCATTATGACCAGAAGGCCGTACCTGTAGTTCATAGGTCGATCACCCTCTCAAAGGCCGCGAAGGCTATTATTAGCAGCGCGACGCCAAGCGCTGCAGAGGTGGCCGTAAGCGCTGACGCCGTTGCAGTGCTAACAGAGAAGGAGCCAAAGAACCTGCTGTAGTGTATGGTCCAAAGCTCAGAGGGGTTGAGCACGGAAAGGGCGTAGAAGAGGTCCCTGTTGCCCCTCTCCGCGTAAAATATGGCAAAGGCGTTCGCGAACTCTGACCCAAAGTAAAGCGCGAGGCCAGCTATGAGCGAAGTTGAGCCCTTCTTCGTGGCTAATGCCACAAGAACCATGAGCCCTATTATGACCATCATGCCGGATGCCTCTATCCCCCAGTAAAGGAGAAGCACTCCGAGGTCCGAGAAGTGGGGAGCGAAGGCGAGCGCCACCGGAAGGGGAGCAAGCATGAACATCACGAAGGGTATTACGGCCCCGGAGACAAGCTTAGCGGCCAGGTACTTGGCCCTGCTCATGGGAAAAGTCAAAAAAGTGTTGGTTATTCCCTTCTCAAGGTCGGCCCCTATGCCGAAGGAGACGTTCTTCAGAATGAGTATGAGGAAGAGGAAGGCAGCCAGGCCGAGGGCGGACGAGAGAAAAGAAAAGGCCGCTGACCCCTTTAGCACCCCGTAGTTGACCCCGGACGCGTAAAGGGTAAGCGGAGCCAAAGCCATCAAAAAGGCGAAGAGCTCGGCGACCGGCATCCTGTAGTCCTCCTGAACGCTGAGCTTCAGGAACCTCCAAAAGACGCTCATTCTTCTCCCACCAGCTTCTTGAATATCTCGTCAAGAGATGAGCCAACCCTCTCCACCGAGACAACCCTGGCGCCAACCCTCTTGGCGGCTTCATCGATGTCGCTGAGGCTTGCGGCTTCCTCAGCCACCATCACCTTTCCGTCTACAACCTGTCCCTTTAGCGCCTCGGCAAGCAGCTCCGGCTTGTCGGTCGTTATCCTGAAGGAGCTGCCGCTGAGCGATGAGGCAAGCTGGCCCAAGGGCGCCTGGGCCTTGACCTGCCCATCGGCCATTATTATCACCTCGTCCGCGACCTTCTCCATCTCCGTTAGCACGTGCGATGATATGAAGAATGTGGTGTCGTTCTCCTTCTTGGATTTCGCGATGAGGTCGTAGAGCTGCGCCCTGGCGCCCGGGTCCAAGTTCGAGGAGGGCTCGTCGGCGACGACGAGCTTCGGCCTTCTCAGCAGCGCAACTGCTATGGCGAACTTCTGCATGTTTCCGGCCGACAGCTTTGAGAAGCTCCTCTGGGCGTATTCCTGAAGCCCGAGGGCCTTCAAATACTCCTCTCCCACCTCTGGCTTCTCACCGACCATGAGGGCTGCCTCCCTTAGGAAGTCCTCGACCTTCACGTGAGGGGGGAAGTTTGGCTTGTCCAGTATGTAGGCCACTTCCTTCTTCAGCTCTGGGTGGCTCCATGGATCCTTTCCCAGCACCGCAACGCGCCCCTCGCTTGGCCTCAGGAAGCCCGAAAGTATCTTCAGCGTGGTGGTCTTGCCGGCGCCGTTGGGGCCCACGAGGGCGACTATCTTTCCCTCGTCGACCTCGAAGTCGATGCCCTTCAGCGCCTCGAAGCTCCCGTAGCGCTTCTTCAGCCCCTTGACCTCGATTATCGGCATGACGATTTCTATCGATAAACCACATATAAGCTTGCGCACGGCAATTTCAGAGGATGCCCAGGTCAGCCCTGGCCCTTTCCGAGGCAGAGCCAAC
>DAYW01000026.1:907-3590 GCA_002507085.1 archaeon UBA168 | reverse complement strand
CCTCTTGACGCTCGCCGCCGCCTTTTCCCTGTTCCAGTCAAAGGCCGCGGGCGTTCCCTGCACCTTTCCCTCCCTGAAGTTCAAGTTGTCTCCAGAAAACAGGAACCTGCCGTCGTAAAGGGCCATTGAGCCAGGGGTATGCCCTGGCACGTGCAGGACCTTGAAGCCGAAAACGGCGTCCCCCTCCTTTACTATGTGGTCTGGCTGCACGGGCCTGTAGTGGGAATAGGCCCTCGCGGCATCGGCCGGAGCCGTAGGAGGGAGAGGAGGCCTCTCTTTCCCAGAGACGTAGGGCGCGTCGGCCTCGTGAACGTAGACCTCTGCCCCCGTGGCGTCCTTTATCTCCTTCAGGCTTCCGGCGTGGTCTAGGTGGTAGTGGGTAAGAATTACGGCCTTTACCCTGCCTCCCAAGGAGGCCACCTCCTTGAGTATCTTATCGCCGTTTCCCGGCGTTCCAGTGTCAACGACTATGACGTCATCTCCCCTGAAAACGAGGTATGAGTTGCCTCCAACCTGCTCAATTGGCACCCTGTAAACAGCAAAAACGCGATCCGCCATATTCAAATTCAAGGAATGGAGTTAAAGCGTTTCGAGTCCCTCACAAGGCGTAAAAGCCAAGGCAAAAGAAGACTGCGTTGGACT
Source organism: archaeon UBA168 (assembly GCA_002507085.1). Lineage (GTDB taxonomy): Archaea > Thermoproteota > Thermoprotei_A > Marsarchaeales > UBA168 > UBA168. The sequence goes on along the minus strand of DAYW01000026.1, from coordinate 2,948 downwards.
TCAAGGAGCTGAGGGAAAAAGCGAGCGCTGCGCTTTACGTCGAAAGCGTGGCGCTTAACGACCTCCTAAACCTCAACATGGTGGCGAATCAGGAGGCCAGAGAGCGCATGGCCCCCATGATATTCGAGACGTACCTGCACGCGTCCATAATGAGGGGAATCATGGAGGCCATCGACAAGACCAAGGAGGCCCTAAGCGAACCCGTGGGCGAGCTTGACCCCGAGCGCCTCAAGGCCGCTCTTAGCGCCCAAGACCAGGCCGAGGCAGACGCAGTGAGGTTCTACTCACAGGCAAGCCAAGAGCTCGAGGAGGGTTTCCTCAGGGACCTGTTCGCTGCCATCGCTAAAGATGAAGAAAGACATCACAAGATCGTGTTGGACATGAAGCGATTTTTTAGCTGGCATCGATCGCGCAAGCCGCAAAGCCGCAAAATGGCGAGCGCTCATCCCATAATGCGTTCGCGTTAGAACATGCGTTAAGGTATGCGTTAAGCTTTGACTGGTTTTTTAGCAAGCCCTTTTCGGGCTTTTTATCTGCGCTTTCCGCCTGATCGATCCGAAATATTTATATTGATATTCGAAGGTCAACCAAATGACCGATGAGCACAGACAACTCAAAAAGAACTCGGTCACCTTCGTGGAGCTGGTCTTTCAGTCCATATCCTTCACCGCTCCAGCCATCGCAGTAACCGCAACCATGACGGGTGCCGCGGCCTTTGCGTACGGCTCCCTTCCGCTGACCTACGTGCTGGCGATGCTTGGGGTTTTCAGCGCTGGATACGTGGTCTACGAGTTCTCCAGGAGGGTGGCATCGAGCGGGGGTTACTACCGCTACATTGAGCGCGGGCTCGGCCCGCGCCTTGGCGGGTTTGGCGGATGGATCTACCTTCTTTACACGCTTCTTGGGGGAACGGCCTTTATCTACTTCGAGACCGCGCTGGCCACCGAGTACGGGCTCCAGATAGTTGGCGTGAGCCTTCCCTCTTGGTCCTGGTACCCGCTGGGCATATTCGTGGCGGTGTCTGCCTACGCGCTTGCCTACTCGGGCATAAAGAACTCGCTGAAGTACAGCGTGTACACGGGGACCGCTGAGATGCTCGTCCTCCTGGTTGTGGCCTTCCTGGTCCTGGGAAAGAGCCCTCAGCCGCTTAACCTCAAGGTGTTCACTCCGGCTTATTCGCCCACTGGCTGGAACGGCGTGGGGCTGGGCCTGGTCTTCTCCTTCACCTCCCTCGCGGGCTGGGGATCGATGACTTTCCTCGGGGCGGAGGCTAAGGAAGCCCACATGAACATAAGGAGGGGAACCATAGTGACCATAGCGGTCCTTGGCTCCTTCTTCCTATTCATGAGCTATGCCATGACCATAGGATGGGGACCGGCCAACATGGGGACCTACTTCAACTACTTCCTTCCGGGGCTGGTGCTGGCGCTAAAGTTCGGAGGAATCGCGCTGGGAGTGGTGCTTCTTGCATTCCTGATAAACAGCGGCTTCGTTGACACCCTCGCCATAATAAACGCGTGCTCAAGGGCGATGTACACCATGGCTAAGGACGGCTTCCTTCCGGACTTTCTCTCGATAACGTACGAGAAGTACAAGAGCCCGCACAACGCCCTGCTCTTCGAGACGCTGATCGGGCTTGTCATATTCACGGTTACCGGATGGGCCATGGGGCCTTTGAACGGCTTTTTGATCACGGGAATATGGACCGGCGCGGGGACCATAATCGAGCACCTCCTTCTCAACACGTCCCTTCCCTTCTACTTCAAGAGGGCAAAGCAGTTCAGGCTTCAGTACGCGCTTGCGCCCCTTCTGGCCACCTTCATCTACCTGTTCGCGCTCTACGGGACCTTCATGTCCATAAACGTCTACGTCATGATAGCCGCGGCGGTGCTGGCAGGATGGGTTGTGGCTGGGGCGCTCTACTTCGGCCTGAAGAAGCTCAGGCCCATAGTGCTTGAGGAAGGCGAGGAGCTCTACCGAAGCTACCGATAAAACGCCACAAAACGACGCGTTTTTTTAGCTCTTCTCCCCTATCGGAGCC
>DAYW01000026.1:0-873 GCA_002507085.1 archaeon UBA168 | reverse complement strand
GCCGCGCTGTGCTTGAGAACCATGGGCCCGTCCTCGTCGTCTCCAATGCAACGATGCAGTGCCCTTAGGAGCGCTACCCCTGTCGGCAGCTCAACTCCGCACCAGGCCATTATCCTTCCCGCGCCTATCCTCACGTCCTTTCCCGTTTGCAGGGCTTCAAGCATCGCCTTCTTTCTTATGATCTCTAAGTATTCGTGGCTCTCCATAATGATATCAATGATCTCGCATATATATGTGATTTTTTACATGAATGTGATCTTTCCATTGCAACGTCGGCCCTGGCGCTAGCGAAAAGGACGGCGACGGCAGGCTTTTCTTGCACCAGCGGTAGGGTGACGTGAAGATCTGCTTATCCTCGGACCTGCACGGGGACGTGAAGGCCGCCTCCTACCTGGTGAGGTCGGCGAAGGCCTTGGGCTGCTCCTTAATCCTGGTTGCAGGGGACCTGAGCTCGTGGAGGGACGCAAAGAGCTACTTCCGCGTTGCCGAAGAGCTGTCCAAGTTCGAGGGAGGCGTGCTCGCCGTCCTTGGAAACAGCGACGCCCCGGAGCTTCTGAGCGTGCAGGCGCAGGGCCTATCCCTCCTTCACGGCACTTGCAGGGTCGTGGAAGAGGTGGGCTTCATCGGCGTCGGCGGGGTCCCTCCAAGCCCCTATCCCTCCTACTTCACCCTAAGCGAGGGAGAGATGGGAAGCCTGCTGGAAAGGGCCGCGGGCTCGTGCGCCGGCGAAAAACCGCTTGTGTCCATGACGCACGTCCCTCCATTGGGCGTGCTCGACAAGACCCGCGACGGGAGCAGCGCGGGATCGAGGGCGGTTTTGGACTTCATAAGGAAGCGCGGGCCGATCGTTCACGTGGCAGGCCACATACACGA
>DAYW01000060.1:22961-23082 GCA_002507085.1 archaeon UBA168 | reverse complement strand
CCAGGGGATCGCTCATTCCATAAGGGTAGCGCTTACGGCAGAGCGATCCTCATAAGCTCTGAGCTTAAGCTAGAAGAGCGCTTTTTTGCAAGTCTTGGCGCTCTGCCACCTGGCGGCATGT
>DAYW01000060.1:9552-22926 GCA_002507085.1 archaeon UBA168 | reverse complement strand
GGCGTTCATGGGGTCAGCTGATCTCGCTGACGGTTTCGCAGCCGCAGGAGCCCAGATTTTGAGCGCGCCCGACAGGGATCACGCAATTTCAAATCTGCAGAGCGCGCTTTGGTCTGGCAGATACGCTTTTGTTATCGTATCGGAGCCGTGGGCTTCGCTGCTTAACAAAGAGTTAAGTGATGCAATGGCGAATAGCCCTACTCCGATCATCGTGCTAAGCGGTACTCGCGTGGATTTATCGAGCTTTATGGGGGCTCTAACGAGGGTGGTGGGGACCAAGATTGGCTGAGATTGAAGGAGACCTTGAGTCACTTTACGATAAGATAATATCCGATGCCCTGTCCCAGTATGATAGGGCTCTGGATTCGGCTTTGGCAGATGCTAAGAGCGTGGTAGAGCGGGTTTACGAACAGCTTATCCGTAACTTATCCGAAAAAAAGAGGGATGTTGAGCTCAAGGCCGAAGCAGAAGAAAGGAAGGTTTTGTCCCTTGCGTCTATGAGCGTCAGAGACGAGCTTCTCAAGGCTAGAGAAGAGGCAAGAAGCAGGCTCAGGGCAGCTTTAGTCGAGAAGGNNGCAGACTCAGGTCTGCTTTAGTCGAGAAGGTAAAGGCCTTCGCTTCGTCTAAAGATTATCACGGTTTTCTCTCTAAGTGCTTTGCTGACGGCGTAGACGCCATAGGCTCTAAGGAAGTAAGCGTTTACTGTAGGTCGTTGGACTTGGACTTCCTTAAGAGGACAGCCAAAAAGCTGGGAGTAAATGCCGATTTCCACGAGAAGGACATAATAGGTGGGGTTCAGCTTGCTTCAAAAGACGGCCTTCTAAGCATCGATTACTCCTTGGAATCGATGGTTGACGAAATATTTCGGAGTAGGCTTGACCTCGTGGACGGGTTGCTGTTTGGTGATCTAGATGCGCATATACAGAGTTAGCGGGGCCGTTGTGGAAGCAGAAGAATCTACCGGAGTGAAGATGCATGAGCTGGTGCTAGTGGGCGAAGCGAATCTTGTGGGCGAGGTCATAAGGATCGATGGAGATCGCGCTTTCGTGCAGGTTTACGAGGACACTTATGGACTAAAGCCGGGAGAGCCCATAAAATCCACAGGAAACCCGCTTTCAGTTGAGCTTGGGCCTGGGCTTATAGGAACGATTTACGATGGGATTCAGCGTCCCTTGTCTTCTCTAAGGGAGAAAGAGGGGGCTTTTATTAAAAGAGGCATCAGCGCGCCGCCGCTTGACAGGACTAAGAGGTGGCACTTCTTACCAACCGCCATGGTGGGGCAAAAGGTCTCCGGTGGACAGGTTCTTGGCTACGTGCAGGAAACGGAGATCGTTAAGCACGCCGTGCTCGTTCCGCCTGACGTGAAAGGCGAACTTCAATGGGTGGCCGATGAGGGCGATTATTCTCTCGAGGATCCCATCGCTAAGCTTCCCTCTCAGGAACTCCACCTATACCACAGATGGCCAGTGAGAACGCCAAGGCCTTACTTGGAGAGACTTCCTGCGGATGAGCCCCTTGTGACAGGGCAGAGGATAATTGACGCCCTTTTCCCGATTGCCAAGGGCGGTTCCGCCATAATCCCAGGTGGCTTCGGAACTGGTAAGACGGTAGTTCAGCACCAGCTTGCGAAGTGGGCTGACGCGGATGTTGTCGTGTACGTGGGGTGCGGAGAAAGGGGAAACGAGATGACTGAGGTGCTAAGGGATTTCCCTAAGCTTGTGGATCCTCGGACAGGCAAGCCATTGATGATGAGAACGGTCCTCATAGCAAATACGAGCAACATGCCCGTCGCCGCGAGGGAGGCTAGCATATACACAGGCATAACCATAGCCGAGTACTTCCGCGATATGGGATATAACGTGGCGCTTATGGCCGACTCCACTTCTCGTTGGGCCGAAGCCCTAAGGGAGATCTCTGGCAGGCTTGAGGAGATGCCCGGAGAGGAGGGATACCCGCCCTATCTTGCGAGCCGCCTTGCGGAGTTTTACGAAAGGGCAGGAAGGGTGAAAACGCTACAGGGGAATGAGGGATCTGTGACCGTCGTCGGCGCTGTGTCTCCCATGGGGGGCGATTTCTCAGAGCCGGTAACGCAGAACAGCCTCAGGTTCGTTCAGGTATTTTGGGGTTTGGACAAGGATCTGGCTGATAGAAGGCACTTTCCTTCCATAAACTGGATCACCAGCTACTCCCAGTACTCTTCAACGGTCAGTTCTTGGTGGATAAAGCACACGGGCGAGGATTGGCCTGATCTGGTGGCCGAGGCGTTCCGCGTACTCCAGACGGAAAACGACCTAGAAAGCTTGGTAAGGCTTGTGGGCATCGAGGCCCTGCCAGAATCTCAAAAGTTAACGCTCTTGGTTGCTAGGATACTAAGGGAGGGCTTTTTGCAGCAGAACGCCTTCAACGACGTCGATACCTATTCGTCGCCGAGAAAGCAGTACCTCTTGCTCAAGGCCATGATAGGCTTCTATCGGTCCTCTGAGAAGGTCATAGAGAAGAAGATACCTGAGGCAGAAATAGAAGGCCTTCCCATAGTCCAAGAGCTAATCAGGGCTCGCTTTACCGTGTCCGAAGAGTTAAAGCTCGAAGACCTGGTGAAGAGGGCGGAGGACGCCCCCAAGTCTTTATCGGGTGAAATTGATCGAGGTGATAAAATGTGAGCGAAATTCAGATGGGGCTCAAGAGAAGGGTCAGCTACGCGACGGTCACGCAGATAAACGGTCCGCTCGTGTTCATCAAGGGAGTTAAGGACGTGGGATATGACGAATTGGTGGAGATAAGCTCCGCGAGAGGTCGCAGCTTGGGCAGGGTGCTTGAGGTATCGAGGGACGTCGCGGTTGTTGAGGTTTTTGAAGGAACAACCGGTCTCTCGCTGGGTGGGACGTCCGCCACGTTCCTAGGGAGGGGGCTTGAGGTTGGCGTTTCCCAAGAAGTGCTTGGCAGGGTATTTGATGGAATTGGCGAGCCCGCAGATGGCAAGCCTTATCCCTATGCTCGTGAGAAGGCGGACATAAACGGTTCGCCCATAAACCCCACGGCAAGGGAGTACCCAAGCGAGTTCATAGAAACTGGAATTTCCGGCATTGACGGGATGGACAGCCTTGTGAGAGGGCAAAAGCTTCCCATATTCAGTGGGGCGGGCCTGCCTCATAACGCGCTAGCCGCTCAGATAACTAGGCAAGCGAAGTTGCTCAACTCATCGGAGGGATTCGCCATAGTTTTCGTGGCTATCGGCATTACGCATGACGAGGCCATGTACTTCCGCAGGAGCTTTGAAGAATCGGGGGCGCTGGCCAACGTGGCCATGGTTCTCAACTTGGCGGATTCGCCCGCTGTGGAAAGGATAACGGCGCCAAGGGTAGGGCTGACCATGGCGGAGTACTTGGCCTTTGAAGAGCAAATGCACGTGCTCGTGATAATGACAGACATGACGAATTACTGCAACGCCCTCAGGGAGATAAGCTCGTCCAGAGGCGAAATACCTGCTAGGAAGGGATATCCGGGATACATGTACACCGATCTTGCATCGATATACGAAAGGGCCGGAAAGATCATAGGAAAGAAGGGCAGCATAACTTTGCTGCCCATCCTCACCATGCCAAACGACGACATATCACACCCAATACCAGACCTAACGGGATACATAACCGAAGGGCAAATCGTTCTGGATAGAGGGCTCTACAGGAGGGGGATATATCCTCCTATAGACATTTCATTGAGTCTCTCAAGACTTATGAAGGACGGGGTTGGCAAGGGCTACACGAGGGAGGATCACATGGATCTATCAAACCAGCTTTACGCCTCTTATGCCAGAATGAAGGAGGTAAGGTCTCTGGAGACCGTGGTGGGCGAAGAAGGGCTAAGCGAGAAGGATCGCATGTACCTTAAGTTTGGGGACTTCTTCGAGCAGAGGTTCTTGAAGCAGGCTGAAGATGAGGATCGCGGCATCGAGGAGACTTTGAACTTAGGTTGGGATTCCCTTGCGCTTCTTCCCGAGGATGAGCTCAGCAGGGTAAGCCCGGACGAAATATCGAAGTACATGAAGAAGAGGACCTAGAAATGGAACGCATGAACGTGCCTCCAACCCGCTTTAACCTTCTTAGGCTGAAACGGGAGCAGGCGACGCTTAAGGTTGGTCACGACCTTCTCGAGCAAAAAAGAGAGGCCCTTCTCGAAGAGCTTAAGAAGGAGGTCATGGCTTTGCGCCAGCAGGCCGATGCTGCCTCAGAGTCGCTGAGGCCAGCGCTTTTGGCCTTGGCCAAGGCAGAGGGCGAGGCTCACGTGCAGCTCAATTCAGTGCAAAGAGCGGAGGTTTACGTGTCACAGCAGGCCAAAAGCGTGATGGGAGTGCGCGTTGCGGTTTACAAGGTAGATAGGAAGCCAACTGGGAAGCTCGTGCTTCCTCCGGGCTTCGAAAGCGCGAGCGTTGAGCTGGCATCCTCGCTCTTCTTCCAGTTAATTGTGGAGCTGTCGAAGCTTGCAGAACTTCAGGCATCGATTATGTCTTTTGCTAAGGAAATGAAAAGGATGCAGCGCAGGGTTAACGCGCTGGAGAACATCTTCCTTCCCCAATACCAGGAAACCATACGTTTCATATCGGATTCGCTTGAGGAGCGCGACAGGGAGGAGCTGATTTCGCTTAAGGCCGTAAAGGAAAGAAAGCAAGCTCAGCGATGACAGGGAGCGCTAAGATGGCAGATCATGTCGCATCGTTCAACTTTAAGGCGAGGGGGCATCCCCTTGTGAGGGCAACGCACAGGTCAACGCTTGAGATCACCACAGAAGGCCATTTAACGGAGAGAGGGGACTGCATAATCGCCGTTTTCAGCTCAATGGCTCCTTCCCAGATTCCAGATGAGATTAAGCAGATGATAAGGAAGGGCGCCCGGGTAGATGTGTTTTTTTCCTGCGGCGGGATTACGGACGCCGTAAGCGGATGGGGACATGAGTCACTGCCGATATCAAGCGATAGGTGCTTCATACTTAGAAAGAGCGCGTACATCAGCCCGGAGACGCTGGCCATAAGGTGCGACAAAGCGGCAAAGGACCTCGACAGGAGGCTGATAGAAAAGCTAAGAGAAGGTATGGAACTGGATATAAAAGTGAAGGTAACGCTTGGTGGCCGAGGCGGCTTTTAACCCTATGAAGGGCGGAAGTCCCATTTCGCTAGGCAAGGGCGAAAGGCTTCAAAAGGCCTTTGGATGATCCCGCATTTGCGCGCCAGATGGCCAACCGAGCGGGAGCTGGATGTCGAGCCCATGTAGAGGTGGCCTAGGGTCCGCGCGGGATGCCTGTGAAGAGATTCTGATCGCTGGAGCAGGAAGCCCTACCCACGAGGGCGGAATAGCTCGCATGGACCAGGTTGGGAATCGCTTCAGGCATCCTCATGCGTGCTCTGGCAATGGAGCAAGAGCGTGAGCTAAGGCTAGTTTCCATGGTCCGAATTGGGCATCGGGGTAGGGTTTTCGGAAGAAGAAGATAAAGGCCTGAGGCGAGAACGAATCCGAGCACGGGAGCTATAGCCCATACCGCAGCTATCTTTGCTATCCTGCTTTTGTTAGCTACGGTTGCCCGTCTGGTATAGGCGGGGCCAAATATGGCCGTAACTCCTATCTGCGATACTGAAACCGGTATGGAAAGCTGCGTCATAACCTCCACCATTAGGGCGCTTGCAAAGCTCGCGCCAGAGGATGCTATCGGGCTTATCCCCACGATGTCTTCGGAAACGGTCTTCGTAACGGTCTTCCCTGCCAAGTAAGAACCCAGGAAGGCTGCGGCTGCAAGAGCTGGCCCGCTCTCAGAGGAGGGCGTCGAGCTCATCCCCTCAAGGAGCCCAACGGTGTTGGCGCCAAGGACATACGACACGTAGAACGACGAGAGCGTGACGAGGACCGCGTTGATCCTCGCCCTGCGGAATATGCCCTTGGGGAGTGCGGCCCTCAGGGCCACGTAAATTGCGGCGGAAAGAGGTATCGACAAAAGGGGAGCGTAAACCCATGAGGCCGAGACCAGTGCCGCGAATTTGAGGTTTAAAGTACCTGTGAGAATCCCTATCCCTATGGCCCCTCCAACAAGTGCTTGAGAAAATGAAAGCGGAAGCGCAAAAAAAGTAACGACGACAAGCACGATAAGCGATGCCAACAGCAGCGAGGCCGTGACGGAGCTCTGGTTCGCCTTTATCATGTAACCAACAACGCTTGGTCTCATTTTCCATCCCTCAAGCATGATTCCTGTAGCCATGCCGATTCCGGCAAGAAGAAGGGCTTTGTCTTCCCTCATTATTCCAGAGCCCACGATGGCTCCCACGGTTGCTGCCGCGTTGTTTGCTCCGATCGCGAAGGCGGCGACCAGAGCCAGCGCAAGCAAGAGCATTTTATACACCTGATTTTGCCGCTATCACTATGGCTATATCCGAAGCTGCCTCGATGGCGTCCAGAACGTTGTCTAGCCAGAGCACGAAGTCCTTGAGCTCAAGCAACGTGAGCACGTCCATGGAGTTTCTTCTTTGGAATATTTTTTTGATTAGCCGGGCCTTTATCTCGTCTCCCTCTTCTTCCTTCCTTTCCACGTCCATGGCCAGATTCACCGATTCCCTTGGATTGGTGAACAGCTTGCTTATGCATGACTCCAGCGTTGACATTGCCTCTTCGGCTTTCTTGATGAGTGACATGGGATCATCTGCTGCAAACACGGCCTGATAGTCCTCAAGCCCTACCGGATACTGCGCGATAACGCGGCATGCGTCCTTAGAGTAATCGGCTATGTTATCTATAGTCTCCATAAGGTTAAGGATATCCTCTCTTATGCCTGCAAAGAAGGCGCCTTCGGATATCAGCACCATACCCTCTCTGTGGATGACATCAACCCTTTCCTCGCTCCTTGAAACCCTCTCGCTTTCTGCCTCTACTAGAGTCCAATCACCCCTGCTTGCTGCTTTAATAACTCCTTCGGCAAGTCCTATGGTTTCTTCCACCATCTTTGCCTCCTTCAGCAAAGTCTCAATGGCCAAAGTCTCCTTCTTTCCGAAAAAGCTAAGTCTCCCGAACGATCTTGGCCACATTTCTAAGCAGGGTAGAACAGCTCCCCGTTGATTTAACCCTAGCGCCGAAAAAGCTTGGCTTAATTTAAGCGCCTATTGATGGGGGTTATCGAATTCAGGTGTTGCAGTTCACGGGACTGGAAAGGGCTACGTTGAGAGTTGCAATGCTTAATAGCGCGAGCAAGGTTTACCACATGCTCTTTCCCCAGGCCATGGAGAAGGTGGAGATCGTGGTCCCGCGCGATGAGGCCAGCGATCTCGTTGATGCTCTGGCGCAGCGGGGTTTGGTTCACTTCTCCTTATCCGCTGCGCCGGAAGCGTACGATGAGTTAGCGCGGAAAGCGCAGGAGATCGTTCAGATTGCTTCCGAGTTGGGGGAGTCAGGTGGGGAAAAAAAGGATGTCGAAATTTCTTCATGGAACGCTGCCTTGGATAGCTATTCTCAGCGGCTATCGGGCTATTTAGACCAGAAAAAGAGGATAGAGGATGAGCTCAACGAAGTTAGAGCTCAAAGGCAAAAGCTTAGCGAAGCCCTGCTCAATTTAGAGGCGTTCCCCCCGGAATACGATGACTCTGCTTTTTCCGCCTTGGGCTTTTACAGGCACGCCGTTTTCCTCTCTCAAGAGCAGCTACGCGTGAGTTATCCGCACGCCGAAGCGGAATCTCAGAGGGGAAAGGTATACGTTATCCTATACGAGCCCTCCATGGAAATTGGCGTGCGCGAGGAGCTTAAGAAGATGGGGGCCGTTGAGATAGTCTATCCCAGTTGGCTTGATCCCGTGGCCGAGCGTGCGAAGAAGAAAGCTCAGGAGGGGCTTCTTGAGCTATCGAAGCGCGAAACCCAGCTTATGGATCAGCGCAAGAAGCTGCTTGAAGAGGCATTGCCGGTCGCCACGGAGGCTGGAGAGGTATCTCGCATGCTTTTGCGCTCACTTGAGGTGAAGCCCGGATCTGATTTCACAGAAAGCACGAGGCTAATAACCGGATTCGTGCAGGAAAGCGAGGTGAAGGAGCTCATTGAAGTGACAAGGCGCTTTCCAGGTGTTCTTGTTTATCACAGGAAGGCTTTGCCTTCAGATAACCCTCCGACTTTGCAGAGGCTTCCTGAGCTGGTCTCCCACTTTAGGGTTATCGTGGGAAGCTTGGGATTACCGGCTTACGGGGAAGTAGATCCAACGTTGATAACCGCCATCACGTTTCCCCTTCTTTTCGCCCTGATGTTTCCTGATGCCGGACAGGCCCTTCTGCTTGCCGTAGCGGGCGTTGTCATGGCGAAGAAGTTCCAAGGAAGCCTGAAGGACCTAGGATACGTCATGGCTTTTTCTGGAGCGGCCGCCGTGATCTCAGGACTTGCCTTCGGCGAGGTGTTCGGCCTTGAGATTCATCCATTCGCCTTTCACATATTCGACTGGCAGGGCGCGTTTTCTTTCGCGGGCACTCCTTTCTCTGTGTGGAGACCTTCTGCGTCAGTCTCTTCAAGCACCACTCAAACCATAGTTACGCTCATGCTCTTTTCCATAGGCGTCGGGATAGCCCAGATGAGCCTTGGCTTTCTGCTTTCAATGATTAACCAGCTAAAGAAGGGATTGGCCCTGAAGGCCTTGGGTAGCTCGCTTCCCAAGCTTGTGTTGCTGCCCTCTGCGTTTGCTTTAATAGTAGAAAGAGTTCCCCTTACTGGCATTGGGCTAGTTTTATGGGCTGCGCTTGTTATAGTGCCGTTTGTGCTTCTCTACGTTTTTCCTTTTCTTGCCAAGTTGCTTGTTCATGAGGGCTCCCTTGGTGATGAGTTGATGGACGCCGTCGAGAGCACGATTTCATTTATATCGAACAGCTTCTCCTACCTCAGGTTGCTGGCAATGGCCGTTGCTCACTTGGCGCTTATGTTAGTGGTTTTTGTGGTGGCGTGGCTGGCTTACGGTTACTTTGGCTCAACTGCGCTGGGATGGGCTATGTTTTGGATTATCGCGGCCCTTGGGAACCTGATAGTCATGGCGTTTGAGGCGCTTTTGGTCTTTATACAGAGCATGAGGCTTCACTTTTATGAGTGGATGATGAAGTTCTTCAGCGGCTCTGGATATCAGTTCTCACCGTTGTCTTATGAAGGGAAGGCTGTCAGGGTGATAAAGAAGCCATCTTATGCTCAAATCAAATGAAAGGTTTTTATATAAGTTAGTCGTCTACTCTACGATGATAACTTTGTTTAANNTGAAGTTTTGCCCTAAGGATGGAAGCGTCTTGGTTCCTGTAAGGGAAAAGGGGAAGATCTATCTGGTGTGCAAGAAATGCGGATACAAGGAGCCAGCAAAGGAAGAGGTATACGTCGAAAAAACCAAGATAGATAGCAAGAAGAAGATAAAGCTGCTGACTGAAGACCTGCCCAAGGAAACTGAGGAAGAAAGGGAGTACATGCTTGAGTCATTCAGCTCTGGAGAGTTAGACCAAGAGGAGGAAGAGGAAGAAGAAGAGGAAGAAGAAGAGGGCGAGGGATGGGGAGAGGGCGAAGAGTACTGAGGTTAGGGGATTGACTTGAGGCTCGCAGTGGTGGATGACCAGCTTTGCAACTCGAAGATATGCGGAATTCCCTGCGTGACCTTCTGTCCCGTCAACCGCATAGGCACCAAAACCGTTTGGATAGCTGAGAACGGAAAGTCAAGGATCAACGAGCAGACCTGCATAGGCTGCGGTATATGCGTTCACAAGTGCCCCTTTAGCGCCATATCCATAATCAACGTGGCGGATTACTGGGGGAAGAGGCTCGTCCACAGGTACGGGGAAAATGGCTTTGCCCTTTATGGCTTGCCAGAGGTCAAGCGCGGCTTTGTTACCGGCATCATAGGTAGGAACGGGGCCGGAAAGAGCACATCACTTAAGATACTTGCAGGCGAGCTTCAACCGAACCTCGGGAACAACGGGGGCAACCTTCTCGACCTTTTCAAGGGATCAGAGCTTAGGCAGTACTTCTCCGATCTTAGCTCTGGTAGGCTGAAGATATCGGTAAAGCCGCAGATACTGACGCTAGGTGAAGACGACCCGTACATGCAGAAGACGGTAAACCAGGTCATATCTTCTTCTCGCGATGATCGCCTAAAATCGCTGGCTAAGGAGTTCAGGCTTGAATCTCTGGGTGAAAGGAAGCTTGGGCAGCTTAGTGGTGGCGAGCTGCAGCTTCTTACTTTAGCGTTAGCTCTCTCAAAGGAAGCAGACGTCTACTTGATCGATGAGCCGTCGAGTTACTTGGACGTCTTTCAAAGGATGGAAGCAGCCAAAAAGATAAGGGAAACCGTTGCTGGAGGTAGGAGCGGGGTCGTGATAGAGCATGACCTCATAGTTCTAGACTACCTGTCCGACTACGTCTCGGTGGTCTATGGCTCGCCAGGAGTTTTTGGAATGGCGAGCAGAAGCTACGGCACGAGAAACGGGATCAACAACTTCCTCAGGGGATTTCTGCCCGATGAGAACACGCGGCTTAGGGAGGGCGCCATAGACTTCTTCGACGTGGGTATGGGAAAGGAGGAAGTTGGAAGGGTTGTATTTTCCTGGGGAAGGCTGAAAAAGAGGCTTGGCGATTTCGAGCTTACAAGCGATGGCGGGGAAGCCAAAGAGGGGTCTGTGACAGCGCTGCTGGGCAGGAACGGAATAGGAAAGACCACGCTCATAAAGATCCTTGCCGGCATAGTCGAGCCAGATGAGGGAGCGGTGCCTACAGCTGGGCTAAGGATCTCATATAAGCCTCAGATGCTTAGACCTGTAGACATGGTCGTCTCGGATGTGATGGATGCGGTGAAAGACTCTCTTTCGAAGGATTACTACAAGACTGAGGTTATTGAGGCTTTGGGAATAGACAAGCTCTGGAACAGAAATGCCAAATCCCTTAGTGGCGGCGAGCTGCAGAAGGTAGCGGTTGCCCTCTGCCTTGGCAGAGACGCTGAGGTCTACCTCTTGGACGAGCCCAGCGCTTTCCTTGACGTTGAAGAGAGGCTTAGGGTTGGCAAGGCTATAAGGAGGGTAATGGCCATAAGGAGATCAACGGGCTTCATAGTCGACCACGACCTCTTGTTGCTCACCTCCACGTCAGATTCTATGATCGTTTTTGAGGGAGAGAGCGGCAGGTCTGGGCACGCTCGGAAGCCGGTGAAGGTCCTAGATGGGGTAAATCAGTTCTTGAAGGAGGTTGGGATCACTATGAGAAGAGATCCGGAGACTGGCAGGCCAAGGGTCAACAAAGAGGGGAGCATATTGGATAGGCAGCAAAAGGAGAGCGGTGCGTATTTTATGACATCGGTGAGCGCTGAAGTTGAAGGTCAAAGCTGACTGCGCTCCGTGCCTGATAAACAGGGCGCTTAGCGCCCTCGACAAGAGCGGGATCGGCGAAGAGGCAAAGCTCAGGGCAATGACTTTCCTGGTTCAATCGCTTGCAAGCCGCTATAACGAGCAAGCGGTGCCGGCCTTTCTGGAAAAGGAAGACATGGACTTCATAAAGAGGTTTACGGGATGTAGCGATCCCTACGCTGAGGTCAAGTCCAAGGCTTACGCCATAGCCAAGAAAGCGGCTGAAAAAGTTGTTGTGGATTACGGCAGCTGGAACGAGGAAAACCTGCGCCGTCTGATGGAGCTGGCCGTTGCCGCAAACGGGCTTGAGTTTGACGTCAAGGGCTACGAGTTTGATCCATCGTCGCTGGAAAGACCGCCACCGCTTGCGATAGATGACACGCACTATCTGTGGACGCAAGTGGCAAGCTCCAGGGTCTTGGCTTACGTTTTAGACAACGCGGGAGAACACGTTTTCGACCTCATGGTGGCCAGATACCTATCGGCGCACGTGGACGTTCACGTTTACGCAAAGTCCACCCCGCTTTTGAATGACGTAACGAAGGACGAGCTTTCACGCGACTTGATGCCGCCTTTAAAGCCGCACTATTATGAACCTAGAGCTGTTGGAATAACCTGGGAAGACTTCGAGGATGACTACGATTTAGTGATCGCTAAGGGGATGGCTAACTACGAGACTTTGACGGAGGGCAAACCCCTGTTCCCGGTTTATCACGCACTAAAGGTAAAGTGCAGGCCGATGGCCTTGTCGCTGGGAGCACCCCTGCTCTCAGGTGTGGTGAAGCGCAGACAATAAGATGCGCCGGCAGAACACTTAAAAAGCGGATAAAACAAAATCTTGGGCTCGTAGCTCAGCACGGTAGAGCGACGGACTCTTAACCAACTGGGAGAGATCCGTTGGCCGTGGGTTCAAATCCCGCCGAGCCCGCTAATCGTAAAAAATCACTGGTCTTTTTTCTTGACGTCCTTTTCCTTGGACTTGCTCTTGCATGGCATATGCTCCTTTATAACGGCTTTATAAACGCAGCGCATCGGGCCATCTCAGCAGTGAGAGCGGCTAAAACATCAGTCCAGAAAAAGAGCTTAACGGGTTCGAAAACATTGGGGAATGCCCGAGCCTTTCAGGCTGGCTTAGGTCGCTGAGCCTTCGAGCTTACGCCGTAAAGCTTCTCCAAGAGCATCCCGCTTACCTCTTTGGCCTCTGCCTCTTTCAGTATGAAGGCTGCCTGCGCTGGCGCTGGGCTAAATTGATTTCTATGTGCTTGATTGCGCGCCCATTCTAGCGTTAAGCGAGCGTACATATCTTCTCCCACGGTCAGGCTCTCAGGATAGCCCTTCTGTTCCATTGCGCTTAGGAAGCTCTCTTGAAGCTCTTTGCTTGATGCAACTCTGGTTTCAATCTGCTTTCCATAGCGTTCTCCGATCACTTGGGTCTTAACGGTGTACCAAGCCAGGGTTGGAAAAACGAAACCAGAGAGCTCATACCTTTCGCAGTCGGCCAGCGCGTTGAAGCTTGATATGAGATGGTCTATGTATACGCGATCCACTTCAAGGGTAAGGTCAACTGGATCGTGGCTCTTTTCGAATGCTTCCAGAGAGCCCTTGACAACGCTCCACGGGCTGGGCAGCGACTCGACATAGCTACGAAGGGCCGATAGGTCAGCGCTTGTCGCCCTGAGCGCGAGCTCCCTTTTGAGCTCCTCGGCGTTCCAATGCATGAGATAGGATGACAAATAAACTCTAGCGCGCTTTGGGGCATAGGATATGACCCGCGTCTCTGCCTCAACCACCGACTTTTTGACCATGGCGTAAAGTTGATCGGCAGAGCGCGGATTAGCGCGCGCCACGTCTCTATAGGGCGTGTTCTCTAAAAGCGAGCGGACGCCCGCCATATCTGACTTCCTGAGATCGTCCAGCGCGGCCTGAGATAGGAGCGTTGAGCGCAGGGCAGAGACGGCCGAGGCCAAGGCCGCGTATGTGGTGCGGGGAAGCCTTCCCAGCTCCTG
>DAYW01000060.1:5749-9535 GCA_002507085.1 archaeon UBA168 | reverse complement strand
CTCGGTAAGCGCCTCTGCGGCCTTCTCGAGATTTCTTTCCGAGCTTTTACTTATCTTTTCTGCCTCTTCTTTGCCTTTTTCTGCGATGGCCTGAGCCTTGCTTTCAGCACGTTGACGTGCCTCCCTTAACGCGGCTTCCTCGTATTGTTTTTCAAGGGCTTTTTCCTCCTCTTCGAGTTTCGCCGCCAAGGCCTGAGCCCTCCTCATGACTTTAAGGGAGTCTTCCTGTGCCTGAGCAGATATCTTTGAGGCCAGATCTTCAGCCTCCTTGAGTTTGTGTTGAAGTTGCGTTAGGGGGCTCGGCTGTAGCTTATCGCTCACGGTTTGGTCAGCGCTTTGTCCCATCATCATTGCCCAGTTTCACTTGGGGGTCAGCTAAAAAGCCTGCGCTTTAGCTCATAGTTTGAACAGAAAAATTTATTAGATGGGGGTATTATTTTACCGCCTAGTAGGCATTATGGGTCTTAGATTTGACCAGATTAGATATATCTCGGCATGTGCTAGTATCAACGCACATATTGTTAACAAAGGAGGAAGCGGAAAAAGTGATGAAGGAGTTGGGAGTAACTCCGGATGACCTGCCAAAGATCACGACAAGGGATCCCATGGTAAAGTACCTTAAGGCGAAAAGGGGTGACCTGATAAAACTCATCAGGAACAGCCCCACCGCCGGACAATCTGTAAGTTATAGGGTAGTGGTTTGATTTGGAAAAAAAGGAGTCCTTGGGTTGGTATGCCCTGCAGTCTTTCGTCAAGGATAAGGGCCTCGTCAGACAGCACCTGGATTCTTACGAGTCTTTCCTGAACTCCCTTATGCAACAGGTGGTGGACTACTACCGCGAAGGTGTCGATGTCCCAGGAAAGAACCTCAAGATATGCTTCGGAAAGATCTCCGTTGATACGGACCCTCACCTCATAGAGGCAGACAGGACCATGATAACTGAGCTTGACCCAGTGCAAGCCAGGATACGCAACATGGACTACTCCCTGCCTCTAATGCTTGAGATAGAGATCAGGGACGTGTCTAGAAGGGTGCAAGAAGAAAAGAAGCCCTCAGTTGAGAAGCCCGTCCTTGCCATGGGTCCGTCGGCTATGCCCACGACGAAGAGCTGTCAGGCCATGGGGGTTCCGATCGTAAGGGAAAAGGTCTACATAGGAAGGCTTCCCGTCATGCTTAGGTCAAGCCTTTGCCCGCTTTCCAATAAGACACGTGAGGAGCTAATATCCATGGGGGAGGATCCAGATGACCCCGGCGGCTATTTCATAATCGCTGGCTCCGAAAGGGTCATAGTATCCCAAGAGGACCTCGTATCGAATAAAATCCTCGTTGACGTCGCCCCTAGCACCATGCCAGCGCAGTACATGGCAAAGGTGTTCTCTTATTACAACGGGATAAGGAGCCCTGTGTCGCTTTTACTGGCGAAGGACGGGAAAATGCTGGTCGAATCAACGGCCTTTCCCGTGAGGATTCCGTTTGCCGTCCTGATGAAGGCTCTCGGCGTTGAGAAGGACAGTCAGATAGTGAACCTCGTGAGCAGCTCGCAGGAGATTCAGGACTCTCTTCTCGTGCCGCTTCAAGACGCATCTGACATAACCTCAAAGGAGGCAGCCCTCGATTACATAGGTGGCAGGCTTGCGGTGGGCCAGCCAAGGGATATTAGGATAAGGAGGGCGGAGGAGCAAATAGACGCGCGCTTCATGCCTCACCTCGGCACGTCGCCCGAGGACAGGCTTAGGAAAGCGGTGCACCTTGCTCTGATGGCTGAGAAGGTGCTTCAGTTCTCAAAAGGAATGAGAAAGGCTGATGATAAAGACCACTACGCTAATAAGAGGCTTAGGCTGGCCGGAGATCTTTTGGCCCAGCTTTTTGCGGTGGCTTTTGCGGCTTTTGTGAAGGACTTTCAATATCAGGTCTCCCGTTCCTTCAGCAGGATGAAGAAGGTCCCGAATCTAAACAGCCTTGTAAGGGCTGACCTGATAACCCAGCGCTTCCAGCACGCGCTTGCGACGGGCAACTGGGTCGGCAACAAGACCGGGGTGAGCCAGCTGCTTGACAGGACCAACTACCTTTCCACTATATCTCATCTTCGCCGCGTTATATCCCCTCTCTCGAGAAGCCAATCCCACTTCGAGGCCAGGGACCTGCACGGAACCCAATGGGGCAGGATGNNCCCAACGAGTCTCCAGAGGGACCAAACTGCGGGCTGGTAAAGAACTTGGCCATATCGGCCATAACCTCAGTTGAAAGGGACCCAATTCCCGTGCTTCGTGCCATGGCCGACGAGGGAGTTGAGTTTCTGGATTACAGGGATAACTCACTTTTAAAGAACGGAATAGCCGATAAGGAGGGAGCAAAGGTATTCGTCAATGGNNTTCGTGGGATTCCACAAGGATCCAATGGGTCTTGCTGCCGCTTTAAGGGAGAGAAAAAGAAAGGGAAGCTTACCATTTGACATAAGCGTGTCTTACGTGATAGCTGACTCTTTTTCTGAAGTTTACGCCTTTACCGATGGCGGCAGGATAATAAGGCCTCTCTTCGTCCTCGACAAGGATGGGAAGCTGAAGCTAACCGAACAGGAAAAGGAAGAGCTGATGACCGGTAGGATGCCTTGGTCTGAGCTCGTTAGAAAAGGCATAGTGGAGTACCTCAGCGCCGAGGAGGAAGAGAACTCCATGATAGCGCTTTCGCTCGATCAGGCACAAGCCAGTCCCGGCAAGTACACGCATTGCGAGCTCGACTCAATAGCGCTCTTGGGGGTTGTGGCCAGCCTTATCCCCTATTCAAACCACAACCAAAGCCCGAGAAACTCGTATCAGACGGCCATGGCAAAGCAGGCCATTGGGGTATCGACCATCAACTTTCAGAAGAGGCTCGACACGCGGTCCCACGTCCTTCATTACCCCCAGCTCCCGCTGGTGACGACCAAGACGGAGGAGCTTGTGGGCTTTAACAAAAGGCCTACCGGACAGAACTTCGTGGTTGCGCTTCTTTCTTACGAGGGATACAACATAGAGGACGCCGTCATATTGAACAAGGCGTCCGTGGAGAGGGGCTTGGCGCGCTCTTCGACTTTTAGGCTTTACGAGACCGAGGAGAGGAAGTACCCGGGAGGACAGGAAGACGAGATAGGAATTCCTGATGAGACGGTGAGGGGATACCATGGCGCATCCCAGTACACGAAGCTTGATCCGACTGACGGCATAGTGTTTCCGGACAGCGATGTGGAGGGCGGAGAGGTCATAATTGGTAAGACGAGATATTCTGTGGCTGGTTTANNAGACGAGCCCATCGAGGTTCGTTGAGGAGTTTAGGGAGCTCACCGGAGGAGAGGTAATAAAGCACGACTCCTCAGTTTTGCTGAAGCATGGAGAATCGGGGGTTGTCGATAGGGTTTACGTCACGCTGAACTTGGATGGAAGGAAGCTGGTAAGGGTTGTGGTCAGGGATTACAGGGTTCCTGAGCTCGGAGATAAGTTTGCATCGAGGCACGGCCAAAAAGGCGTTGTGGGCCTTCTTGTGCCGCAGGAGGACATGCCCTATACGGCATCTGGAATTGTGCCCGATCTCATAATGAACCCCCATGCGATCCCATCCAGGATGACCGTGGGACACCTGATGGAGAT
This sequence comes from archaeon UBA168, assembly GCA_002507085.1. GTDB lineage: Archaea > Thermoproteota > Thermoprotei_A > Marsarchaeales > UBA168 > UBA168. The sequence continues at coordinate 5,911 of DAYW01000060.1, read as the reverse complement.
GCTGGGCGGGAAGGTGGCCTCGCTTAGGGGATCGAGGGCTGATGGCACACCGTTCGAGGGTGAGACTCTGGAGCAGCTGGAGTCGCAGCTTAAGGCGTTGGGCTTCCTTCCTAGCGGCGAAGAGGTCATGTATGACGGGCGGACGGGCAAGATGCTTAGGGC
>DAYW01000060.1:0-5715 GCA_002507085.1 archaeon UBA168 | reverse complement strand
TCACATGGTTGCTGATAAGATGCACGCAAGGGCAAGGGGATTGGTTCAGATCTTAACGCACCAGCCAACGGAAGGCAGGGCAAGGGAGGGCGGCCTGAGGTTTGGAGAGATGGAGAGGGATGTATTGGTGGCTCATGGCGCATCATCCCTCCTGCTGGACAGGTTGCTTGAGTCCTCGGATAAGACCGATGTCACCATATGCGAGAACGATGGAGCGATGGCCTACTTTGACTACAAGAAGAACAGGTGGATATGCCCCATATGCGGTGAGAAGGTCAAGCCCGTGACTGTGACCATGCCTTACGCCTTCAAACTTCTCGTTCAGGAGATGATTTCCATGGGAATTGATATCAAGATTGAGCCGGGTGATCCAGTATGAGTTTATCGGATAAGAAGATAGTTAGAGGGATAAAGTTCGGACTGCTGTCGCCTGAAAAGATAGTGAAGCAGGCGGTCGTTGAGATAAACAGCCCCGAGACCTATGACCAGGATGGCCTTCCGGTTCCAGGAGGACTTATGGACAGAAGGCTTGGGACCGTGGAGCCAAGCCAGCGGTGCGAGACGTGCGGAGCTAGGGCGGGAAAGTGCCCGGGGCACTTCGGGTACATAAGGCTGGAGAGGCCCGTTATACATCCAGGCCTCGCCAAGAAGATACACGAAACCCTTTCATCGGTTTGCAGGGAGTGCGGCAGGATAAAGCTGCCCGATGAGGAGCTCGCGAGCTATGAAAAGCAGATGAAGGAGCTCGAGGGGCGCAACCCGAACCTCGCCAAGGCCCTATCGAAGGCCATAATAAAGAAGGCCTCTTCGGTAACGACGTGTCCTCACTGCGGAGCGACAAATTACCCTATCGAGTACGAAAGGCCTACCACGTTCTACGAGCAGATGGGAGGTAAAAAAGGAGAGGCGTCATCGCTTGTTCGCATACCTCCAACCGAGATCAGGATCAGGCTTGAAAAGATAAATGACGAAGAAGCAAAGCTATTGGGTTGGGATCCTGAGGTCGCAAGGCCTGAGTGGTCCGTGCTGACCTATCTTCCCGTCCCACCGATCTCCATGAGGCCTGCCATAACGCTGGAAACGGGCCTTAGGTCGGAAGACGACTTGACGCACAAGCTGGTTGACATACTCAGGGCCAACGAGAAGCTCAAGGAGCACATCTCAAGCGGAGCACCTCAGTCAGTCATCGATGACGTTTGGGAGCTTCTCCAGTATCACGTGATAACTTACTTTGACAACGAAACGCAGGGAGCTCCGTCGTCGAGGCACAGGAGCGGCAGGCCGCTCAGAACGCTTGCCCAGAGGCTCAAGGGAAAGGAGGGAAGGTTCAGGGGTAATCTTCTTGGTAAGAGGGTTGATTTCTCATCGCGTTCGGTGATTTCGCCTGATCCTTGGATAGGTGTCAACGAAGTAGGCGTGCCAATACATGTGGCCAAGATACTTACGATACCCGAGAGAGTGACGGAGCTGAACTTGGAGGAGATGAAGGAGCTGGTGAGAAGGGGGCCGAACAACTATCCCGGCGCAAACTACGTAATAAGGCCCAACGGAGTGATGATAGACCTGAGGTACGTTAAGGATACAAACGAGATCGCCGATGAGCTTGGAGTTGGCTTCACGGTCGAAAGACACCTTAGAGATNNTGTTCAACAGGCAGCCGTCTCTTCACAGGCCATCCATCATGGGCCACATAGTGAGGGTTCTGCCGTACCGCACCTTCAGGCTCAATCCAGCCGTTTGTCCGCCTTACAACGCGGACTTCGATGGAGACGAGATGAACCTTCACGTCCCTCAGGGCAAGGAGGCCGAGGCCGAAGCCAAAGAGATACTTTTAGTTGAAAAGAACATATTATCGCCGAGATTTGGAGGTCCCTTAATGGGGGCCATACAGGACTTCATATCGGGGGCTTACATGCTTACGAGGAAATCGGTTCTGCTTGAGAAAGATGAGGTCATGGACCTTCTCTACGCCGGGAACTACGAGGGACCTCTGCCTCCTCCCGCCATAACGGCCCCAAGACCTCTTTGGACTGGTAAGCAGATAGTCAGCCTCTTTATACCCAAGAGCATCAATTACTCCTCGAAGGCGAACTCTTGCGTGGGCTGCGGCGATTGCTCCTTTGACGACTGCCCGGGCGATGGCTTTGTGTACGTGAAGAACGGGGACCTCTTAATGGGGGTGCTTGACAAGAAGAGCATAGGGGCTACCGTGCCTAACTCGCTTCTNNGGAAATGAGGCGGGAAGGGAGTTCATGGACAAGGCCTTCAAGGTGTTCCTAAGGTTTAGCGAGTGGAACGGGTTCACGGTCGGCCTCAAGGACCTCGAAATACCATCGGAGGTACGGGAGGCCATGAAGAAGCGCATAGCGGAGGTCGAGAAGGAGATAGACGACGCCATCGGGGCCTATGAGAGAGGCGAGGTCGAGGCGGAGGCAGGGAAGACCGCCGAGGAGGAGATCGAGGACATGATAATGGGCAAGCTGACAAAGCTCAGGGACGAGATAGGAGACATGGCAGCCAGGAACATGGATCACAACAGCCACTCCTACATAATGGCTCTGACAGGTGCAAGGGGATCAGTTCTCAACCTCACTCAGATATCTGCTATAGTTGGCCAGCAGGCTTCAAGGGGTGGCAGGATAGTTCGTGGCTACTCGGACAGGACCTTGCCCGTATTTGACCACGGTGACATGTCAGCAAGGGGAAGGGGATTTGTCGAGAGCTCGTTTTACGAGGGATTAGACCCTGTGGAGTTCTTCTTCCACGCCGTGACCGGAAGAGAGGGGTTGGTAGACACGGCGGTCAGGACGTCTCAGAGCGGCTACATGCAGAGGAGGCTGATACACGCGCTCGAGGACCTGCACGTGGAGTACGACGGTAGCGTAAGGGGGGCTGAAGGAGAGCTCATACAGGTGCGCTACGGCGACGACGGCGTAGACCCAGCCAAGAGCGACCACGGCGTAGGAGTCAACTTAGACAAGATAATCGACGACGTGATGCAGGAGGTGAAGTGAGTTGCCGAGAAGAAAGAAAGGAGCTGCGCCCGCTGGCGAGAGCAAGCAAGAGGAGAAGGACCCGGAACTCCTGATAAAGGAAGTTAGGGAGTCGGCCGTACTCCCAGACTCTTTGGTGGATCAGGTAGAGAAGAAGGCCAGGGAAAGGGGATTGACTTACGAACAGCTGAAGGCGGTTCTCGACCGCGTCATAGCTGAGTATCAAAAGGTTTCCGTTGAGCCGGGTGAGGCAGTGGGTGTCGTCGCGGCTCAATCCATAGGTGAGCCAGGAACGCAGATGACGCTCAGGACCTTCCACTACGCAGGCGTTAGAGAGCTTGACGTGACGCTTGGCCTCCCCAGGCTAATTGAGATCGTGGACGCCAGCAAGGCCCCACGCACTCCAATGATGAGGATTTATTTGGAGAAGCCCTATTCCGAGGACAGGGAAAAAGCAATGGAGGTCGCTTCGAAGATCGAAGAAACTATCCTTAGCGACCTCGTGGAGAGCGTTGAGGTAAACGGAGCTGAGCTCTCCCTAAGCGTTACGCTTGACGGCGGGATGCTTCAAGACAGGAAGATAGCTTTTGATGACGTGATCTCCCTTGTGAAGAAGATAAAGGGGGCGAAGGTGTCATCTCAGGATGCCGATTCTGGCACGTTTCAGGTATCGCCCTCTGTGAGCGATTACAACGAGCTCATAGCCTTCCGCGAGAAGCTCCTCTCAATGCACGTGAAGGGCCTCAAGGGAATCGAGAGGGTGTTTCTCTCAAGGACTAAGGGAGCCGACGGGAAAGAGGAGTACATGCTTATAACAAAGGGCTCGGACTTGGCGAGGGTCATGGAGGTCGAGGGCGTAGACACCACTAGAACCACAACCAACGACATAAACCAGGTATTTGAGGTTCTTGGTATTGAGGCGGCAAGGAACGCCATAATACAGGAGATCATGTCAACGTTGGCGGAAGCGGGTCTTGAAGTTGATATCAGGCACGTTGAGCTTCTGGCGGATGCCATGACTTACTCGGGCATAGTCAAGCAAATAGGCAGGCACGGGGTAGTGGGAGAAAAGGCCAGTCCCCTTGCTAGGGCTGCCTTCGAGATGACCGTGAGGCATTTGCTCAACGCTGCCATAGCTGGCGAAGAGGACCAGATAAAGGGCGTGTCCGAAAGCGTCATAGTTGGGCAGCCCATACCCATGGGCACCGGAATGGTTGATCTTCGCATGAAGCTGTTCTCGAAGTCGGCCAAGAAGTGAGAAGACTTAAATCCCAAGAACGGTGATCTAATCATGAAAAGCGGAATAGCGAGCAAATCGCTTCTCGAGGGGCTTCGGCCCCTAGGCGCTTGAAGGGTCGAAAGATGGAATTAGAGAAGAAAGAGATAAAGCTGACACCTCAGGAGCTCAGGGCAATGTCCCTGTTCTACTCTGCCACTGGGAAAGCGGCGAAGGACTGCGTGATAGACGATGAAAACAACCGCATAATATTTTTGGTTGATCCGGCCGACGTTCCCATGGCCATTGGCAAAGGTGGCGTGAACGCCAAGAGGGCCTCGGCGCTCCTTGGCAAGAGCGTGGAGGTCGTGGAGTACTCTCCGTTCTTCGAGGGGCTCACCAGAAACGCTTTGGCTCCAGTGCGCGTGCTATCGGTCAAGGAGGAGAACGGAAAAGCGGTGGTAAAGGTCAGGGATGAGGACAGGGGGCTTGCCATAGGGAGCGGCGGAAAGACGGCCGCTAAGCTGAAGCTTCTGCTCAGCAGGTACTTCGGCATCAAGGAAGTGGTCATAAGACGACGGTTGCCCTGGATCCGACAACGTTTAAATGCGCTTGGCTTTCTTAACCCGAGATATGTCCGATAGCGCGATTAATACGGTGCCGGTTNNTCGTAATGCGGTGCCGGTTATGAGAATCAGGCCCGGGCTAAATCACGTTGATGTGCTTGTTCGCGTCATAGATGCCAGAGAAAAGAGGAGCGTCGCCACGTCAACAGGGCCAAAGGACATCAGTGAGGCCACAGTGGGCGATGAAACTGGAAGGGTAAAGCTCGTGCTGTGGGGAGATAAAGCAGGGTTGCTTAAGAGAGGGCAGCCGATTCTCATCAAGAACGCGTTCGTTACGGAGTTCCACGGCGAGCTTCAGCTGAACGCTGGAGAGTACAGCGCTTTGATCGAGGTCAGCGATTCAGCGGTGCCAGATGAGAGCGCCATCCCGAAGGATCAACCAAGGCGTGCCAGGAGCGAAGGGCGTCGCAGGGGTCCCCGTGGAAGCGGCTTCAGGCATTGGCGTTCGCGCGGCTTTTGAGTCGGTAGTGCATACTTGGCCGCGGGCTTCTCTCAGGGCGTGCAAAAGCCCGTTAAGCTGCAGGGGATTTTCTTGAAGCGTGTGAACAAGCACAGCGACGCTAAACCTCGAGTTTTGCAATTGCATTAAAACCGTTAAGTCAGACATGAATCTTTAGTTTTGTTCGCCAGCTTGCGCGAAAATGCTTTTATTCAAAAAGCTTTGCAGACGTCCTGAGGATCCCGCTGAAGCTTTGCGAGTTAAGAAATGATTTTGCTTATTCTGCTGGCTGTTTACCGCAAAACTGCAGACGCGGCCTATCAAGGCGATGCCGGGGTATCCTAGGAGAACGTTTGCATAAGATCAAGAGCGTTTTTTGGTTACCCTAGCAGCCGTAAGAAGCCCTTTTATCTGAAAGACCCATATATGTATGGAATACGT
>DAYW01000048.1:16281-16878 GCA_002507085.1 archaeon UBA168 | reverse complement strand
CGCTGAAGTAGTGGCCAGTAAGCCACGCTAGCGCGAGGCCGCCCGCCACGAAGTCGAGCTGATCTAGGCCGGGCGCGGGCTGTCCTCTCTTTAACCCCATCCTTCTCTTTATGAACGCCGCTACCAAGTCGCCGAAAAGGGCACCGAAGGCCATGAAGAAGGCGAGGGTCACCTGCATGAGTTCGGGCCACAGGATCGCCTCTACGGATCCGGCAAGCGTTCCGATCGCAACCCCACCCAGGAAGCCTTCCCAAGTCTTGCCGTCGCCGAAGATTCTCCGTCCGTCGTGGGCATTGCGCCCGAAGTCGATCGGGCTTTTGCCCCTTATGAGCACGGGCGAGCCGTTCGCCGCGTACATGGGTATCGCCAGCGCCAAGGCCACGTACAATGGATTCATCATTGGACGACCTCCGTGCCAGTGCCGGTTATCCTGAAAGATATCTCTTTATCGCTTAGCATCGCTTTTCTAGTTCCGTCGGGCAGTTTAATCAAGTGAACGCAGCTATCGCACCAGAACTTCAGAGAGGCCTCAGCGGATGGGCGCTCTTCGCCGGTGGGCTTGGTTTGAACATCCGCCATCAGCATTGCCCCATCGCT
>DAYW01000048.1:11028-16265 GCA_002507085.1 archaeon UBA168 | reverse complement strand
TTAGCCTCCCAGCCTCCATGCCCCTTTTTCCAAGTGAGATGGAGGCGCGGTACCCGCTGGTGACAGTGTCAATCACGAAGTATTCGGGCGGTTTGGACAAGAACAGCATAGCTACCTCGCGCAGCTCATCTAGGGTTTCTGCCTTTATGAATATGATGTTCTTTGGTACCCCATCTAGCCCAAAGCCGTGGGCTATCTCCGCTCCTCTGCTTATAAAGGAATAGGGCCCTGAAAAAGCGTAAATCACCGTCTTGCCGCTTATCGCCTTAGCCATAGAGGCTTCAAGGCCTAGCGTGGTTTTGCCAGTCCCGCCAGTCCCGTAAATCAGCGCGCATCCGCCAGCTGGGATAACGTCGATAAGGCGAGCCATCTAGTTCTGAAACCGATCGATTTTAACCCTTGCGAGGAGTCAAGCGCTGCCCGAGTTTCAAAGGAGCCGTCCTACTATGAGTTTGGCAATAAGCTTTTTTTGTGGCGGCTGGCGTTTACCAAATTGGAGTTTAGGCAAGTTTTAGCCTGGCTTCGCTCGAAAGACGAGTTGGTTGAGGTCGATAGGGATAGCTTTACTTCATATGTGAAACGGTACGATGGGCAGAAATGCGTTTTGGAAAGGGATGAGGTCGAGGTCAGGCGCGTTGCAAACGCGATATTAAGCAGGGAGGAGCTTATCGAGCTGCTCAAGCTTAGGGATGTAGCGGACCTTCATCACAAAATAGCTTGGGCCATCAGGAACCCAAGCCCGCTGCGCGAGATTTCTCAGTCGGCTAGTGAGGAGGTTTCCGAGAACGGCGTGTCCTTCCTTAACGTGCCTGACTTTCAGGGAAAGCGTTACGTAACCGCTGGCGTTTTCATAGCCAGCGATGGAAAGAGACTCAACTCCTCATTTCACAGGATGCTTTACCTTGGAAACGACAAGTTCGCCGTGAGAGTGGTGCCGAGGCACCTCTACAGAATGCTTGAAGAAGCCAAGCAGAGAAGAGAGAAGTTAAACGTGGCCGTGGTGATTGGAGGTCCCCTAGAGTTCTTGATAGCTTCGTCATCATCCCCTCCCTTCGGCGTTTTCGAGCTAGAGGTCGCCAACTCCTTATCTGGAGGTTCTATTGCCTATAAGAAGAGCCCTGAGCACGGCATACCGTATCCTGCGGACTCGGAGATACTGCTTGAGGGGTACATAGATCCGGAGGAATTGGCGCCTGAAGGCCCGTTCTTTGACGTGCTGCACACCTTTGACACCGTGAGGGCGCAGCCTGTTTTTACCGTGGAGAAGGGCTACCACAGAAAAGATGCGCTTTTCCACGTGATATGGCCGGGTGGAGTGGAGCATCAAATGCTGATGGGTCTTCCTAAGGAAGCAAAGATTAGGGAAGCGGTTGAAAACGTTGTGCCCGAGGTGAGGGATGTTTACCTAACTCCAGGAGGCGGCACGTGGGTTCACGCGGCCATCTCCGTGTCAAAGCAAAGGGACGGAGATCCCAAGAACGTCATAATGGCCGCCTTTGGGGCGCATCCAAGTCTCAAGCACGTGATAGTGGTAGATGAAGACGTTGACGTAAGAGATCCCGTATCGCTTGAATGGGCCTTGGCGACGAGATTTCGTGCTGATAGGGGATTGATGATCATCACATCAGCTTCCGGTTCGACGCTTGATCCCTCTGCTGGAGTTGACGGGGAAACTGTAAAGGTCGGAGTGGATGCCACAGCCCCCATAAGGGAGCGGGACAGGTTTAAGAGAGCTGATGTGTCTTGAAGGCTTATGAGCTTGCCATGGGAGTTCTCAAGGCCCTGTCCGAGGCCAAGGAAGCACGCGGAATGATAAGCGTGGTAAACGCCCACGTCTCAGGGATTTCGTACATGAATCTGGGAGATTACGGGCTTGAGTTTTTGGAGGATTTGGCTGCCACTGGCGAAAAGGTCAGGGTTCCAACTAGTTCGAATCCATGCGGAATGGACAGGGAACTGTGGAGAGAGCAGGGCATAGGCGAGGATTTCGCTGCAAAGCAAGCGAGGGTTAACGCCGCGCTGGAAAGAATGGGCATAGCGCCCACGTATTCTTGCACTTTCCCTTACGAGGGCCAGTGGTCGTTGAAGCTTAAGCCTGGTGATCACGTCGCGTGGGCCGAGTCATCGGCTGTGGTATATGGCAATTCAGTGCTAGGCATAAGGAGCAATAGGGAAGGCGGGCCCTCGGCCCTTTTCTCGGCAATAACTGGGCTTACGCCTAACTACGGCATGCACTTGGATGAAAACAGGAAGCCGACCGTGCTCGTAAAGGTTGAGCAGCCGATCCCAAGGGGCCCTCTTGAATGGGGCTTGCTCGGAAAGAAAATAGGTGATCTCGGAGAGAAGGCAAAGGTACCTTACATAGATGGGCTCGGTCGGATTGCGACCAAGGGAGAGCTGAAGGCCCTTTCTGCAGCGCTGGCGACCTTTGGCCCAACCGATATGTTCCTTGCGCCTCACATATCGCCTGAGGCCTCCGAAGAACCTCCAAAGCTTGAGGAAGTTACCATTGATGGAAGGGACCTCGAAGAGGAGTCAAGGGACGCTCTGGATAAGGCGGTCAGCGGAGAGACGCCAAGGGCATTCTTTGTTGGTTGCCCCCAATACGGTGTTGAGGAGCTGGTCTACATGGCTAGGTTGCTAAGCGATGTAAAGAGGGTGAAGGGCGACCTCTTCGTCTACACGTCGCGCCACGCCCTTTCGGATCAAGCTGGGTTTGAGGCCGTTAGGTCGCTTAGGGAAAAAGGCGTGAAGGTCTTCAGCGATACCTGTCCTGTGTTTTCACCCGCTCCTTCGTTCTCTGGGGGTGTTATGACGGACTCCGTTAAGTCCTCGTTTTACATGCCTCANNTCAAAGAACGTTAGGCCAACGCTGGAACCCACCGTCGTCTCGTTTATGCTTGCAAGTGGAGAACTGGAGGGAAGGTGATTGGTAACGTATACTGGAAAGGCCGTAGTTGGGGGCGCTGCCTCTGGAGAAGCCATGGTCTCTTCTAAGCCTTTATCATTTCTAGGAGGCGTCAATCCCTCCACCGGCATCATAACCGACGAAGAAAGCGAGTTGAAGGGAGAATCGATGAAAGGCAAGATCTTGATATATCCCACGGGAAAGGGGAGCACCGTTGGGTCTTATATCATATACGGAATGAAGAAGATGGGCACGGCACCAGCTGCCATAATCATGAGGGAAGCCGACACGGTAACGATAATCGGTTGCGTTTTAGCTGGAATCCCATTGGTGCATAGAGTACGCCCTGATCCGCTTGAGATAAAGGCTGGATCGCTGATCAAGGTTGCTGACGGGATTATCGAGGTGTACCAATAACTTTGAAGGCCAACACCCTTCAGGGATTTGAGAAAAAATATAAATACTGCAATCAATAGTGAAGCTCTGACCCCTCTCCTAAGATCCTACTGGCGGCCTTATTCACGACTTCCCTGTACTCCTTGAAAGTGTAGACGCGCAGGGGCTCATAATAACCCGTTAACGACTTGCTTATGTTTGATAAGTTGGAAAGAGGCTCGGGATTGCCAGAGCCCTCATTCCACACGTCAATCTCTATGCGATTTGATGCTGAAAGCGGGATCACCGTGAGATAGGGGGTGTCAACGAACACGCTTCCCTCTTCAAGCCCTGATTCCTGACATATCTCGGCCTCCATATCTTGGGGCCTGCTTATTATTGCTTCCTTGCCACCCATTATGCGCTTCTCGTAAGCCATTTTGAGGAGGTCGCGCTTCATTAACCCAAAGAAGAGCCTTGAGCCAGTTGAGTTTGGCTTGCTCTCGGCTGCTGATTTCAGCCTTGAGTATGCGGTGTAGTCATCAAGCTCTAGGTAGCGCTCAGGGTTCTGCTTTGGATCAAAGGAATCCATTTCGAGCGAGTCCCAAAGATCAAAAATCGCCCTTTCCAACATGAGGTCGGCCGCGCGCACTGTTTTGTGATAGTAGACCGCTCTAAACATCTGGAAGCGGGCTATTAAGAAAGACTCAAGCGCGTAAAGGGAGTTTGTGCTCACGTAAACGTTTTTCTCCTGCACGTGAAAAGACCTTATCAGCCTTTGCCAGTCGAACCGCCCATAGTCAACGCCGGCGTGCAGCGAATCCCTCAGCAGGAAATCTATTTTGTCGGCGTCGATTTGGCCTGCCACAAACGCGCTGAGCAGTTGGTCATGGCCTTGCACTACGTCAGCTATTTCTTCGGGCTTGAAGCCAAGGGCGCTTAGGGTATCCGCTATTTCGGTTGCCTTTATGAGCTCAGCGGTTATTTCTTCGTGATTTAGGTTCTTCCTCCTCTTCAGCGCGTACTCGAAGGAGTGAGAAAATGGACCGTGCCCTAAGTCATGCAAGAGGCCCGAGAACCTGATCTTTTTAGCATCATCAGGGGTAAGGCCGTCGCTTTTCAGCGGCTCCGCCATCATAGTGGCGACGTGCATTACTCCTATTGAGTGCTCGAATCTCGTGTGAGTTGCGCCTGGATAGGCCACGTAAGCAACAGCTAGCTGAAGTATTCTGTGGAGCCTTTGGACCTCAGGCGTATCTATCAGCTTCTTATCGTCATCATCAAAGGTGATGTAGCCGTATATTGGGTCCCTTATTTCATACTGCATAATTGGTGTCAAAGGGATGCTTTAACGCTTATGGATCGGAACAGCTCTATGTGATATCTCTAGCTACGTGCTTGAGCTGCGCGTCAGCCTTGTAATCCCCTGGCTTGTTCCTATCAGGGCCTCGTCGGCGACTCCAATGAAAAGCCCAACCTCAACAACGCCTGTCAGCGTCCTCAATTTTTTATAGAGCTCGCTTACGCTTCCGTTGTACGATGAGGCATCGACGTCAACTATCCAGTTTCCGTTATCGGTGACCGTGGGGCCATTCTTGCAGTTGCAGGGCCTTAGCTTCCACGTTATGGCCATGGAGTCGAGCTCAGATGCTAAGTTATGATAGGCAATGGGCTCTACTTCCACAGGGATTGGAAAATCCGAGCCCAGGCGGTTGGTAAGCTTTGAGCTGTCGGCTATTATCACGTATCTTGAGGACCTCTCTGCCAGCACCCTTTCGCCCAGGAGCGCTGCGCCTCCGCCCTTAATGAGGTTTAGGTCACGATCTACGCGGTCTGCGCCGTCGATCGTGAGCTCGGGTTTTTCGGGAGAATCAAGGAAAAGGCAATCGAATCCCCTTGCTTGAAGCGCCAGTTGAGTTGCTCTAGACGCCGCAACTATTTTCAGCTTAAAGCG
>DAYW01000048.1:6237-10983 GCA_002507085.1 archaeon UBA168 | reverse complement strand
CATCGTGAATCAGCTTTGCGGCCTCAGCCGCCGCGGCCTCCTTTTGGCTTTCAGCCGACATCATAAATTGCACCTATATTCGAATAAAAACGCTTTCAGAACTTGGGCACCAGGGAAAGCCTGGCCGGTCCCTCCGCCTGACGCTTGGGAAAGCCGCGGCTTTCCTCCTCCAGCGCTCTTATGAGCTCTTCGAGCTTCATGGTTTTTACGAAGGCGCGATCAAGCGTCGAAAGCGCTCTTATTGTAACGCTGAGCACGCCCTGTTCTTGTTCTTTTTTGCCTATAACGACCGTGTAAGGGGTCCAATGAGTGGCCGCTTCTCTTATCTTTTTATTGAAGGAAGACTCTGAGTCATCTACGTATGCCCTGAAGCCATTATCGCGTAGCTTCGCGGCCACTTCAGTTGCCCTATCGTAGTTTTCTTGCGATACGGGGATTACCCTGACCTGTATCGGGCTAAGCCATAGAGGCAGCATCGGCAGTTTGTTTGACTTGAATGCCTGTTCTATCATCGACGAGAAAAGTCTCTCTATGGCGCCCAAGCTCGAGTGCACTATGACGTAATTGCCTCTGGTTCCATCTTTTTTCGCATACGTGAGTCCGTATCTTTCGCTGTTCTTAACATCAAGCTGGACCGTTGAGAGCTGAAGGTTATTACCCGTCGAGTCTATGAACTGGAACTCGTCCTTTATTTCCCAGTAGTACCTCATAGCGGGTATTACTTCGGCTATAACGGGTTTCTTTAGCTCGGAAGCTATCGATGACATGAATTCTACGCCCTCCTTTTCAAAGGGCTTTGTGATCCTTGCCACGAGAGCGTAGGGCAGGCCGAGGTTGCTCAAAAGCTCGTGGTACTTCTTCGTGAGATACCTGAACTCTTCTTTTCCTTGCTCGTGATCTCTGCAGAACGAGTGAACGTCTGGCATAGTGAAACTCCTTAACCTCCTCATACCAACGCACTCGCTTCTGCGCTCTAACCTGAAGCTGTTTGATATCTCGTACATCCTTACGGGCAGGGCGTCCTCCCTAACTGAGGCATCCTTCATCATCCTGAAGAGGCCGAAGTCGCTGGCGAACCTAAGCAAGAAAGTCCTGTTGCCGACCCTGAGGTGATAGTCCTTTTGTCTGAACTCCTTTGCCTGTTCATGTATGTCAGGAAGCGAATAATCGTAAAGTATTGGCGTGACTATTTCGTAGGCGCCAAACTCCCTTATTACGACGTCCCTTATGTAGTCCTCTAAAAGGCCCTTTATCATGGCACCAAAGGGATAGTACCTGTAGTTTCCGACATCGCTCGCTGGCTCGAGGCTTGCTAGCTGAAGCCTTGTGAGGGCGCTTATGTGAGGGGGAGTTTGATGTGTTGCGTTCTTCATTTCCTCGCTTAAAAAGTACTTGTAGTAATCTGGTCTGTCCTTGAACCCCTCTATTACGTCTGTATCCTCAAGGCCAAATGCCTTAGCGTTTCCTGCCTCGTCTATAAAGTAGTAAGCCTTGTTCAAAGGGCTCACACCTTCTGGGGAGCGGTAAGTTATAAGATTTCTTTATGGATTGGGTTTTCGTCTGAATAGCAAAGCTAAATATCGCGAGTTAGGGTTAACTTCATGGCTAAGCTCATAGCGCTTCTTACCGATTTCGGCTATAGGGACTACTACGTAGGTGCCCTTAAGGGAGTTATAAAGCAGGAGGCGCCTGAAGCAGAAGTCATTGACATAACGCATGGCATTACGCCTTTTTCTATATGGGAGGGAGCGTTCTCGCTTTACTTTGCCTTTAACTACTTCCCGGAAGGAACGGTTTTTTTGGCCGTGGTCGATCCTGGAGTTGGAACAAGAAGGAAGATATTAATTGCCGAGGCTGAGGGAAAACGCCTCGTAGGGCCTGACAACGGCCTTTTCTACCCCATACTCAAAGAAAGGAAAGCCGCGTTCGTTGAGGCTGTAGATACGTCGAAGTTCAGCAGCAGCTACACTTTCCAGGGGCGCGATATAATGGCGCGCGTGGCGGCGAGGCTTGTCAGCGGCGTTCCTGTGGACGGTTTTCCCGTGAAGCGCATAACGTCCTTGCGTGGCTGGAGCTTCATAACGTCATGCAGGAGCTCGTGCGAAGCGAGGGTCATTTACGTAGATGCCTTCGGCAACCTTGTAACTAACATAAGGTCGGATGGCTTTCGGATTAAAAAAGCTAAAATTAGGCTTAACGGTCAGGAGGCAGAGGCGGTTTTCTCCAAAAATTACTCTAAGGAAGGCGTGCTTCTCGTCCCCGGAGGGTATGGCTTAATAGAGATATCCGTAGGAAAGGGCAGCGCGGAAAAGCGCTTCGGAGCAAAAATAGGTTCGGTGGTTGCGATTGAAAAAATATAAAAAGGGGATAATCATTGGCAGGTTTCAGCCGTTCCACCTGGGCCACCTGAAAGCCGTTGAGTACGCATCATCTCTGTGCGAGAGGCTAGTGATAGGCATAGGGAGCGCTCAGGAGAGCGGCACAGCAAGAAACCCATTCGATGCCGATACGAGGGAAGCCATGATAAGGGAAAGCCTAAGGGACGCAGGCCTTGACCTTAAGGCAATCGAATTCCTCAAGATTCCCGACTTTATGGACGACGAGAAGTGGTTCAATTACATAATTCAGTACGTCCCAGATATAGAAGTAGTGTTTTCGGGAAATGAATGGGTGAGGAGGATATTCAAAGCGAGGGGAATAAAGGTCGTGATCCCGCCTTGGTATAACAGGGGAGAGATATCGGGAACCAAGGTGAGACAGCTTATAAGAAGTGATCAAAAATGGGAGGGTCTTGTTCCAAGAGCAGTCATAAGCATAATAAATCAGCATCGGTCAGACTTAATTGGGCCGCCTGCTGATCTACATCAGCAGTAGCTTTTGAGACGCGAAGGTGACGTTGCCCCGTTGTCTGAAAAGAGAAAAATTCCCGAGGCGCTGAGGGTCTTATACGTAAGGCAGATAGTTACGGCTTTCAGCAACGGCTTTGCGTCGCCGTTCGTAAACATACTGATGGTGCAGCTGAACGCGTCGGCCTTTATGCTGGGCCTGCTTTCCTCCCTTACCAATTTCATTTCGAACTTCTTCCAGTTTATGTGGGGCGCGGTCACCGACGCTGTCGGAAGGAAAGTGCCCTTCATAGTGATAGGAGGATTAAGCACTTCATTCATATGGCTTCTGGCAATAGGCACTAAACAGGCCCAGTTTCTTTTGTTGCTTATCACACTTCAATCTTTCATGAACTCCATGGTCACGCCCGCGCTTTCAGCACTCATCGGAGATCTGGCTCCTCCAATGAGGAGAGGGATGATTTCGGCTTCGCTTAACATATTCTCATCGTTGGGCTCTCTGATTGCAACGCTGATATCGGGATATATCATGATGGCTGACGAGAAGACCCTAACCTTGATGTACCNNAAACAGGCTCAGTTTCTTCTGTTGCTTGTCGCACTTCAATCTTTTATGAACTCCATGGTCACGCCCGCTCTTTCGGCGCTCATCGGAGATCTGGCTCCTCCTATGAGGAGAGGAAGGATTTCGGCTTCGCTTAACATATTTTCATCATTGGGCTCTCTAGTTGCTACGCTGATATCGGGATACATCATGATGGTTGACGACAAGAGCCTAACTTTGATGTACTTGTTTCCGTTTCTGCTGGCGGCCGTAACCGGTTTTGCCGGCAACCTGGTCATATTAAAGATAAAGGAAAAACCAGCAAAACGCAAGGTGAGCGCAAGGCCTTCTGAGCTACTTAAGCCGCTTAGGGAGAACCCCATCTTCAGGCAGTTCGCGGAAATCTCCTTTGCCTCGATGATAATACAATCGCTGCCTTGGGGGGTATTTCCCTTTGTGATAGTGGACGTGGTTAAGGCCAACATGCTTCAAGTCGCTCTGATATCCGTTATAAATGGCCTCTTCATCCTATCCGTTCAGAGGATGGCAGGCAACCTTGTGGATAGGGTTGGCAGGAAGCCGTTCATACTAGCCGGCAAGTTTGGACTTGCGACGTTTCCCCTATTCTACGCCTTTGCGACAAGTGTTACTTACCTTTACTTGGGGAACGTCGTCGGGGGCGCGTTTAACGGGCTGCTCATGGTTGCAAGCTTCGCTTACATGCTTGACGTTTCACCCAATGACATGAGGGGGGAGTACTTTGGCGTGTACAACTCGCTCATGGGAATTGGCACCGGCATAGGCGCTCTCATAGGGGGTTCGCTGGCAGACCTTTTCATGTCCCACTTCGGTTTGGTGATGGGTCTGAGGTACGTGCTGCTCATGTTTGCTGCAGGCAGGTTTTCCGTGAACCTTTTGTTCTTTAAAATAAAGGAGCCGTCAAGGGTCGCTGAAGATAAGCGCTGACCCATTCTTTGGCCTTGAACGGCTGCAGCGAGTCGTAATCTTGCCCGTTTGAGATAAAGAGCACAGGCCTCTTGTACTTTGACAGCGACAGAAAAACTCCGCCTTTGTTGTCGGCGTCGACTTTGGTTACTATAAACGCGTCAACGCCGACCGCCTGGTCGTATCCTTCGACCTGTCTCACAACGGAGTTTCCGGTTAAGGCGTCAACTACAAGCACCTTCAAGTTGGGCTGCGCGACCCTGACTATCTTCTTCATTTGATCCATGAGATTTTTATCCATTTCTACCCTTCCTGCGGTATCCACAAGGACAACGCTTCCTTCCTTCCCGATGTTTGCCTTCTTTGCCTCATATGCTATGGAAGCGGGATCAGCTCCATATCTGGACTGAA
>DAYW01000048.1:0-6203 GCA_002507085.1 archaeon UBA168 | reverse complement strand
TACGTATCAGCGGGGGCCAGTGTGGGCTTAAAGCCCCTTGACATGAGTAGTTTGCACACTTTAGCTACTGCCGTCGTTTTTCCGACGCCATTTACGCCAAAAAAGACCATGACGTAGGGCCAGTTCTTCCCTTGGTTTATCAAAGACTCCAAGTCCGGTGACTCAAGGAGCTTCAGCCTATCATAAATAACGTCCGAAAGTTCTCTCTCTTTTGCCTCGAGCTGTATCTGTTCTACGACCTCGAGGGCAACTCCGGCCTCGAGCAGAAGCTGTCTTGCCTCTTCGTCCCTATGCTCTCTAAGCCTCGCAAAAGCCCTCTTTATTCCCTCAAAAACCATCGTGCGAGACCTAGCTTGCTGGCCAGCTCTCTCAATCTCGGTTCCATGGATTGCATGGCCCCAGCCGTCTGCCTTTCCCTTATCTGAGTGGCCTGTATGCTCTTCTGAAGTTCGTCGCGCCTTTTTTCCAGATACGCCACGACTTCTTCCTTGGGCCTTTCGGCAAAAACCGATTGACCAAGCGAGACGAATACCTTCTGGTCCGCAGTTGCCGCTTGCACGAAAACGCCCGCCCCTAGGTTTGCCAGAAAGCCGCCGCTCAAAGACTTCAGCGCTGCCAGCGCCCCCTCGGTTTCTTGAAGGTATGCCGTTATTAACCGCTCTTGGTCGCTTAAGGCCCTCAGTAAGGATTCGAGATAGACGTACTGATCGCTTAGGTTTTGGAACTCTTCTCTTTCTTCGCTCAAGTTGCATCATCTGCTTTATTATGGGATCATCTATATTGTCTGGATTCTTGACTTCCTCTATGCTCTCTATTCTTATTTCTCCCCGCTTGGCATGGTGCTTGCTTCCTATCTCAGACAGAACCCTGTCGATGGCGCGCTTCTCGTTGGTTGCTACTACGTACTTTACGAAAACATGACCGTAAAACCCATCTGCCACTCTTCCCTTTACCTCATAAATGTGAGGCTGTTGCTCGGAGCTCATTTGTGATGAATTGACTGCTAAGACTTAAGCCTAAGCTTGGCAAGCTTCACTGCTGGTTTAACGCTAACGCGCGTTCTATGTTTACCAGTTCCGGCCCCGTGCTCGCTTCGCCTGCTAGCGCTCCAAAAGAGTTCGCTACCAACCCAAGCCTTAGGTAGTTAAACCCGATGTTAACGGTTGCAGTGTCACCTCTCACCCTGAATTTTTGCCCCAGCTCTCTGATTTCATCATCGGATACAGAGGGTGGGAGCACGAGCCCCCTATCAGTCACCACTGCCAGCGAGCCGACCGTGGTGTACTGCCCTATGCGTCCCCTTTCAACCTCGACGCCAAGGACGTCAGATATATGCTTCACGGTTTCGCGGTCAAATCCCTCGTACACGAGCGCAAAAAACGAGTTAGCCAGTATTAGGTTTCCGAGGGCGGTGTAGTTGGTTTGAAGCTGTCCTACGTTAAGGTCATAACCTTTTTTTACTGCAGATAGCTCATCATCATCGACGTTCCAGGGGAAAAGAACGCCGTTGTTGTTGCCTGCTATCATAACGCCATGAAGTTCTGAAGATATTACATCCACCCGAAGCGTTTCAACCGCAAGGGCGTTCTTCACCAAGCTCGAGGACTTTTCATCGAAAGAAGGAGGTATGAGAGCAACCTTGTCGTTGGCAAAAACCTTAACGCCAACCCAATTGCTTCCCATTAAACGACCTCTTGTAACTCCAATCGTGCTAATTGCCTTGTGCAATAGACTCACCTGAAGCCCCTTCCTTTTTAGCTCCTTCCTCGCTTTTTGGGGCTTCGGCCTTTTGAGTTTTCAGCTTCACGATCCATGGCTCATCGCTCTTCTCTCTTTCCGCAACCACTTCAACCCTCTTCGGGAAATTTCTAATACCTTTGCTCCACACGAAGGAGTTCAGCTCTGGATCGATCTTAACCTCGCCCTCTTTTATCCTCCTCTTTATGGCCTCTTCAAGTATGCGGATCGCGTGAGGTGCTCTCTTTTTGCCGTGCTTGAACTTTGCCGATTTAAGCGATATCACGTATTCCTTTTGCTCGGGCATATTATACTGAATGTCGTGTGGATTAAGCTTTATCTTTTGCGGGGTACGCAGCACTCACGGTGCAGAGCCAAAGGATGCGCACGCAATGCCGGGCTTTCTTGTATGGAGGTGCTTGGTGTGAGAAGCCCGTGCCTTTATAAGGTCGGCCTCCAGCCCCTGTAAAAGGCCTCTGGCGGGGGCGAGAAAAGTGAAGCTCATGAAGCTTTAGGGTACCTCATAGCTGGTTACCCGTGAGCAAGGCCATATGAACCGATAAAATCTTAAGGCGGTGCGGAAAGAAAAGTGGTAGGCGGTCGTAGTCTAGCCTGGTAGGACGGTGCCCTGCCAAATCAGCAGAGCGGCACTGACCCGGGTTCAAATCCCGGCGGCCGCATATCGATTCTGACAAATGAAAATCCGAGTCGCATAGAATTTAAGTGGGCCGAAGGAGACTTGAACTCCTGACCTCTGCCATGTCAAGGCAGCGTCCTACCAGACTAGACGATCGGCCCAAGAATTCTTGGCAGGACTCTTTAACCTTATCGCTTCAGCTAAACGACCTATCCCCAGCGTCTCCAAGTCCAGGTATTATAAACCCCTTTTGATCAAGTGACGGGTCAACAGCTGCTGTAAAGAGTTGCGCATTGGGAAACTCCCTTCTTATGGCCGACAAACCGTATTCGGATGCTATAAGCGTCATGATGACGACCTTTGAGGGTTTGCCCATCTCCAGTACTTTGGGCAGCACGCGCTTGATCGTGGAGCCTGTGGCTAGCATCGGGTCGGCCAATATCACGAGCTTGTTGTCCGTGTTGGGGACGTTAACGTAGTAAATCTCGGTGTCTATTGTTGAGGGCCCTGCGTCGGCCTCGCGTCTCCTGGCGACCACGAAGCCAACCTTTGCCGACGAAAATACCTCGAGCAGCCCATCAGTCATCGGCAAGGACGCCCTTAGCACCGATATCAAAACGGTGTTGTCAAGATCTGGTATGTCGACCCCTTTGGCTTTGACCTGCATTGGGGTTTCGACCTCTACACTCCGCGTTTCAAGAAACCGACAGAGCTCGTAGCCCATAAACACACCTATTCTCCTTAACTGCTGTCTGAACATCTCCTGATTTGTGTTCTTGTCGCGAAGTGCTGTTAGCAGCTTCTGCAAGAATGGGTTGTCGAGAACCGTGACGCCATCTATGCGTTTCGTCACTATGTACCGGTAAGAAATTGCGGTAGCTAAAAAAAATTTCGTAAGCTTGAGCCGTGTCGTCGCAATCGGCATAATATCGCGATGAGATCGCTACCTCGAGCCTTTACAGCGTTTCTTGAAATCCGATCAGGCCTTATGTGAAGAAGCTCATGCCGATTTTCACCGGGGCAGTCTTTGCAGGCAACCTGTTACGGCAAATCGTCGTCACGGATGGGCTTTTCAGTCCACGGAAACGCTTGCTCTTGTATGTGGGATGTACGAGGACCATTTCAGAATTGCCCTTGGAAGCAAGCGGGCTCGCCTGCGGTAGCGCGTCACTTAAATGGCGCGCGATGCTTGCAACTATGCATGGCAGCTTAGAGGAAGTCAGGCGCCAAGTCGAGAAATGCAGGTCGTGCTCCCTCTGGCAAACTAGGACAAAAGCCGTTCCGGGAGAGGGCGCAACGGGCGGTTTGATGCTCGTCGGCGAGGCTCCTGGAAGAGATGAAGACTTGCAAGGCAGGCCTTTTGTGGGTAGGGCTGGCAAACTGCTTGAAAGTTTTCTATCGGCAGCTGGGCTTTCAAGAGAAGGCGTTTACATAACAAACGCCGTCAAGTGCCGTCCCCCTGGTAACAGAAGGCCGAAATCCGAAGAAATCGCAGCTTGCAGACCATATTTGTTGGAGGAAATCGAGTTGGTCCGGCCCTTGGCTGTTCTAATGATGGGGAGTAGCGCCGCTTATGCCCTTCTTGGAAAGCGTTCCGTGGTCTCTCTTAGGAAGAAGGAGTTCACGGTCCAAGGCGTACCTGCAAGGGTTACGTTTCACCCAGCTGCCATGCTGAGGAACCCTGCCCTAAGATCTTATTTTATGGAAGATCTGCTTGCGATTTTGCATTTGATGAGTACCAAGGGCACACAGAATTGAGGGGGCATTCACGGCACCTTGGTCCCCTTGCCTTACAAACCTCGCGTCCAAACCTTATCATAGAAAAGTGTGTTGCCTTTCTTTTGCCCTCAGGGACCAGCTTATGCAGGTCTGCCTGTATCCCTTCATAATCATTTGCTTTCGTTAGCTCAAGCCTTTGGCTCACCCTTTTTACGTGAACGTCGATGGGCAGTACTGGGGCATTTAGGTAAATCATGCAGAAAACGTCAGCTGTTTTTTCACCTATCCCTCTTATGGCCTTCAGCTCATCCCTGACTTTTTCCCAGGGCATATCCAGAGATCTGGAGATCAGCCCGTCCAGAAGCTCCTGGGACGCAAGCTCGTGTATTACGGTCGCCTTCTCATGTTGCATGCCAGCTTGCCTTATCGCGCTGCTAATATCAGTAACGCTGGCCTTTGCCAGATCAGCTGCACTGCGATAAAGCCGTTCGAGATTCCTTTCTGCGGCCCAGGCGTTTTTATCACTGGTGTGCTGGCTCAGCACAATCCCTATTAGGCCGAAAAGAGGGTCCTTTGCAATGGGCGGACCCTGCCACTGGTACATGCTTCTTATTACCTCGAGCGGGTCCACCTTGATCACCACAAACGGGGCAGCTTGGATTTCTTTTTAGATCTGTGACGTCGAAAGCGTATGATGAGGCGTCGAACACGAGGAGCTTGCCTGCAAGCGGCGAAATCCCGTTAATTATAACTGATACGGTCTCTGATGCTTCAATTGCGGAAGCCATGAAGACCGCTGGAGGATAGACTCCATGGGCGCAGGCTTTTTCGTCACCCCTTCCTGTAGGCATAAAACACCTTAGGCATGCCGTCTTCCTGGGCAGTATCGTTGAAACGTTGCCGTAATATCCCTCGACCGACGCAAAAACGTAAGGTATGTTAAACTTCACCGCAAAGGCATTGAGTAGCAAACGAGCGCTTATCGAGTCCAGTCCGTCGACTATCACGTTGACGTTTTCTATGCGGTAGGCGTTCTGCTCAAAGCGCCCAACGACTGGGATGACCTCGATTTTAGAGTTGATCTTGACAAGCTTTTGAGCTGCTGCTATGGCTTTTGGCTTTTTTACGTCGCTTTCATCGTAGAGCGGCTGCCTGTGTATGTTCGTGAGCTCAACCTCATCGAAGTCCATAAGCACGAGGTGACCGACGCCCATGGCGGCGAGTTGCATGGCGACGTTGGATCCCAGTCCGCCCACGCCCACTATCGCCACTCTAGCATCTCTAAGCTTGAGCTGCGCTTCTCTTCCTATGAGAAGGAGTTGCCTGTCAAAGCGCAGCAGGTCGGGCCCGTAATACATGGATAACATGCGCGTTAGCGCTTATCTCTTTATCGGCTTTTCTCTCGCAAGGACTTTTCACGAGTTTTTGACGGTTATCTCCTAAGCGATAACATATGAAAAAGCTTAACTAATGAATCATCATCATCATATGCCGAGTTGGGCTGATTCCGTTCTGGGGGTCGGCATAATACTAGTGATAGGCGTGGTGGCCCCCGTGCTCGTCCTCCTGATAGGGAAAGCCCTTGCGGGACCGGAGCATCCCATGAAGAGGAAGAGGTTTGAAAGCGGAAATGCGCCTGTTGGTAACTCCAGGGGGTTCTTCTCGATGCAGTACTACCCTTATCTGCTCATGTTTATAATCGCTGAGCCCTTTGCCATTTTCTTGTTCATAGTTTCCATGTCCGCGGGCTCGGTTACCTCGGCCTGGATCTCAACGCTTTTGGCTGGGATCATCATAATGGCGCTTGCCGTGCGCGGCGCTCGTTCGCTTGCCGAAGGCGATTAGCTTGGAAGAAGAGGGAAGCTTCTACTTGGGGAACTTGGATCAGGTTGCCAAGAAGGCTGCTCAGTTCATAAAGAGCAACAGGATCGCCAACAAGATGATCACATGGGGTTACTCATACTCTCTTTGGCCCGCTTATTTGGTCACTGCGTGTTGTGGGACCGAGTTGGCAGCAGCTTCCGGCCCGAGATTCGATCTGGAGAGATTGGGATTTCTTTCATACGGAAATCCGCGCCAATCAAACCTAGTTGTCATAGATGGCACTTTG
>DAYW01000050.1:987-5684 GCA_002507085.1 archaeon UBA168 | reverse complement strand
ACAAGGGTAGATGGGAAAGCAGTTGCCCGCGTTAGCAAAGAGCAAATAGACAAGCTCTCGCGTTTTTTGGATGCGTTCACGCTATACAACAGGCACGCGATCGTCGCCCTCAGGGTCAGAGGAAAATGGGTCTTCAAGCCCGTCTCGGGCGATGAAACAAAGGTTTCTGATTGTGACAAAGACGGCTGGTCGCCCTAACGCATCGCATGTACCCGGGCTGAGCCTCGGGTTCCACTGGCCCGAATTCCTCCACGAGCTTCGTGATGACGAGAAGGCCTGCGTTGCGCACAAGGGTGTAGCTCTCAAAAAAGCACTGAAGGAAGCAGTCCGGCCCAGCATAAAGTATCTTTTCTAGCTGAACGTTAGTTGGAACTTCAGAGCCCTGAGGGAGAAAAGCGAAGTCAACGTTCATTGATAACAGCATGTACTTGATCTGGTTGAGGGCCCTCTCCCTTTCCTGAGAGCTCATAACGCGCATCTTATCCTGATGAGAGCGATGAAGCGCAACGTTCATGGCTATCACGTAGAAGCTGCTCTCTGCCCTCGGTCTCACCACGTTGATGAAAGGCCCGCTGGCACCGTGGTAGGTGGTGACGTTGTAGTGCTCTGTAGCACCCTGCGTACGTACCACCGCAATGCCGAGCTCCCTCAAGAAGTCGCTTACTTTGTTATCCAGCTGTTCCATGATGCAGAGTCTCGGTCGCATAAACGCGTTTCCCCTATGCGCACTCAAAAAATCATTAAGAACGATCATGAGCCTTTCCTCATCCTTTGTTGCTGAAACCCGGTATTTTATCCGGCTCTCTCAGAAACCTCTCCATCCTACGTCGTTTACAGGTAATGGATGACGCTTCCAGCTTCTTGCCCGATGATCCCACGAGGTTTATTAGCTGGGAGCCCTCTCAGATCATGGAGCTCGATCCTAGGAAGGAAGCACGCAACGAAACCGTCGACATGCTGACTTACAGGATTCTGGCCTCGCATGAGAAAGACCCAGAGCTATCACAACTCATGCAAAGGCTCGCCGACGTCGAATCAAAGCATGTGGCGTTCTGGGCTAGCTTTGCAAGAGAAATGGGGCTTGAGGTCAAGCCCAGCAGGCTCAGGACGAAGCTACTCGCGAAGGGATATTCGGCTTTCAGGCGGCTGTTCGGCCTCTCGCTGACCGTTAAGCTCTTGGAACTGCACGAAGAAACTGCCATAAGGGAGTACTCAAGGCTTCTTGAGGAAAACCCAGGACTAACCCCGGAGCAGAAGATGAGCCTTGAAAAGATAATAGGCGACGAAAAGGACCACGAACTCGAGCTCATAAACGAGGAGCTTCGGGTAAACCCAGAGGGAGTTAGAGATGCGGTATACGGCATGAGCGATGCCCTTGTGGAAGTCTTGGCCGCCGTCTCCGGGCTTGCTGGAGTTCTGATAAGGCCTCTTCTAATAGCAATAGGAGGCCTTATAGTTGGCGCATCTGGAACGCTTTCCATGGGGGCAGGAGCCTACGTATCAACTCAATCCGAGAAAGAACTATCTGCTAACTCTGACTCCGTCAGCTCTAACGAGGGAAAACGCGCCCACGCGTCAGCCGTGAAGAGCGCCTTGATCACTTCTGCTTCCTACTTCGTTGGGGTTTTTCCTCCCGTCCTTCCCTACATCTTCAGCGCGTCTGGCCTTTTGGGGCTTCTGCTTTCATACACCGCATCTGCAATATCTCTCTTCTTGGTAGGATCTCTAGTGGGCATACTGAGCGGTGTTAATCCAATTCACAGGGGTACCGAAATGGTGGTCATAGGGATTGGCGCAGCCCTCGCAACCCACGGAATAGGGCTTCTGGCCAGCTACTACCTCCACGTAAACGTCTAGGCGCCGCTAGACGGCGACATGTTTTCCTTACGGGCTAGCATTGCCTTCGCTTCGCCAACGCTTGTCAGAACCTCAGCGTGTATCTTCTTTAACACCTCTTGGTAGTCATAGGATCCGCTTTCAACCCCATCCATGAGCTGCACCAAACGCCTTGTTGATTCGTCGCTTACGAGGCTCGGAAACGCTGTTCTCAGACTGCCATCCAGCTTTATTCCCCTTTCGGTGGGTATGAGGTAATTGAGCTTGCCGCTGCTTATCACGTACCCGTGCCTTTTCAGCCTCTCTACAGTAGACGCGTACGTAGACGGCCTTCCTATTCCCTTCTTCTTCATCAAGGCCACAAGTGAACCCTCTGAAAGTATTCCCTTTCCCGGCTCGGTGCCCCTTCTGCACCCGATCACTGTGCAACTCTCTTCGTCACCGACTGCGAGCCTAGCATGGACTTTTGGATTTGCCAGCTTCATCCACCCTTCCTGGGCTATTTCCACTATTACCTCTCCCTCGGAACTGACTGGTCCCCTGTCCCACTTAGGCCTGATCTCAACGGCAAACCTCTGCTTCTTGACTTTAGCTGGAGCCATCTGGCTCTGCATGAACCTCTTAAATATGAGCGAGTAGAGCGCGTAATGGGACCAGCGAAGCTCAAAGGGAAGCCTAATGAGCCCTTCTTCCACAGCGTTCTTGAGCTCTTCCTCGCCCATAGGTCTGGTGGGCCTAATTGCCTCATGCGCTCCCTCCGGGCCCCATCCCCGCGGCTGGTAAAGAGATGAAAACTCGGCTGGCCACTTTCCCTCGATGAACGTCTTCGCCAAAAGCATGCCAGTTGCTGAGACGTGAGTGCTGCTCGTCCTGTGATAAGTTATAAGTCCTGCCTCAAATAGCTCTTGAGCAGTTCTCATGGTTTCCGCTACGCCCATCTTCAAAGAGAACGCCGCAGCCTGCAGGAGCTCATCAGTAGTAAAAGGCGGAGCAGGGCTCTCCTCCTGATCGAACTCGCTCACGGAGACAACGGTTGCCTCCGACCCTTGAAACGCCGCCCTGCACACCTTCCTGTTAAGCTCCTTTGGAAGCTCCAGGGAAAGCCTCACCTTGGCTGGCTGAAGCTCAACGGAAACGTACACGTGCATGTACTTATCCCTTTGAACGTAGCGCTCTACTATCCAGTTAAGCGCCGGTGCCTGAACTCTACCCGTTGCCACCGGAAGCGGCCTGCCCTCCAGCTCCGCCAGCGCCTTTGCGACGTAGAACGCAACCCACCGATCATCGATTCTCCTAACGACTTGAGCTTCGGTGAGCCTCTCATCAACCTGCCTGGGGTTAGCGAGCGCTTCGAGGACCGCGGCCTTAGTTATTTCGTGAAAGGCCGCCCTGACTATGTTCTTGTTGTACGGCGAGAGAACCATCATGACGTCCCAGGCTATCTTCTCCCCCTCAACATCGGGGTCGGTACAAACGTACACAGTCTCCACTTCGGAGGCCATCTTCCTGAGCGCGCGAATGGTGCTGGCCGAGTCCTTAACATAAGTAGAGCCGCACGCTGGACAGGCGGTGCCCTCTGTGAACGTGAAGCCGCAGACCATGCATTTCTTGATGGTTGTAAAAGAGGGGAAGTACTGCCCGTTTATCTCTTTCACTCCGAACTCGCCTTCACCAGGAGTGGGCAGGTCAAGGAGGTGGCCGCCGGTGGCCACTATGGTAAGGGGCCTATGCCCAACGTTTACCTCGTAGGCAAGCACACCTCCGGCGCTCTTCTTCGTTGACCTACCGAAGAAGGACGATATGGTTCTCGCTTTATTTGGCGACTCCACGATCATCAGAGCGGGGCTGAGCGGCTTAATTCCCAATCCGCCATTTCTTTCAAGGGCCATGCGCCTTAGCAGCTGTTCCCAGTCAACGTCGTTGACCTCGCGCCACTCCATGTCCTGTATGTAGAGCTTGGCCTGCCTTTCCAGCGCGTCCATGGCCGCCTCCTCGTCAACTATTATCTCCGATAGACCAGTGGTGAAACCCTCCCTGCCTATCCTCGAAGTCCTTCCTGATGCCTGAAGATAGGTCATGAGATCCGGAACTATGAGGTAAAGCGATCCTCCCCTTTCTCTGATTATCAACCTTGCACTCTTCTTTAGCGCGTCTACCGCTCCCTCCATTTTCAAAAGCGACGAAAGCTTGCTTCTCGCTTGGGTTACCTTCTCCACGAGTTTCTCCATGTAGGACTGCTCCCCATCCTTGCCCTTCGAAATTTCCTTTCCTGTCTTGACGTAATTTTCCAGCGCCTTGAACTCCTCTTGGCTCAGCGGCCTTATCATCCTCCTTATCTCTGAGGCAAGCTTCCTGGCCTCCTGATCGTTCATCACGGTTCCCAGTTCCCAAAGCAACTGGTAGACCCTCAGGGGGTTTGTCTCGTCGTCGCTTATCTTGAACATGAACTTCGGAACGCCTACAAAGAGCGCGTACCTCACAGCAGCCGGCAGGTCAAGCCCCCTAACAAGGGGACCATAATAGCTTGCCATCCCTATGAGCGCCAAAAGCTTACCTTTTTCAAATTCCTGAATCAGCTTCACAGTCCTTTTTCCTTCTGCGAATCCAACAGCAAGGCCCTTTTCCCTCATCCTCTCATAAAGCTCCCTGGCAAACTTAGAGCCCAGGTCATGAGAAACGAAAACTAGGCCTCCTGCCCCAAGCCTTTGGACCTCCTCCATTGCTTTTTCCACAAGATCGCCCTTCAGCTTCACGTCAACTACGTTTCTCGTGCCGCCCATTCCCCCCTCTATGTTCATACCCAAAAGGGCGTCAAGCAGGGCAGCGCCCTTGCCCCTGGTCTTTGCTGTAGCGCTGGTCAG
>DAYW01000050.1:803-951 GCA_002507085.1 archaeon UBA168 | reverse complement strand
AAAAGCGCCTTTTTGGCAGATTCTGGATCCCTTCTTGCAAGCCTTGCAGCGTTAAGCCGTCCAAAGGCGATCTTCGCGGCCAGTTCGAGCTCGTCGCTTCCATACCCCAGCAAGCGAAGAAGCCTTTCTACGTTCTTCGAAGACCTCA
>DAYW01000050.1:0-783 GCA_002507085.1 archaeon UBA168 | reverse complement strand
TCAAAGTGAACCCTTAGCCCGTTTGAGGTCAACACCACCACGGAGTCGCCAGGGCTTCCCTTTTCCACCTTGAGCGCTGAGGATGTGAGCTCGGCCACGGACGTCCCAAGCCCCTTTGAGAAAGCCCTTAGTCTTCTTGAAACTTGAGAGGCCAAAAGGGTGGTGGGAGTCAAAAATATGACGTGCTTCCCCCTCGAAGCCAGAAATAGCGCCATAACCTCAGAAAAAACGCTCTTGCCCACCCCTGGAGGGGCTACCAAGGCGAAGCTCTCGCCGCTTAAAACCCTTACAGCCCATGATTCCTGCTCCTTCCAAGGCTTCTCCCCGGTGATGTTCTCGAAAAAAGACGAAAAGGACGCCGAGAGCTCATCCATCTTTATCACAAGATCGTAGTCGGCGTATGTTCCCTCCTCTTTGAGCGCCTTTGCTATGGCCGCGTGAAACTGAGCGGGAGAGAGCACATCCCTCAACTTCAGCAGGCCAGATGCGTTGGGCAGGCACCTCTCGCAGGGCAGTCCATGCCTTAGCCTATCGTCGCTTATCTCGCCGCCGCAGTTTGGACACATTCCTTCGAACAGCGCTTTCACAGCACTTCGTCTTTTAGTAGACGTTCTCCTTAATAAACTTTGGCGCGTACGTATTTTTGCTCATGGGAGCCCGAGGACTTCCGCGCAAAACTAAAAAAGAAGGGCCAATAGAAATAGGGAAGCGGCCATCGTCTAGCCTGGTCGAGGACGGCAGCCTTCCAAGCTGTTGACCCGGGTTCAAATCCCGGTGGCCGCA
>DAYW01000016.1 GCA_002507085.1 archaeon UBA168 | reverse complement strand
GATGGTTCCTATGTTCCCATTTTGGGAGTTGAAGCTGGCGGCGGGCTTACCTCCTACGCCCTCTCCTTTCCAATCATGAGCGCAAAGGCGCTCGCCCTAAAGGGGCGCGTAGACCTCATTCATCTCACCAGCTCATACGTTCCATTGGCGTTGCCGGCAGGGGCAAAGGGGCTTATTACATGGCACGACCTCTTTCCCTTGGAGTACGGGGGCGTTGCGGATCGCGCCCTTTTCCTGCTTTCCATTCATAATTACGAAAGGGCATCAGGCATAATCTACAACAGCGAGGAAACGAGGGAAGAGCTGCGTGCGTATGCCGAAGCGCACGAGGTTTGGGACGCCTCAAAGCTTGAAAGCGTGATACCGCTTGGCGTCGCGGATGCCTTCCTAAAGGTCGACCCTTTTTCGTCGGAGCGGTCAGACCTCGCTTTTGTGGGTCTGGTTCACAACAAGCACAAGGACTTGACGGGTCTCATGCGCGTATTTTCTGAGATAAGGAAAGAGAGGAACTGCAAGCTTCACGTCTTCACGTCGCGCGCCGACTCAGGCCTCGTGCTGTCAGAAAGCGAGAGGTTTGGCGTGAGGCATAGCGTTGTGATTCACGCCGATCTGAGCGATGACCTCTTGGCGCTTGCTTTGAGCCGCGTCGCTGCCCTTCTTCACGTGGTGAAGGCGGAGGGCTTTGGACTTCCCATATTGGAGTCGCTTGCAGTGGGCACGCCCGTCCTCGTCCCCAAGTCCGCTCGCATACCCAAAATCACGTCNNTGCCGTTGTCGCCGATGAAAGCACCTTAGTGGACCAGGCCGTTGAGCTTCTGGACAAGCATCATCACGCTGGATCAGCTGCCATCTCTTACGCGCGCGGCTTCACGTGGGACAAAACCGTGAAGATGACAGTGGGTTTTTACCAAGGCCTTGAAAGCCCACGTCCTTCACGGGTAGGATGATGCCAGCTGGATTTGCTTTCCGCTCGCCGACTNNCCTTTCGCCGAACGTAAGCGTTGGCTTGACCCTGCCCCGCTTAAGCGAGCACCTTATAACGGGAGGCCGTTTTTACACAAGATGCGCTACAAGCTGGTGGTGCTGGACTTAGACGGCACCATATGGGATTACCCGAAGACGTCATCCGTCCTTCCGGAGCCCATAAAGCTGGGAAAGGACTGCTTCTTCTCCGGAGATGGCACCACTGTTAAGCTGAGGGAGGGCATCAGGGATTTCTTAAATGCGTGCAAAGATAAGGGAATTTACCTCTCGCTGGCAAGCTGGAACGACCCCGGGTTGCCGTCTAAGGTCTTGGAAGGCCTGGGCCTGTTGAGCTACTTCACGCATCCGAAGATAGAGCCGCACCCTTACAAGGACGTGATGCTTAAGGAGATATACGCGGATTTCGCGAAGGATGGGATAGCGATATCGCCGAGCGAGACGGTTTTCATCGACGACAGGGACATCATGGTGCAAAGGGTTAAGTCCGCTTTCCCGGA
Source organism: archaeon UBA168 (assembly GCA_002507085.1). Classification (GTDB taxonomy): domain Archaea; phylum Thermoproteota; class Thermoprotei_A; order Marsarchaeales; family UBA168; genus UBA168. The sequence continues at coordinate 3,338 of DAYW01000016.1, read as the reverse complement.
TGTGTTAGGCCTTGTCTACGGAGTGGACTTCTCCTCGTACTACGCCCTCAAAGAAATGCTGCTGAACAGGGACTAGGCCTTTTTGTCGAGAAGCGCCTTTTATGGGATTTGCTAAACGCGGACAGCAACGGCCCTAGCGCATGGGATAACGCCAGGGCACGAAGGGGAGGGTGGTGGCCTTTCCGCTTATCCTTCTGTTCGTGACGGGATCCGTGAAGGTCATGGGGGTGCCCGGAGGTGGGGCGCCGTTTTCCGGGACGACTATGGCGATGCCCTTCTTGAGAGTGGGACTGAAGGTCCCTGAGGTTATCAGTGCCAGCTCTGATACGAAGCCGGCCCTGGGTATGCCCTGGTCGGCCACGAAGCCGAAGAGCGACCTTTCCCTTTTTCCCTCTATGGCGCTCTTGCCGATGAAGTCCTTTTCCCACTTTATGAAGCGTCCCCCTCCTATGTCAAGCGGAGTTCTGCCAGAGGTCTCGGCTCCCGAAAGGGTATATCCCGCCTCTATGCGCAGCACGTCGCGTGCCCCTAGTCCAGCTGGCGATGCCCCAAGGGCCAGCGCCTTCTTGTAGACCTCCTGTACCAGCTGCGGGGAGCCAATGACCTCAAAGCCGTCCTCGCCCGTGTATCCAGACCTAGAGACAATGCCGCTGATCCAGCACCGCTCCCATCCTTTTATGGGTTCGAAGGAAAACCACTGGCCAAGCCTGAAGCCCAGCGAGCTGGCCAGCGATGGCGACTTTGGCCCCTGCACAGCTATCATGGCGGTATCGCGCGTTATCTCCTGAACGTTCACGCGGTGCTCCCTGAGCCACTCCACGTCCGCGTCGTAGGCGGAGGCGTTCACCACCAGAAGCACACCGTCTTGAAGGCCGTAGGAGACGACGTCGTCGATTATGATGCCGTCGTCGCGAAGCATGAAGGAGTACTTCATCCTGCCCATCTTCGTCGATTCGACGTTGTTCGTGAAGAGCGGTCCCAGCTTATCGACGCTTTCGGCCGGGATGAAAAGCCTTCCCATGTGAGAAACGTCGAAGACGCCGGCAGAGTTCCTGACCGCCAGCGCCTCTGAGGATATGGAGGAAAAGTACAGGGGGGTAAGCCAGCCGTGGAAGTCCTGAAACTTGGCCCCCAGCTCCTCTTCGAGAGGGGCCAGAGGCGTTTTCAAGCCCTCACCGCTTTCCGTTCCCACTTATCTCGGCCTCCATCTCCCTGGCCCCCCTCACCATTACCTTGAGCTTCTCGAAGGCGACGGTCTTGTCGAGCAGCTTTAGCCCGCAGTCGGGGTTCACGTAAATCTTCTCTGGAGGGAGCACCTTGAGCGCCTCCCCTATTCCGTACTTCACCTCCTCCACTGTTTCGATCCTGCTGTTGTGAACGTCTATCACGCCAAGCCCCAGCTCTTTGTCGTAGGAGTACTCCTTTAGGAGGTCTAGGTCCCGGAACCTCCTGTTGGTGAACTCAAGCGCGAACTGGTCTACCTTTGCCTCAAGGATATAGGGAAAGAGCGCGCGGTAGTTCCCGTAGCATATGTGCACGCCGAACTTCACGCCGTTTATGCCCTTCACCACCTCGTTCAGGGTTTCCACCGCCCAAGGAACCTCCTCCGGATGCGTGGACATAGCTGGCTCATCTATCTGTATGAAGTCGGCTCCTGCTTTGGCCAAGGACTGGATCTCCTGCCTTATCACGGATGCCAAGTCGAGGGCCAGCTCTCTTTTGTCCCTGTAGTACTCGTTAAAGGACCAGTCAGCTATGGTGTACGGGCCGGTTATGGGCACTTTTATCCTCTTGTTTGTGGACTGCCTGGCAAAGAGGAACTCATCAACCAGCATGGGGGACTTGTAGTACACCTTGCCCACGACGGCCGCCTTGTTGAAGTAGTTATTGCCCCAAACTCTCACGGGCCCCTTGAACGTGAAGCCACCTATGCGTTCTGTGAAGTACTCCGTCATTTCGACCCTTCTCATCTCCCCGTCGCTGGGTATGTCAACGCCTGCCAGCTCCTGTTCCTTTATGACAAGCCTCACCGCATCGTCTAGGGCGCGCGCCTTCTCTTCCGAGCTTGCCTTTGGATTTGAAAGCGTTCTCAGCAGCCACTTTGGCTTTGGATAGCTTCCTATTACGCTTGTGGGAAACAGCATTTAGCTCACCTCACTCCTCCTTTTGATCGCCCCTAGAATCCTCGTCTTCTGCTTTGAAACGGGATAGGGGATTATGTCAAAGCCCCAGTTGGGTGCGACGTAAACCTCTCCGGTCGCCTCCAGAGATGAGGCGGCACGAAGCACGTCATCTGGGTTTTCAAGCTTGGTGTTGCGAGCGTCGATGAGCCCGAGCGCCGTTATGCGCTTCTGTCCCAGCTCTTTTAAGGTCGCCTGCCATGAGGGATCGGCAATGCAATCAAGCCAAAGCCCCTCCACAGGAAGGTCAAGCAGCTTTTCGTAAAGCGCCGAAAAAGGCCGGAAGTAGACCATCAGGAGCTTTTTTGCGGACTTTGGAAAAAGCTCAAGGGCGGCTTTAAGGTCCTCTGGAAATCCTCCCTCTAAAATGGATGGCTCTTGGATGGCCAGCCATCCCTCATATCCCTTAAGGACGGCCGAGAGGGCGCGTGCGTAATCCCAGTCCACGGCGCTTTCCCCAGAGGAAAGCTTGCTAAACGAAAAAGGACCTAAAACGGTGAATAGCCTGTTAGGCCAGGGCATGAGCTTGAGCTCGGGCTCCAGTGAAAGGGGCCTGAGCTGGGACTTGATGGGCCTTCTGTAGAAGTAGTTGTTGTCGAAGAAGCGCGTTAGATCCCCTTTTTGCCAGCCGGAAAGGAGCGAGGCGCTTCCCTCAACAACGTTGTCCCAAAGCAGCCTTCCATCCGTTAGAGCATCGAGCGATGCCTTTCTCTGCGTGTCGACCAAGTCGGAAACGTAGCGGTTTAGGAGCGAGTCAACGTTGCTTTTCTTTTTTCTCAGCGCCTCCCCCAGGGCGTAGGGCCTTGGGTATGATGGCGCTGGCAGTGCTCCAATCATGCAGATCCTCTGGACCTTCCCTATAACTCTTTCCACCCACTCGACTTCTTATTCGTCAGCTTATTTGCCGGTGCTCAAAACGAGTCAGCCATCGGCATTGCGCTTGTGATAGCGGCCTTCATTGGGCTTGAAGCGCTGGGAAAGGGATATTAGCTGTATAATCAAGCTCTGCATGCAGATAGCTGCGGTCTCAGAAGGTGACAGACAAGAAATAGCGGACATGACGCGGGACACATGGCCTTGGGGCGACTACATAGCCGAAGTTTTCGATCGGTGGCTTCACGACGGCATGTTCATGAAGGCCGTCGAGGGCTCTCGCAT
>DAYW01000025.1:8975-9130 GCA_002507085.1 archaeon UBA168 | reverse complement strand
GAGTTGCCAAGCATCCGTGCCACGATGGTGTTGTTGGCAACCTCGAGCGTGACTATGGTCTCGGAGCCGAGTGGCTCAACGACCTTAACTCTTCCCAGCGTTTCGCCCTCGTCCACGTTTACGTCCTCGGGCCTTACTCCCACGGCTACCTCTCC
>DAYW01000025.1:4620-8967 GCA_002507085.1 archaeon UBA168 | reverse complement strand
CGGGAGCCTTAACTACCCCTCTTTCGGCCGTGGCCTTCATGAGGTTTATGGGAGGACTGCCGAGGAAGCCCGCGACGAACTCGTTAACCGGCCTGAAGTAAAGCTCAGACGGGGTGCCCAGCTGTTGCACGATGCCATCAGATATCAGCGCCACCCTGTCTGCCATTGCCATTGCCTCTGCCTGATCATGGGTAACGTAAACCGTCGTTATCCTTAGCCTTCTTTGAAGCGATTTGAGGAAGGTTCTGGCCGAAACCCTAAGCTTGGCGTCAAGGTTTGACAGCGGTTCATCCATCAGGAAAACATCTGGTTCCTTCACCAAGGCGCGTGCCAGTGCCACCCTTTGCTGTTGACCGCCGGAAAGTTGCCTGGGATACCTGCCAAGGAGCTCTGATATCCCAAGGGTCTCTGCGACTTCCTTGATCTTCTTATCCGCTTCCCCCGGGATGACCTTCTTAGCCATCAGCGGCATGGCTATGTTCTCGTAAACCGTCTTATGAGGATAAAGCGCGTAGTTCTGGAAAACCATGGCCACGTTTCTCTCGCGCGGAGGAAGAGAGTCTACCAGCTTTTCTCCTATGTAAACGTGGCCGGAGTCTTGTATCTCAAGTCCAGCTATGATCCTAAGCGTAGTCGTCTTACCTGATCCTGAGGGGCCAAGCAAGACCATGAACTCGCCATCTCTAACCTCGAGGTCGACCTCGTTAAGAACGCGGTTCTTTCCAAAGCTCTTGCTTATCTTTTCCAGCCTAACCGAGGGCATGATTTCAACCTTAGGCTGCTTTTAACCGTTTGGAAACTAAGGGATTTGGAGAAAAGAAAGTTACCGTTGCCGCGGTCGAAATTAACTGCTTTTGGGCTTTAGTAAGCCCGGTGCCCGCGTAAAGCGCCAAAGGGCGAGCGCACAGCACGGCTTTTTCAGGACGAAAGGTTGCCAGCCAGCTAAAGCCGCAGCGCACGGCAAAGCCACGATGCGAGGGGAAGCAGAAGGTCGGGCCTCGCGCGCGTAAGCTCGTCGATGGGATCTACCCCGCAAGATACCGCGGCGACTACGGCACCGGCTGCTCTGCCCGCAATCACGTCGATAACGGTGTCGCCCACGTAAACGACTTCTGAAGGCTCAACACCGAACTCCTGCGCCAGCTTCAGTATCATGTCTGGAGCCGGCTTTCCCGGCACCTGATCGGCCGTGGCCGTTGCCTCTATAAGGCCTCCCAGCTGAGACCATTTGATGAACCGTCTAACTATCTCCGCGGTTGCGTTGCTTGCGATCCCAATCCTGTAGCCCTTTTCCCTGAGGAGCCGAAGGCACTGCTCTACTCCTGGAAAGAGCCTTGCGAGCTTTCCGTAGTAGATCTCGTGGCTTTCGTTGAACCAGGCGATGGCCCCATCTATGAGTTCTTCATCGTCTCCCACTAGGGCGCGGGCTATGTCGCGATCGGTTTTTCCTATGAGCTTTATCAGCTGATCGCGCGGAAGCGGTTGCCTCCCCATCTTGATTGAGTAGTCGGTAAGCTGAGTCACGACTGCGTCCTTAGAGTCAACCAACGTGCCATCCATGTCGAATACGAAAGCCTTTATCAAGCTTAGAAACGGGTGTGGGGAGTAAATAAGCTTGCGGAGTTTCGAGTGGCCTAAGGCCCTAATTTATATATAAGTAGATAAGTAATATAGGAGAAAATATGGAGGAGTTTTCCATAAGGATAGAAAACGTGGTCGCCTCGGTATCGCTCCGCGAGACCATCGACCTGTATCAGATAGCAAGGGCCATACCTGGAGTTGACTACGATCCAAAGAGATTTCCTGGATTGCTGTTCAGGCTTTCGAAGCCAAAGACCGCGACGCTCATATTTTCATCCGGGAAGATGGTCTGCACTGGTGCCAAGAGCTCCGCTGGCGTTTACGAGGCAGTTGACGAGATCGTGAAGACGCTGAAGGAAAAAGGCATTGAGATAAAGGGAAAACCCGAGGTCTACATCCAAAACGTGGTGGCAAGCGCAAACCTGATGTCCGAGGTGAACCTTGAGAAGGCGGGGCTTCAGCTTGAGAACGTGCTTTACGAGCCGGAGCAGTTCTCTGGGCTCATATACAGGATGAGCGATCCCAAGGTTGTGTTGCTGATATTCGGATCCGGGAAGATGGTCTGCACGGGCGCAAGAAGCGAGGAAGACGTGTACAAGGCAGTAGAGAAGATATACAAGAGGCTAAAAGAAATAGGCGTGCTCATGTCCAAGGGAGCGCCTAAGCAGGAGGGCTCCTGACCTTCGTGCATGGCTGACCACGAATGCGCGTTAAGCAGGTCGATGTAAGTGTCCTCTGCCATGCAACGGAAGACCCGGAAAAGCTGAGGGCTGCCCTTTCCTTTTTGACCGGGAGCGAAAGGATAGCGGAGGAAAACCTAGAAGGGGTTTACGGGGAGCCCATAACCCTTATGAGGGTAAAGCAGGAGGGCAAGCCCGCGGAACAGCTCTTTGAGAGGATAACATCGGATCCTGATAACAAGAAAAAGCTGCTGGACGACCTGGAGCTCAGGCTTGAGGGCTGGAAGCTCCATGTGAGGTTGGACAAGCAGGAGCTGGTAAAGGGCAGGATATCGATCGGTAGCGGGGACAACACGATCAAGCTGGTGGTCGTGGCAGGAGGCAAAGCGGAGAAGGGAGGATCGAAAGGGTTCTTTGCCGCTTCCCTGGGCGGAAACATTGAAAGCCATTGAGCCAGATCTAAGGGCCGGAGGAAAGGAACTGATCACCGCGCTCAAAAAGAAGGGATATCGACTAGCGTTTGCTAGGAGAGGGGCTGTTAACGACGATGATTTAGCGTTGGCCAGGCGCCTAGGTGTGACGATACTCATAAAGGGCCGGGGCTTTGGCGATGAGGTCATCGAGCTTCCGCTTGGCAAGGGCAGGGCGGACGTTTACACGATAAGCGCCCGCGCGCGGCGCTTAGAAGTGAGGCCGAGTGAGGGTGCCGTCCTCGTCAATCTCAAGGATTACGGGAACAACTACTGGTCGCTTTCCAGGCTAATCGAGAGGAACCCGGGAACCAGGTTCCTCTTCACGGTTGGGCCCGCCAAACCAGAGGACGTAAAAGACCCGAGGGACCTCCTGGCGTTTCTGGTGAAGGCATTGGGAATGGAGGAGCGCAGGGCGCTTGACTCGATCACTAGGTGGCCACCGTGAGGGATAAGAAGCGCTACCTTCTCGTGCGCGGCGATCCTGAAGAAACGGTTAAGGTGCTGAAGGAGTACTTCGGCCAAGTCGGGTACTGGCAGGCGTTGCCCAAGGTCGTCTACAGAAACGGTGAGCTGTCGGTGGTGAGGGTCAGAAACGCCGGGATGCAGCTCTTCAGGGCTGCGAACTTTCTCACGAACAACGAGATAGTGTCCGTGAGCGGAAGCATGCGCAAGCTGCTCAAGGGCGCGATGGGTTTATAAGAGCCCGTCAAAGTAAAGCGGGCATGAAGACGCCGTCCCATGGCTGATCAAGATGATGTTCTCGCGACGGACTGACCCCCACGTCGAAGTCGACGTGAGCGGGGTATTTGGCCAAGGAAGGAGGACGGGCAGGGATAAGAAGTACGTGTTATACTCGCAGAGCACAACGGTTGGAGACGTGAAGGTCGAGGTGCTGTCTCAGCTCAACTTCCCTGCGCCTGAGCTTTTCTGCATCCGCTCAGGAAAGGAGGAGCTGCCGGACAGCGCCAAGATATCCGAGCTCGACCCGAAGAAGCTGAAGTCCCTTAACCTTTACTGCAAAGACGTGGAAGCCTTTCACAAGGTCCTCAGGGACAAGGGGCTCATGTAACCCTGTAAGCCAGTGAGATGCGCCGTCCTCAGCGACATGGCTTTTTGGACGATCAGGTCCCTCGAATCTTTGAACGCGCAGCGCGATAGGCGATCCGCATGCCGCTTGGAAGCGTGACTACCTCTGCCTGTCTACTCTTTTCGGCAATCTGATCGCATATGGTCCGCGCGTTGTATGGTCTACGTGCTGCACGCAAAGCATTCTTTGAGATAGGGGAATTTGCTCGATTTACAACGTGGGCTATGGAGCGGTTTCGGGGCGGTTTGCAAGGCTCCTTCTTCTCTAATCGAAAAAAGCATTCCCTGAGATTCCCTATATGGTTAAAAGTAACCCGCCTTAAACCATCATGATAGACGTAAGGCTGTTGCGCGAGAATCCCGATCTGGTGGAGAAAGACCTGGAGAAGAGGGGAAGGGCAGATGCCAAGCAGCTCGTGGAAAGGCTTGTGGAACTTGACAGGAAGATAAGGCAGGAGGGGATGAAGGTCCAAGAGCTGAGGCATGAAAGAAACACAAACGCCGATGAGGTGGCCCGCATGAAGGCA
>DAYW01000025.1:3525-4557 GCA_002507085.1 archaeon UBA168 | reverse complement strand
GAGCTTGAGAGGTCAATAGACGCCTTGAAGAAGGAGTTTGACTCGCTGTTTTTAACGATTCCCAACATAACGCACGAAAGCGTGCCCTTTGGAAGAAGCGACGACGACAACGTGGAGGTGAGAAGGTGGGGGAAGCCGGCTCAATTTGCCTTCAAGCCCAGGGACCACATGGATATAGGGCTGAAGCTCGGTGTCATAGACACCGAAAAAGCAGCCGAGGTTTCCGGTGCGAGGTTCGCCTACCTCAAGGGAGATCTGGTCATGCTTGAGTTCGCGCTAGTGACCTTCGTCATGAGATACCTCATTGACCGCGGGTTCAAGCCGGTAATCCCGCCGGTTCTGGTAAAGGAAAGGATGATGTATGGAACTGGCTTCTTCCCACTCGGAAGAGAGGACGTTTACAAAGTTGAGGGGGAGGATCTGTACCTCGCTGGCACGGCTGAAGTTCCGCTTGCTGGCCTTCACTCTGAAGACGCGATACCTGAGGAGGAGCTCCCCAAGTACTACGCGGGGTTCTCTTCCTGCTTTAGGACGGAGGCAGGCGCCCATGGCAAGGACACAAAGGGCATATTCAGGGTTCACCAGTTCGACAAGGTTGAGATGTTCGTCTACTGCAAACCCGAGGATTCTTGGAACCAGCATGAAAAGCTCATCCGCACTGCTGAGGGCATATACCAGCAGCTCGGCATACCCTATCGGGTGGTGAACGTCTGCTCGTCGGAGCTTGGCCCCTCTGCCGCAAAGAAATATGACCTCGAGGGATGGCTACCGGGCCAGGGGAAGTACAGGGAGCTGGTTTCGTGCAGCAACTGCACGGACTATCAGGCGAGGAGGCTTAACATAAAGTACCGGGGAAAAGACGGCAAGCTTCACCTAGCCCACACCTTAAACAGCACCGCTACGGCCGTGGGGAGGACGCTCGTGGCCATACTTGAGAACTACCAGCAGGAGGACGGCTCGGTGCTCATACCCGAGGTCCTAAGACCGCTGATGGGAAAGGACAAGATAACTCCGCCTCGATAGGTTATTAAG
>DAYW01000025.1:405-3471 GCA_002507085.1 archaeon UBA168 | reverse complement strand
AAGTACGTCTCATCGCTGGGTTATGAGGCGGTGGAGATCCCTGCGGGAATCGGAAGCCTGCACCTAAACGTCGACCAGGTGCTGAGCGGGGGTGCTTCCTCATTCAAGAGGATGGTTGAAAGCTACGGGCTCACCATATCAGCTCTGTCGGATCACGCTGAGACGCAGCTGGTCCTGGGACCGCTTGACTCGTCGACTGATGACGTCTTCAGGGGAAGCCCGGAGGAGAAGGTGAAGTTCGGGATCGAAAGGGCGAAAAAGGTGGCTGAGGCTGCCGCGGCCCTTGACGTGCCCGTGGTGACGGGCTTCGTCGGCTCGGTGAACTGGGGTCAGTGGTACGTGTACCCTCCAAAGAACGAGGAGCTCTTTGAATCACAGCTCAAGCTCTTCGCGGAGAGGTGGGGCGACATAATGGATCACTACGCCGCGCATGGCGTTAAGTTTGCTCACGAGGTTCACCCCCAAGAGGTCATATACAACAGCTATACGGCCAGGAGGGCCATCGACCTCATAAACAAGAAGGAGTTCGGCTTCAACTTTGATCCCAGCCATCTGGTGTGGCAGGGCATCGACGTGGTCAACTTCATTCACGAGTTCGGCGACAGGATATACCACGTTCACGCAAAGGACGTGGAGGTTGTAAAGGAGGCAGTCAGCGCCGACGGCGTGCTCTCAACTGGACCTTGGAACAGGCGGGGCAGAGGGGTCCGTTTCAGGGTCCCTGGATGGGGGGACGTGCCCTGGCGCAGGGTGATAACGGCTTTGGTGGAGGTTGGCTACGATTACGTTCTCTCGTATGAGCACGAGGATCCGGTGATGTCAAGAGAAGACGGGTGTGAAAAGGCCATAGCTTTCCTGAAACCCCTCATGATAAAGAAGCCCCTCGAAAAGGTCTGGTGGCGAGGGAAGCCTTGGCAGTTTTGACCGGTAGCTGCAAGCGAGCCGCCTTTCTTTGTGGCGAGACGGCACGGTCGCTTTGCCCAGTATCCCAAAATGCTTATAAGAAGGGTTAGTCCTTAGGACAAATTGTCCAAAGCTCTTGACGAGATCCCGATGACTAGGTTCCAGTGGAAGATCACGGCGCTTTCGTCAATGGGAATGTTCATGGACGGCTACGTGCTTACCATATTTTCTACGGCCTCTCCAATACCCAAGTGGGGTTTGAGGGCGGTTTTCGCCCCGACAAGCCTTGAGCTTGGCCTCATGGCCTCGGCAGCACTGATAGGCATGCTGCTTGGCGCTGTGACGTTTGGCAATTTGGCGGACAGGTTCGGCCGCAAGACCACATACACGTACGACCTTTCCATAACCGCGGCCTTTCTAATCTTAACCGCGCTAGCCACAAGCTGGTGGGAGTTCTTCCTGTTTCAGATAGGTGCCGGTATAGGCATAGGTGCCGACTATCCCATCAGCTCGTCTATCCAGAGCGAGTTCTCGCCTAAAAACAAGAGGGGAATGCTGCTCGTCCTCAACATTTTCACGTGGACCATCGGAAGCATGGTGTTCTTGGGTCTTTCGATCCCGTTTTACGCCCTTGGCCCTATCTCATGGAGGGTTATGTACGCCAGCGCGGCGGTCATACCGCTCATCGTGGTGGCAGCAAGAAACTCGCTCCCTGAGAGCCCCAGATGGCTGCTTCTCAAGGGCAGAAAAGAAGACGCGGAGAGGTCAGCTCAGAGCATAGCTAAAGAGGCCGGCGTTGACGCCAAGCAGGCGGTGGAGGGGCTTGAGGTGGACTNNTGGGCTCGTCGTCTTTGCGCGAGCTGTTCAACAAGAAGTTCCTCACCTTAACCCTATTTACATCGTTAGCTTGGTTCTCTTATGACTTCGCAAGCTACGGAGTTTGGAACTTCACCCCTAGCATATTTGCCTCAACCAGCAGCTACGTGATGGCCATAGTGGAAACGCTTCTCGAGGAGATCCCCGTCATAGCGGGCTTCGCCGTATGCGTGTCGCTGGTCGAGAAGGCCGGCCGCCGGCTGCTTCAAGAGCTTGGCTTCCTCGGAGCAGGGCTCTCCCTTGTTGTCTTCTCAATCTTCTCTCATTACGTGCCTTCCGCGGCCTCTGCGACAGCCATAGCCTTTACCGCATTCGCGTTGATGCACGTGTTTCACAACGTGGGACCCACGAACCTAACGTACGCTTATCCATCTGAGGTGTTTCCGACTAGGCTGAGGGGAACCGCCCACGGCTTTGCCACAACCCTGAGCCGCTTTGGAGGCATATTGGGGACGGTTGCCGTGGCCGTTGGCTTCTTCTCGTACAACTTGAGCGTGGTGTTGCTTGTGATCGCGGCGTTCGAGTTCTTGGGATTTGCGGTCACGTACCTGTGGGCTCCTGAGGTCAAGGGTAAAAAGCTGCTCTGATTTTATCGGGGCCCTCGCTATGCCCTCTTGTAGCCTAGCTCCCTTAGAAGGTCCTTTCTCTCTTTNNCCTTCCACTCCTAGGGGCCTGAGGCCGTCGGCGACACCAAGCACTGCAACCGACTCGCCCGTTGCTCCGAGAAAGACCTTAACGGGATTGGCCGTGGCGCAGTACACGTTAACGACCTCGGGAACGCGCTTTATCGCCTGAAGCACGTTTATGGGGTAGGCGTTCTTTATGATGATGAGAAATGTATGGCCAGCGCCCATCTCTCTTATGTGCTTTACCGCCTCTTTTTCGAGCTCCTCGTCGTTTCCGTCGTATCTAACAAGCCTCTTTCCCGAACTCTCAGCAAATGCAACGCCAAACTTTATCCCTGGCACGGAACCCGCAAGCGCCTCCGCTAGGTCTTCTACGGTCTTTATGAAGTGGGCCTGCCCGAATATCACGTTGCAGCCTTCCTTTGGAATTACGTCATATTCCCTGATCTCCATAATAGGGGAAGGGCGACATAAGAAAAAGGTTGCGGAGGAAAAGGGTTAATTGCACTGCGCGATTATAGAAAATGCCCATCAGCTACAGCGTTGAGGGAGAGAGGCTTATCCTCATAAGAAATCCCTATTCCGAATGCTCTTTTTGGACGGCTTTTGACGAGTTTCAGGGAGGGCTTTGGAGGCCTAGGCTTCATTACAGTTATGAGGG
>DAYW01000025.1:0-370 GCA_002507085.1 archaeon UBA168 | reverse complement strand
AACGCGGAGCGCTGCGCGCCGCGGAGTTCGATCACCTGTCAGCGAGCATGGCCTTCGAGGGCGGCCGCCTCAGCTTTGAGATGGGCATGGCCAGTGCTGACCTTAGAGTGAAGGGCGCCGTTGAGAAAATAGTGCCCATGATCGAGCTCAGGGACGTATACGCTGATGGGGTAAAACCCGTTGTGAGACAGACCGATGAAGGAGTTCTGGTCGAGGCCGGTCCTGCAGGATTTCTAGTTAAGCACAACGGCAAGTTCGCGCCTCTCGATCAGGAGCTGAACTTGGTTTATGACAGGGGTTCGGGCTTTAGGGCGGGCAACCCGCCTTCGCCCATTCAGGAAAGCAAGCGCGCGTACGTGTTATTCGAGCT